>NZ_BSUG01000089.1 GCF_030161475.1 Tetragenococcus halophilus subsp. flandriensis | reverse complement strand
GCACGCTATCACCCATAAACGGGCTCTAACTCCTTGTAAGCACACGGTTTCAGGATCTCTTTCACTCCCCTTCCGGGGTGCTTTTCACCTTTCCCTCACGGTACTGGTTCACTATCGGTCACTAGGGAGTATTTAGCCTTGGGAGATGGTCCTCCCGGTTTCCGACGGCATTTCACGTGTCCCGTCGTACTCAGGATCCGTTTACGAACCTGACAGTTTTCGCCTACGGGGCTCTTACCCGCTCCGGCGGCTTATCCCAAAGCCTTCGGCTAACCGTCCTGTCCGTGAATAAACGTCCTACAACCCCAGAATGCAAGCATTCTGGTTTGGGCTATTCCCGTTTCGCTCGCCGCTACTCAGGGAATCGATTTTTCTTTTTCTTCCTGCAGCTACTAAGATGTTTCAGTTCACTGCGTCTTCCGCTTGCCTGCTATGTATTCACAGGTCAAGCCGCATTCGATAAAAAATGCGAGGTTTCCCCATTCGGAAATCTCTGGATCCAAGCTTACTTACAGCTCCCCAGAGCATATCGGTGTTGGTCCCGTCCTTCATCGGCTCCTAGTGCCAAGGCATCCGCCGTGCGCCCTTTCTTACTTAACCTGACTTGACCTTGCGGTCAAGGGTTTCTCGAAGGTGTTTGCTTTGAGCGATCAAAGCCCTTCGAACATGTGCGTAAACTTCGTTAAAAAACGTGTTCAACGCGGATTCTCGGTTGGTGTTGATTGTTGTTTTTCTATCCAGTTTTCAAAGAACCAAGTTTTGAGAGTAAACCTCTCAAAACTGAACAAAGCGCAAACGATATGTCGACCTTCCGTATTTTTCCTTAGAAAGGAGGTGATCCAGCCGCACCTTCCGATACGGCTACCTTGTTACGACTTCACCCCAATCATTCGTCCCACCTTAGGCGGCTGGCTCCCCGAAGGGTTGCCGCACCGACTTTGGGTGTTACAAACTCTCGTGGTGTGACGGGCGGTGTGTACAAGGCCCGGGAACGGATTCACCGCGGCATGCTGATCCGCGATTACTAGCGATTCCGGCTTCATGCAGGCGAGTTGCAGCCTGCAATCCGAACTGAGAGAAGCTTTCAGAGATTCGCTAGGCCTTGCGGCTTGGCTTGCTCGTTGTACTTCCCATTGTAGCACGTGTGTAGCCCAGGTCATAAGGGGCATGATGATTTGACGTCATCCCCGCCTTCCTCCGGTTTGTCACCGGCAGTCTTGCTAGAGTGCCCAACGCAATGCTGGCAACTAACAATAAGGGTTGCGCTCGTTACGGGACTTAACCCAACATCTCACGACACGAGCTGACGACAACCATGCACCACCTGTCACTTTGCCCCCGAAGGGGAAACCCTATCTCTAGGGCGGTCAAAGGATGTCAAGACCTGGTAAGGTTCTTCGCGTTGCTTCGAATTAAACCACATGCTCCACCGCTTGTGCGGGCCCCCGTCAATTCCTTTGAGTTTCAACCTTGCGGTCGTACTCCCCAG
>NZ_BSUG01000088.1 GCF_030161475.1 Tetragenococcus halophilus subsp. flandriensis | reverse complement strand
TAAAACGCACTGGAGGACCGAACCCACGTACGTTGAAAAGTGCGGGGATGAGATGTGGGTAGCGGAGAAATTCCAAACGAACTTGGAGATAGCTGGTTCTCTCCGAAATAGCTTTAGGGCTAGCGTTAAGGAAGCAATGATGGAGGTAGAGCACTGTTTGGACGAGGGGCCCGTCTTGGGTTACCGAATCCAGATAAACTCCGAATGCCATTGATTGCCCCTTGGCAGTCAGACGGTGAGTGATAAGATCCATCGTCGAAAGGGAAACAGCCCAGACCACCAGCTAAGGCCCCTAAATGTATGTTAAGTGGAAAAGGAGGTGGGGTTGCTTAGACAACTAGGATGTTGGCTTAGAAGCAGCCATCATTGAAAGAGTGCGTAATAGCTCACTAGTCGAGTGACCCTGCGCCGAAAATGTACCGGGGCTAAACATACTGCCGAAGCTGTGGAATGCACCATCAGGTGCGTTGGTAGGAGAGCGTTCTAAGGGCGGTGAAGGTCGACTGAAAAGACGGCTGGAGCGCTTAGAAGTGAGAATGCCGGTATGAGTAGCGAAAGACAGGTGAGAATCCTGTCCACCGTAAGACGAAGGTTTCCTGGGGAAGGCTCGTCCGCCCAGGGTTAGTCGGGACCTAAGCTGAGGCCGAAAGGCGTAAGCGATGGCCAACAGGTTGATATTCCTGTACCTGTTATCTTCATTTGAGTGATGGAGGGACGCAGGAGGCAAAAGAAAGCAGACGAATGGAAAGGTCTGTCCAAGCAGTCAGTCGGAGAAAGAGTCAAAGGCTTTTTCTTGTTAACGACCAGCTGTGACGGGGAGGGAAATTGAAGTACCGAAGTTCTGGCGTCACACTGCCAAGAAAAACTTCTAGCAAGAAGGTAATGGCCCGTACCGCAAACCGACACAGGTCGTCGAGGAGAGTATCCTCA
>NZ_BSUG01000087.1 GCF_030161475.1 Tetragenococcus halophilus subsp. flandriensis | reverse complement strand
TATGTTCGAAAGCCATTTATTAAAAGCTGAAATTGTTTTATACTTATCCATGTTGTTGTCCTTTGTATTGGTCTTGGATAAGTCATCCAAGCTCAGTATAAAGGATTTTTTTATGGATGGAAATAGTGTGAAACATAATGAGTGAATTTAAAATGTTTCATGCACCACTAGTGATTGCTTCCATAAAAAACTAGAGCTACTTTGTCGGACTAGCTCTAAATTTTAAGAAAACTAGAACTACTTTGCCAGACTAGCTCTAAATTTTAAGAAAACTAAAGCTATTTTGCCAGACTAACTCAAGATTTCGAAAAAACTAAAGCTACTTTGTCGGACTAGCTCTAAATTTTAAGAAAACTAGAACTACTTTGCCAGACTAGCTCTAAATTTTAAGAAAACTAAAGCTATTTTGCCAGACTAGCTCAAGATTTCGAAAAAACTAAAGCTACTTTAGCAGACTAACTCTAAAATTCAGAAATCTAGCTACTTTGGTATAAAGAATTTATAGGAGAAAGGGCTATAAAACTAAATATAGATAAAAAAGTAGCTAGACATCATAGGTCTAGCTACTTCTATCCAAACAATGCGGATGGTGGGACTCGAACCCACACGAGCGATATGCCCACAAGATCCTTAATCTTGCTTGTCTACCAATTCCAACACATCCGCAATCGACAAAAATTATTATATCAATATGTATATTTTTGTCAATAATAAATAAAAAATGAGCGTTTTTTCATTCATTTACCCTTCTCGAAAGTATCCATTTTCTTTCAGATCATTTGTATCTTCCTCAATCATACCCTTGAGTGAACGATTAAGTATACCCGCCTTTTTATTTTTTGCCTTCGTTTGTTCTCTATTAGATAACTCATTTTGATCATACTTATGAATACGCACATCACTGTTATCTTTTGACTTAAGATTAGTATCATCAGTCTCAAACATCAAATAATCCTCTTGAGATTTTTTCAACGAATTTAAAAGCTCTTTTTCTGACTTCTTATGTTCATTTTTATTGTTGGCCTCTGTCGCTGGCACGTATTTAGAAGCAAAATAGGACCTTCGATTATTTTTTCTTTGCAAAGAATCAGTCGGACTTTCATTTTTTGCAGTTGCGTGTGTATACGTGCTTCCAAAAGAAGAATTATGCTTAGCAGAATAATCGGGTAGATGCTTTTTATGTTCTTTTAGTTCATTTTCTTCATATTTAGTCAGACCGGTTTTTTCTTGGCTAACTTTTTTGGAACGGCGGATCCCTCTTTTTTTCTTATTTTGTTTCAACAATGTTTTCGTTAGCGGTGCATCATTATCCTCGGTTAGGATCCAAGGTTCATCATTTGAAAATGATGGATGATTTTTTTCAGATTGAAGTTTAACACCTGTCTCATCGGAGAAAGCAGGAAAACGAGAATGTTTTCGCTTAATTTGATTAATATCTTTCATGAAATTCATTCCCTTATTCGTATTTTTTCTTCATCATACCATAAAAAACAAGGCGATAACAGACTTCTTATCGCCGAGTTAGTTACAGTGACAAGGCTAAATTATTTTAGTATAAGTGAAAGTAATTTTATTTTATAAATGCTAACTCGAGGGAGGAGTCTTGGTAGATAAGAGTTTAGCTAATAAAAAAACAAATGATTGACGGCGCGGCGCCTGACAAATAGAAATGAGCTTTGAGTATACTTCGTTTTATAATGGCTTCTTATATTTGTGGATTATAAATTTTTCAAAATTAAGATTTCCTTCTACGTTTTTTAAAAATTTTTTGCTATAATATAGTCTTGAAATCTTATTCTATCTTTTGTTATAAACAAAGGATTTCTGGAAAGAGGAAGGCTTATGAGAGATTTTGAAAAATCCGGTAAACTTGAAGGTGTCAGTTACGATGTAAGAGGACCGGTGGTAGAAGAAGCGGATCGTATGCAAGAAGAAGGGGTTAGTATTTTAAAATTAAATACTGGTAATCCTGCGACTTTTGGATTTGAAGCTCCGAATGAAGTGGTTCGCGACTTAATTATGAATGTACGAGAATCAGAAGGGTATTCTGATTCAAAGGGTGTTTTTTCAGCAAGAAAAGCGATTGAACAGTACTGTCAATTACGTGATTTTCCTGAAGTTTCAATTAATGACATCTATACTGGTAACGGTGTTAGTGAACTGATTACAATGTCAATGCAAGGGCTTTGTAATAATGGAGACGAAGTACTTGTACCTATGCCAGATTATCCTTTGTGGACAGCTTCAGTATCTTTAGCAGGTGGAAAGCCCGTTCATTATATCTGTGATGAGGCCAGTGAATGGAATCCGGATATAGATGATATTCGTTCTAAAGTAACTAGTAAAACAAAAGCGATTGTTTTGATCAATCCTAACAATCCAACAGGAGCAGTTTATCCTAAGGAAGTTTTAGAAGGCGTTGTTCAAATCGCTAGGGAATTTGATCTGATTATCTTTTCTGATGAAATTTATGATCGTTTAGTCATGGATGAATATAAACATATTCCCATTGCAACTTTAGCACCGGATCGTCCGATTGTGACCTTTAGTGGTTTGTCGAAATCTCATCGTGTAGCTGGTTTTCGTGTAGGTTGGATGGTAATCAGTGGGGACAAATCTCATATCAAAGACTATATTGAAGGCTTAAATATGCTTTCGTCTATGCGTTTATGTTCAAATGTTTTATCACAACAAATTATCCAAACAGCATTAGGCGGATATCAAAGTGTTGATGAACTACTACTTCCTGGTGGGCGAATTTATGAGCAACGAGAGTATATTTATAATGCGATTAATAGTATAGAAGGCCTTTCAGCCGTTAAGCCTAAAGCAGCTTTTTATATTTTTCCTAAAATTGATACCAAGCGTTTTAATATCTTGGATGATGAACAGTTTGTATTGGACTTTTTACACGAATATCATGTTTTATTAGTTCATGGCGGTGGTTTTAATTGGCAACAGCCTGATCATTTCCGAATTGTTTATCTGCCTAATTTAGATGATTTAAAATTAACGACAGAGAAAATGAAAGAGTTCTTGGCTACTTATAAGCAAAAATAAAAAATACTACGCTCATATACCCAAAGTGATGTATGTGAGCGTAGTATTTTTGCCTTTAATTGTCTTCTTTGATTTTACATGCTTTTTTACTAACAACCATTCGGCCATTATAACTATCAGCGATTTCTTTAGTTGGGTTGTCAATTTCAACTAAATATGAATTTTCATATTCTTTTGAAACCTGACCAGATAAGGTGGTGTTTTCCCACTCAAATGTTACTGTTGTATTTTCTACCATATCATCGGCTCCTATCTAATTAGTTGAGTCAAGTAAAAATACCTGGATGATACTTTTAGGCTTGTTTTAAGGGCAGACAAATTAAGCATTGCCAAATCCTCTTGCTAGACTATACTATTATTTTTTCTATGATGCAAGGATTATTTCATGGGGAAAAAACGGTGTAGACCATTCTTGACTTTACTATAAAATTAGCGTAGGTTAATTGTAGGAAAAGAAGCAAACGAGGAGAGATTAAAATGAGAGAATTTCTAGCAGCAGATAGGTTTTTTTTCGCGTCCCATATTGAGGATAATGGTTATTTAGAAATTGTAGATGGAAAATTTGGTCAATACTATAAAATACTTCCTGATGAAAAAGTAAATGTTATTGATCAAAGTGGTAAATGGATCGCACCTGGTTTAGTTGATACACATATTCATGGTTTTAAAAATCATGATGTGATGGATAATGACGCACAAGGAATGAATGAAATTTCAGAAGGTCTACTTTCTTGTGGCGTGACTTCATTTTTACCCACAACCTTAACTTCAAGTAGGAAACATTTAAAAGACGTAGCTAAAATGTTGGGAGAGGTCAAAGGTAGCGAAACAGGTGCTAAAATTCAAGGGATTTATTTTGAAGGGCCTTTTTTTACTGAAGAACACAAAGGCGCACAAAATCCTTCTTATTTTAGCGATCCGGATATTGATACTTTTCACGAATGGCAAGAAGCTTCTGGTGGCATTATTAAAAAAATCGCGCTTGCGCCCGAAAGAGATGGGGTAGAAGCTTTCGTTAAACAAGTCAGTGATGAAGATGTAGTTGTATCTTTGGGTCATAGTAGTGCTACTTTCCAACAAGCATCTTCTGCGGTTGAAGCAGGTGCTGATGTTTTTGTCCATGCTTATAATGGCATGAGTGGTTTGAATCATCGTGAGCCAGGGATGGTAGGTGCTTTGTTAACATTAAACGAGGTGTATGCTGAACTGATTTGCGATGGCTATCATGTTCATCCTAAAGCAGCAGAATTGGTGATTCAAAAAATGGGTTATAACCGTGTTTCTTTAATTACAGACTGTATGATGGCCGGAGGTATGCCAGACGGGGATTATATTTTAGGAGAATTTCCAGTAGTTGTTAAAGATGGTACAGCTAGAATGAAAGAAGGAAACTTAGCTGGAAGTATTTTGAAACTAAAAGAAGGTGTGAAAAACGTGGTAGATTGGAATATTGCCACACCAGAGCAGGCAATTACAATGGGGAGCTTGGTTCCTGCAATTAGTTCAAATATTGATGATAGCTGTGGAAAAATCAAAAAAGGTAGAGCTGCGGACTTTATTGTTTTAAATCCAGATATGACTTTGAATGCTACTTATTTGGATGGACAAGAAAGATATCATGCTTAAATTCAACAAAAAAGACAAGTGAGATTTTGCTGGTTCACTTGTCTTTTTTTTCCTCATTCTTTATTCTGTCATGTATTTGCGATAATTCATCTTGCAACTCTTGTTCTTGTTCTTTTAACTTCGTTAAGTCGTTTTCTATTTCTCTTTGTTCTTCCGTTTCTGGTGGCTTTATAACAATATTTAAAAAGATAGCAACGCCAACGCCAATAAAGGTATCAACAATCCGATCAAGCGCTACAATAACTGATTCTCCTTGAGGTGTACTTAAGGTAATCAAGATAAAAGTAGCAATACCGGTAATGATGCCAGAATTGTTGCCAATTCCATCTTGAAAAATAACCACTATAGCGACTAATATAGGTAATAAGACTAGCTGTAAAAACAGTGTGTGTGGGAAAAAATGTTGTACCACAAGATAAACCATAGCAGCGACACTGCCCACTGTATTGCCTAAAATACGTTCTTTTCCTATACTAACAGTCGAGGTCATATCTTGCCGCAAAGAAACGACAGCTGCGATTGTTGCGATCAAAGGATTATCCCGATCAAGCACATGAAAAAGCAAAACACACACTACCACAGATAAAGCAGTTTTGAATGTTCTCATTCCAAGTCTAAACCGACCGATATGCATAGTATTGGTGCTCCTCCCTATAAACATATTTTATTCAATTTCAGCTATTTTTTCCAGTGCTAGGCAATAGCTAAGTAGCAAAAAATACGACAAGCTCCAAGAAAATTCCTGGAGCTTTTATCTATTGAGCTTCCCAAAAACTACGCATTTCATCTAGGACGTAAATGACGTCGGTTGTTAGTGGAAGTGTTGTATTCTCATTTCCTTCGATCGTATCTATCATATTTTGCACTTCATAGTTTAAGGCATCTTTTGAGTTTCCAGCCTCAACGGTTTGCGTTTCCCCTGTACGATAGGTGATTTCAGCTTTTTCTGCTCTAGGATATTCATCAATTGTAATATACCCTTTTTCATAAGCGACAATGCCTCTTTTAGGCATTTTTGCTTGGAAAGATAGACTTACAGAAGCCATTTCATCATCCTCATTTTTCAAAATTGTAATGGACTCTTCATCGACACCAGTTTCAAAAGGAATCATTTCGCTATATGATACAGTGGGAGCTGAGCTTAGGAAAAAGCGTGCAAAAGAAACGGCATAGGTACCTATATCTAATAAAGCGCCACCTGCTAAATCTGGGTTAAAGAAACGATTATTAGGATCAGGCTCTTTATAACTGCCAAAGGGCGCTTGAATCATTTTTAATCTTCCTAGTTCACCTGAATCGACGATTTCTTTTAGTTTATGATATAATGGCATATTAAAAATTGTCATTGCTTCTTGTAAGACGAGATTATTTTCATTTGCCAAATCTGTTTCTTCTTGTAATTCAGCACTAGTCATTGTAATTGCTTTTTCACATAAAACATGCTTTCCTTTTTGTAAAGCTTTTGTGATATAGTAATGATGGATGTTATTTGGCACTGCAACATAAACCATATTAATATCTTGGTTATCTAACATTTCTTCAACTGTTTCGTAAGCGTTAGAGACTGAATACTCTTTTGCAAAAGCTTGTGTTTTTTCAAAGTCTCTAGCGGCAACGCCTGTGATACTACTTTCTGTACTTTTAAAGTTTTTAGCAAATTGATGGGCGATATCTCCTGTTCCTATGATTCCCCATTGGTAATTTTGCATATTATCTCTCCTTATTTACATTTTTTCATGTTATTACCTAGTATAACAGATAGATTATAAAATTGACTAAATGTTAGGATAAAAAGTTTTTATTTATGTGATATTTTCAGTAAAATATGAATAGGAGGAATTTACAATGAATGATATATATATTGATTTGATCATTAGTACAATTATTGAAAATTATGGTTCTGAAGAAGCGTTTTATGAAGACCGCTTAGGCGTTTCACCCTATAGATGGCAAAATTGGAAAAAAGGTCGAGGTAATTTATCTCCTGAAGAAATGCAAAAAATCAAAAATCTTTTTAGTGACTATGAGTGGATGTTACTGCAAAAGGTCTTGCGACAAACCATTATCTATCCGGAAAAAAGGATGGTTGCAGTTTCTGAATTTCGTCGTATGAAAACTAAAATCGCAAGACAATGGCTAAATATCGGTCTTGCGACGGTAGAAATCCTCGATACAAAAGAAGAAAATAATTACGGACAGTATCTTGACATGCGGGTGACTATTCATTATGGTGAGTGGGGTTTTGATGATATTATCAATTTCCGTTTACCAGCTTATATTCAACAACAGATCGACAATGAACAAGTTGCGTTATTGGATTGGGTAAATGATAAATTAGAAGAGACTTATAATTCTTAATAGTAAGGAGGTGTCTAACTTTTTTGAAGCGTTATTTAAAAATAATTATATTGAGTATCGTTGGTGTTTTTTTAATCTATGGTATTAATCGCTTTGTAACCAAACCCTTTGAAGAGCCCGGCGAACAAGAAGCTGTTGCAAAAAAATCAACTAGTAAAACTGATGAAGGCCAAACACAAAACAGTAAAGAAGATGACTTGCCTGATTCTTCAGTTGACGATTGGTCACTTACTTTAGTTGGTCCAGATGATGCTTTAGAAAAAGACATCTCCGCTGATAAAATTGCAGATATTCCAAATACAAACATGCAATTAGACAAACGAGTGATAGAACCTTATCAAGAGTTTAGTGAAGCCGCACAAGAAGCAGGCTATCCTTTGACTATCATTTCAGCTTATCGTTCAATAGCGTATCAAAAACAAGTTTTTGACAGACGTGTTACTCAGTTTGAAAATCAAGGAATGGACGAAAAAGAGGCAGAAGATAAAACAAAAGAAACTTCTACTGAACCTAAACACAGTGAACATCATACTGGACTGGCTTTAGACATTGTAGATGAAAATTGGCAACAATCCTATTCGGATGAGGTTTTGTCTGAAGATTTTGGTAAAGAGGATAGTGCTAAATGGTTAGCTGAACACGCAAGTGACTACGGGTTTATTCTACGTTACCCTAAAGGCAAAGAAGAAATTACTAAGATTAGTTATGAACCTTGGCATTTCCGCTATGTTGGTAAGGAGAATGCTAAATATATAGAAGAACATGAGCTAACGTTAGAAGAATATCTTGATCAATTAAATGAAAAGTAGGATGTGTATGGCAAGAAAGAAGAAAAATCAACTTAAAATGCCCGCGATAATTGTAGGTTTTCTCTTGATTTTAGTAGGGTTTGTCTTTTCTTTGATGAGTTTATCAGACCCTATGAACAATAATAGCCCCCTTGTTCATCAAGAAGATGAGGATATGACAAAACAGGAGTTTATTGACCGTCTACGCCCACATGCAGAAGAATTACAAGAAGGATATGGTATTCTCCCTAGTATTATTATCAGCCAAGCAGCATTGGAGTCTAACTGGGGAAAAAGTCAACTAGCTCATGAGTATAATAATTTGTTTGGTATCAAAGCTCATGGAAACCAAGACAAGGTGAATCTTGAAACAAAAGAGTATGTAAATGAGCAATGGATCACTATCGAAGGAGATTTTCGTGTATATCATTCTTGGGAAGATTCTATGGATGATCATACGATGTTATTTGTAAACGGCGTTGACTGGAATCCGCAAAAATATGAAGATGTATTAACAGCGCAAAATTATCAAGAAGCCGCTGAAGCACTGCAAGAAGATGGTTATGCGACAGATCCTGGTTATGCTGATAAAGTAATAGAAGTGATCGAAAACTATCAGTTAGACCAATATGACTAGAGGAGTTGGTTTAAAATGAGCGATCAATTTATCCCTAACATTACTACTGAATTGAGAAAAGACATTGTTAAAGTACCTGAAGTGATTCAAGAGGCAAGCGGGATCATTGTTTTTGGTAAGAAAATTCGATCGATTATTTATACAACAGATATTGCGATCATTCGCAATACGAATGCTAATGCTGTAATTGCGGTTTATCCTTTTACACCCCACCCAGCAATTACAAAAAGTATCATTGAGGCAGCTGATATTCCTGTTTTTTCAGGTGTCGGTGGCGGATTAACACAAGGTATCAGAGCCAATTACATGAGTCTTTTTGCCGAAGCACAAGGTTCAATCGGTGTTGTTTTAAATGGTCCAACTCCAGTTGATACGGTAGAAGAAGTTTGTAAGATCGTAGATATTCCTGTTGTTAGTACTGTAACAAGTGCTTACTCCTTGATAGAAGAAAAGTTGGAAAGTGGTGTGAAAATTATCAACATCAGTGCTGGAAGTAACACCCCAGAAGTCGTCGCTTATTTTCGTAAACTCTATCCAGAATTACCGATTATGGCTACTGGAGGTCCAACAGATGAAAGCATTCGGGCTACTATTCAAGCCGGAGCGAATGCGATTACTTATACGCCGCCTTCTAATGGAGAGTTATTTAGTAAAAAGATGGATTTATATCGACAACAAGAACTGGAAAAATATAAAAAATTACATTGATTTAAAATAGATACCTTTTTGTTTGTTCAAAGGGGTATCTATTTGTGTATACCAAAGAATTTAGTATTAGACGAAAATATAGTTGGTTTAGTTAACAGTGTATAGTTTAGCGATGAATGTTGATTAAGCTCGTTAGTGTTTTAATCTGTCTAATGAAGTAAGTTACCATTTTTTTCTGGCATATTTACTTTTTAGAGTAACTTTGCGATATGTACTCTAGATTTACAGTTTTTAGAGTAGTTTTGCAATATGTACTCTAGATTTACAGATTCTAGAGTAACTTTACAAACTCTACTCTAGATTTATAGATTTTAGAGTAACTTTATAAAATCTGCTCTAGAAAAAAGTTGAGAGAACATAGACGCAAATCATTTGAAGCACTATAATTAATGATAATGAAGAAAATAAACAGGAGGTAGAAATGTTTTCCTTATTTATTTTGCTGTTTGAACGTGTCGGTCTTATTATACTTATCGCGTATTTATTATTGAATATTTCAGCTTTCAAACAAAGATTAAATAATCGAACAAAATGGTCAACTCAGGCTCTACTTATTCTTATTTTTGGTTTGTTCGCGATTATTTCTAATTTTAGCGGTATTGAAATACAAGAGGGCGAAATTTCTTCAAATTTCTTTTTAGCAAGACTGTCAGCTCAAGCTTCTTCTGTGAACACCCGGACACTAACGATTGGTATCTCCGGGATTACTGGTGGTCCGATCGTAGGTATTGCAGTAGGTGCTATTTCAGGTATTGTTCGTTTTTATCAGGGAGGGATTGATCCGCAAGTCTATGTTTTTTCTTCTTTGTTTATTGGTTTAGCAGCTGGTTTATACGGACAAAAATTTATCAAAAAAGAAAGCTTTCCGCTACCCGCAAAAGGCGCCTTAATGGGGGCCGGTGTAGAAATGATCCAGATGGCCTGTATTCTTTTATTTAGTAGTTCATTTACTGACGCTTGGCAATTGGTTCGCTTTATTATTTTGCCTATGACATTAATCAATAGTTTCGGCGTGGCGGTTTTTCTATCTATTATTCATACGGCACAAAGACAAGAATTACAAGCAAAAGCAGTTCAAACCCACGATGTGCTGGAGCTAGCTAATGCTACGCTGCCTTATTTTCGTTCTGGTTTAGATGAACGATCTTGTAAAAAAGCGGCGGAAATTATAAAGAAATTTATGAAAGTTTCTGCGGTCAGTATTACCGATAAAGAGCAAATTCTTGCTCATGTAGGCGTAGGAAGTGATCATCATCTTCCTTCTCATAAAATAATTACCGATTTGTCTCATGATGTTTTACGTACAGGAGAAATTGAAGAAGCACATTCTCATGAAGAAATTGGTTGTAATGAGCCTAGTTGTTTACTTGAAGCAGCCATTGTAATCCCTTTAAAAACTGCAAAAGGAATCGTGGGAACGTTGAAGCTTTATTTCACAGACGCTGAAGAACTAACATTTGTTGAGCGTCAATTAGCTGAAGGTTTGGGCGATATTTTTTCTAGTCAAATTGAGTTAGGAGAAGCCGAGTTACAAGCTAGGCTTTTACAAGATGCGGAAATAAAATCTTTGCAAGCACAAGTAAACCCGCACTTCTTTTTTAATGCAATCAATACCATATCAGCGCTGATTCGCGTGGATAGTGAAAAAGCAAGAAAACTATTGATACAGCTGAGTCAGTTTTTCCGTTCAAACTTACAAGGAGCACGTAAGAATCTTATTCCTTTGGAAAAAGAGCTCGAGCAGGTAAAATCTTATCAACTTTTAGAGCAAGCACGTTTTCCAGATCGTTTTACAGTTCATCTTGAGATAGAGGAAGGTTTGGAGAAAATTGCTGTTCCGCCGTTTATCGTGCAAATTTTAGTGGAAAACGCTTTTAAACATGCTTTTCGTTCAAGAAAAACGGATAATCATGTTTGGATTAATGTATCTAAAAAAGAAGATTATGCAAATATTCAAGTACAAGATAACGGAGAAGGTTTACCAGATGATATTGTACAACAATTAGGTAAAGAGGTGGTACCTTCTCAAAAGGGAACTGGTTCTGCTTTAGAAAATTTAAATCGGCGGCTTCTGAGTTTATTTGGAGAAAAGGCCTGCCTCAGGTTTGACTCCAGTGAAGAAGGGACACTTGTATCTTGTCTCATACCTATGAAAAAAGAGAGTGATTGAATGTACGTTTTATTAGTAGATGATGAAGCTTTAGCGCGTAATGAGTTAAAATATTTGTTAAATCAGTGTGAAGGCGTTACTTCTATTATGGAAGCAAGCACAGTA
Organism: Tetragenococcus halophilus subsp. flandriensis; assembly: GCF_030161475.1. GTDB lineage: Bacteria > Bacillota > Bacilli > Lactobacillales > Enterococcaceae > Tetragenococcus > Tetragenococcus halophilus_C. The sequence continues at coordinate 116,363 of NZ_BSUG01000087.1, read as the reverse complement.
CAAGAAGCATTGGAAATTTTGTTAACAACAACTATTGATTTAGCCTTTCTTGATATTCAATTAACAAATGAGTCAGGCTTAGATTTAGCGGATAAAATAAAACAAATGCCGCATCCACCATTTATCGTTTTTGCTACAGCTTATGATGAATATGCCATTGAAGCTTTTGAAAAAAACGCAAGGGATTATATCTTAAAACCCTTTGAATTAGAAAGAGTACAAGAAGCAGTAGATCGTGTACGCCAAAGTAGGCAATCACAAGCTTTGTCTTTTGAAACAAAAGAACAAAGCCAAGCAAAACAGAATATACCTATTCAGGATGAAGATCGGATTATTATGGTAAATATGGCTGACATTTTGGCGCTGGAAGCCTCAAAAGGTATAACAAAAATTTATACCAAGACGAAGACCTATCATACACAATCATCCTTAACTTATTGGCAACAGAAATTAGATGAAGAAAGTTTTATGCGCGTTCATCGTTCCTTTATCGTTAAAATCGATGCTATTAATGAGATTCAACCATGGTTTAATCATACTTATCAATTAACCATCACAGATCAACTGAAAATCCCTGTGAGTCGGTCTTATATCAAAAGTTTCAGAGAAAGATTAGGGTTGTGAAAAAAGTTCGCAAAAACACTTATATATGTATTTGAGTAAAGCAGGTGTGCAAGTTGACCTGCTTTTTTGTCATTCCGTTATGAAAACGGTTTATCCTTTCTTTCATGTTTTATACTTATTTTACTAAATAAATGAGGAGGCGAAATGATTGATAACATTATTAGGTGGAATAGGGTTATTAATTCTTGGATATATTTTCTATGGTTCTTATATAGAAAAAAACTTTCAGATCAAACCTGATCGTGTGACACCAGCTAAAGCATTACGCGACGGTTATGATTTTGTTCCTATGTCAAAATCTAAAAATGCCATCATTGAATTATTAAATATTGCGGGAACAGGTCCTATCTTTGGTCCGATTATGGGTGCGCTTTATGGTCCGGTCGCTTATTTATGGATTGTTTTAGGTTGTATATTTGCTGGTGGTGTTCACGACTATATGATCGGCATGATCTCATTACGAAATAATGGGGCACATTTACCAGAGTTGGCTAGTAAATATTTGGGCAAACCTGTTAAACATATTGTCAATATATTTGCTATGTTGCTTTTAATCCTTGTAGCTACAGTTTTTGTATCTTCACCAGCAAACTTAATTGCGGATATCACACCAAGCTGGATGACGGTCGGTATTATTACGGTTCTTATTTTTGTTTATTATTTAATTTCAACGGTATTGCCGATTGATAAAGCACTAGGAAAAGTGTTCCCTATCTTTGGGGCGATCTTAATTATTAGTACTGCTGCTATAGGTGTAAGTTTATTATTTAGCGGTTACAGTATTCCAAACTTAAGTGCGCAAACGATGAGTAATTTTCACCCTGAAGGCACGGCTATTTTTCCTGCACTTTTCTTCACTATTTCTTGTGGGGCTTTGTCTGGCTTTCATGCAACACAAGCGCCTATGGTTTCCCGTACGACTGAAGGGGAAAAAGAAGGACGCTTTACTTTCTATGGTATGATGATAGGCGAAGGTGTAATTGCCATGATTTGGGCAGCAGCTTCAATGACACTGTTTGATGGACAAACATTAAGCGGCATGATTAATGCAGGTACACCTTCTGCTGTAGTCAATGAAGTTTCAATTATGCTATTAGGCAATGTTGTCGGAATGATTGCTATCATCGGCGTTATTGTCCTACCCATTTCATCTGGACTATCCGCATTTAGAAGTTGTCGAACGATTTTAGCGGATTATATCGGCATGAAACAGGATAAAATCAAAAAGATTTTGATGGTTGCCGTACCGCTATTTGCCATTTCATTTGTGCTAACACAAATGGATTTTAATATCCTTTGGCGCTACTTTAACTGGGCTAACCAAGTAACAGCGGTTATCTCATTATTGGTCTCTACTCGTTATCTTTTTTTGAAAGAAAGAAATTATTTTGTTACCTTCATTCCTGGTGCTTTAATGCTGTATGCTTGTATCGTCTATATTCTCAGCGAACCGATCGGATTACAAATGGGATTAACGCCATTGTCTTATACTTTAGGTGTTGTTTTAACGCTAGGCATTCTTTGGTTATTCTGGCGCACAGGTTTAAAACAAAAATCGGCGCTTTCGCCAAATAGTCAATTTTTAAACGATCAATGGCCAATTAAAACTTTTACGAAAAATAAAGAAGCTTCTAATGTAGGTAAATCATAAAAAACATTTTAAGAGATAAATATTACAAAATAAACGACAAGTATTTGGTTAGAATACAAACGCTTGTCGTTTATTTTCGTTGATTTTATAATAGAAATAGTCGTTTTGTTACTTTTTTAGTTTTTTCAGAAAATATTTTTGCAATAGCTTGTAATTTATCTTGTATCAAGGCATAATATATATAAGTACTATATACTTATATATAGCCGTAATTGGACGGCTGTCTCTACCCGATACCGTAAATATCGGACTATAAGTCAAAAATGTGTCTAACTGCACACTTTTTTGACTTTGTTCAAAAAAGGTGCTTTTTTTAATTGAAAAAGGAGAGTAGAAATGGAAGAATTGGTTCGCCGTATACAAAATGATGGTAATGTTTTGTCTGAGGGTGTATTAAAAGTCGATCGTTTTATCACCCATCAAGTAGATCCTGAATTAATGGAAAAAATTGGTGCTAGATTAGCAGAAGTTTTTGCTGATAAGAAAATTACTAAGGTGGTAACCATTGAAGCATCAGGTATTGCTCCTGCAATATATGCGGCACAAAGTTTAAACGTGCCAATGATTTTTGCTCGGAAAGCTAAAAGCTTAACAATGGATGAAGAATTGCTCACTAGTTCAGTTTATTCTTTTACTAAACAGCTAGCTAGTACGATTTCTATTTCACGAAAATTTTTAAACGAACAAGATCATGTCTTGATCGTAGATGATTTTTTAGCTAATGGTCAAGCGGCTAAAGGATTGATCGAGTTGTGCCAACAAGCAGGGGCAGAAGTAGAAGGCATAGGTATCGTGATTGAAAAAAGCTTCCAAATGGGTAGGCAATTACTAGAAGATATGGGTGTACCTGTTGTTTCCCTAGCTCGTATTGATTCACTAGATGACGGGAAAGTTTCATTCAAAGAAGCAGATGCATAGAAGTTGCGAAGTTATCTAACCAACTAAACAAAAAGCCTGTTTAGTTGGTTATTTCTTTTTAAATGAAAAGTTAAACGATTTCAATTTAAAATGTCTAAACATTTTTATTTTTAATAAAATTTTTCATTTAACTATTTAGTGACTACTTGCGACTCGGTGATTTTCAAGGTATCATTTAAAAGTAGATATGAAACAATAATGGAAAGTAGGGATCAACTTGGTCAGACCTTTGATGCCAGGTGGAACAATTGGTATTGTCGGCGGAGGACAACTTGGAAAAATGATGGCTATTAGCGCGAAAAATATGGGTTTTCATGTAGGGGTATTGGATCCTGTAGGTGATTGTCCAGCTGCTCAGCTAGCAAATTGGCATATTGTTGCTGATTGCGATGATGTCCTTGCCTTGGAAGAACTAGCTAAACGAAGTGATCTTATCACTTATGAAACAAGTAAAATCAGCGTGGATGGCCTAAATGCGATCATTGATTCTGTCAACGTCCCACAGGGAACTGATTTACTGGCGATCACGCAAGATCGTTTGATGGAAAAATCATTTTTAGAAACAAATAATATTGTTATCCCGCCCTATGAAACAATTATTAGCCCCACTGATATTCAAGAAGCCATTGATAGTATTGGCTTTCCTTGTGTACTAAAAACGACACGTGATACAGACCAACAGTATATCTTAAAGGATATGTCTGATTTAGCTCCTTCTATGAATTTGCTTAGAGAAGGAACGTGTGTATTAGAAGCTTTAATTCCTGTAAAAAAAGAATTATCTGTTCTAATTGCTGGAAACGGCTTTGAATGTTCGTCCTTTCCAGTAGTCGAAACTATTTATCGAGACAGCGTTTTATTTGAAACAATTGCTTCTGCTGATGTAGAAAAAGAAGTCGCAGAAGAGGTAAAACGTATTGGCGTACAAATAGGAGAGGCTTTAAATCTGCGTGGCGTTTTAGCTATTGAAATGGTTTTAACAGCCTCTGGAAGTATCTATACTACCAAGTTAACGCCGCGCCCTCATAGCATTGGAAATTATTCCGTTGATGTTTGTAACATAAGCCAATTTGACGCACATATTCGTGGCATTTGCGGTTGGCCTTTAGGCGATATTCAGTTATTTAGTAAGGCTGTGACAGTAAATATTTTAGGTGAGGCTTTAAATACCAGTCTAAAATTAATTTTAGAAAAAACGAATTGGAATTTTTATTATTACGGTAAAAAAAGAACGGTAAATAATCGCAAAATGGGACATATTACTATCCCAACTGCAACACCTGAGGCGATTTTAAACGAAATTGCTGCGACGAATTTGTAAGTAAAAGGAGAAAAATATGTTAGATCGTTATACTCGTAAAGAGATGGGAAAGATTTGGTCAGATGAGAATCGCTATAATGCATGGCTTGCTGTTGAAATTCTAGCAGACGAGGCTTGGACGGAATTAGGAGAAATTCCGCAAGAAGATACGAAAAATATCAAGGACAAGGCTTCTTTTGATATAACTCGAATTCAAGAAATTGAAGCACAAACGAAACATGACGTGGTAAGTTTTACAAGAGCGGTTTCTGAATCTTTAGGTCAAGAAAGTAAATGGATACACTATGGACTTACTTCTACTGATGTTGTTGATACAGCTTATGGTTATTTAATGAAACAAGCCAATGAAATCTTGCGTCAAGATTTAAAAAAATTCGCTGAGGTAATTGCTGCAAAGGCTAAAGAATATAAATATACAGTTATGATGGGGCGGACGCATGGTGTTCATGCCGAACCTACGACTTTTGGCTTGAAACTTGCCTTATGGTATGCAGAAGTAAAACGTCACATTGAACGTTTTGAACATGCTGCTAGTGGGGTAGAAGCTGGTAAAATAAGCGGTGCTGTAGGGACATTTGCGAATACACCACCATTTGTTGAACAATATGTGTGCGAGAAGTTAGGCTTGCGTGCACAAGATATTTCTACTCAAGTTTTGCCACGAGATTTGCATGCTGAATATATTGCAAGTATGGCGCTAGTTGCGACCAGTATTGAAAAATTCGGCACAGAAATTCGAGGTCTGCAAAAATCGGAAACACGTGAAGTTGAAGAATTTTTCTCCAAAGGGCAAAAGGGCTCTTCAGCTATGCCGCATAAAAGAAACCCCATCGGTTCTGAGAATATGGCTGGTTTAGCTCGCGTTATTCGTGGTCATGTGATCACTGCTTATGAAGATGTTACTTTATGGCATGAACGTGATATCTCTCATTCTTCAGCGGAAAGAGTGATCTTACCTGATACAACGATCTTACTTGACTATATGTTGACACGGTTTACGAACATTTTGGAAAACCTTACTGTATTACCAGAAAATATGAAAAAAAACATGGGGGCAACCTATGGGCTGATTTACAGTCAACATGTATTGTTAAAATTAATTGATCATGGCATGACTCGTGAAGAAGCTTATGACTTAATCCAACCAAAAACAGCACAAGCATGGGACGAGCAAACCGATTTTCGTTCTTTATTAGAAAAAGATGCCGATATTAGGAATGTGTTATCTCAAGAAGACTTAGATGAGGCTTTTGATTATCGTTATCATTTAAAAAATGTGGATGAGATTTTTAAACGGGTAGGTTTAGATAACTAAAGGAGGAAACGACCATGAAACAGCTGAAATTTGGATCAACTGGCATTGAAGTCCCTAGTGTAATATTAGGCTGTATGCGGATGAATTCTGCAACAGAACCAGAAAAAGTGCTGCAAACAGCGGTAGAGCATGGCATAACGTTTTTTGACCATGCGGATATTTACGGTAGCGGCGAATGTGAGCAAGTGTTTGCTAATAGTTTGGCTAAGACATCGATTAAGCGAGAAGATTTATTTATTCAATCAAAGTGCGGTATTGTGCCAGGAGAAATGTATGATTTTTCTAAAGAACACATTATACAAGCAGTCAATGGAAGTTTAAAACGTCTGCAAACTGACTACCTAGACGCTCTACTTTTGCACCGTCCTGATACATTAATGGAACCTGAAGAAGTTGCCGCCGCTTTTGACGAGTTAGCAACACAAGGCAAAGTCCGGCATTTTGGTGTAAGTAATCATAATCCTATGCAGATTAAGTTGTTGCAAAAGACAGTCAAGCAACCTCTTGAGGCGAATCAATTACAATTTGGTTTAATGCATACAGGCATGATCGATGAAGGACTATATGTTAACCGCAAAGAGACGCAGGCAAGTGAACGTGACGGGGAAATTTTAGAATTTTCTCGTTTAAAAAATATGACTATTCAGGCATGGTCTCCTTATCAAGCTAGTTCAGTAAAAGAAGTTTTTATCAATAATGATCGCTTTCCTGAATTAAACCAAAAATTAGCTGAGTTGGCTGAAAAATATCATACTACGCCTAATGGACTTGCTTCTGCCTGGGTTTTACGTCATCCAGCGAATATGCAAATAATTGCAGGAACAATGAACAGCAAAAGAATTGAAGAGATCGCACAAGCATCTGAAATTCAACTCTCTCGAAAAGATTGGTATCAACTTTATCTCTCAGCTGGCAATGGTTTACCATAAAAAAAGCGGCCGATTGTTCGTTAAACACGAACAATCGGCTGTTTTGTTTATAGAAAAGTAAAAGTTTAATTGCAAAAAAGTTTCATTTACGCTAAGTTATTAGAGGTTCGATAAAAAATAACGAATAAAGCGAGAGGATGTTATCGATGTTTGATATGCAAGTGTTTGATTATGAGGATATTCAATTAATACCTAATAAATGTATCGTCGACAGCCGCTCAGAATGTGACACCAGTGTTACTTTAGGGAAACATACATTTAAAATGCCAGTGGTTCCAGCAAATATGCAAACGATTGTAGATGAATCTATTTCGCAGCATTTGGCGGAAAATGGTTATTTTTATATTATGCATCGTTTTGATGAAAAAGCAAGAATTCCCTTTATCAAAAGAATGAAGAAAAAAGATCTCATTACTTCTATTAGCGTCGGCGTTAAAGAGGGCGAATATACTTTTATTGACGAGTTAGCAAAAGAAAATCTTATTCCGGATTATATAACTATTGATATTGCCCACGGGCATTCAAATTCAGTGATTGCTATGATTCAGTATATCAAGAAAAATCTACCACAAACCTTTGTTATTGCCGGAAATGTAGGAACGCCAGAAGCTGTTCGTGAATTAGAAAATGCGGGAGCTGATGCGACTAAAATTGGTATCGGTCCAGGAAAAGTATGTATCACTAAATTAAAAACCGGTTTTGGTACAGGGGGGTGGCAATTAGCTGCGCTACGTTGGTGTTCAAAAGCAGCTAGAAAACCGATTATTGCTGACGGAGGTATTCGTACTCATGGGGATATCGCTAAATCCGTGCGCTTTGGTGCCGCTATGGTTATGATCGGTTCTTTATTTGCAGGACACGAGGAATCGCCTGGTGAAACAAAAGTTGAAAATGGGACAGTTTACAAGGAATATTTTGGTTCTGCTTCTGAGTTTCAAAAAGGTGAGAAGAAAAATGTTGAAGGTAAAAAGATTTGGGTCGTGCACAAAGGATCATTTCAAGATACTTTAAACGAAATGCAACAAGATTTGCAATCGGCTATTTCTTATGCAGGGGGCAAAGACCTAGATTCTATCCGTACTGTAGATTATGCTATTGTAAAAAATTCAATATTTAATGGGGATACAATTTAGTATGGTTTGTTTTTATTTTGTTTGGTAGAATAATGCTGAGGTGAAAGAGATGCCAATTAAAGTAATGACGATATTTGGCACACGGCCAGAAGCAATCAAAATGGCGCCGGTTGTCAACGCATTAAAAAAAGATGAGCGTTTTTCCGCAAAAACAGTAATTACTGCGCAGCATCGAGATATGCTAGATCAGGTATTACAAATTTTTGATATCAAGGCTGATTATGATTTAGATATTATGTCTCAAGGTCAAACGTTGACAGATATCACAACAAAAGTTTTATTAGATTTACAGCCGATTTTACAAAAAGAACAGCCTGATATAGTGCTTGTTCATGGAGATACGACGACTACTTTTGCGGCAGCGACTGCAGCTTTTTACCAACAAGTCAGAATCGGTCATGTCGAAGCAGGCTTGCGAACTTGGAATAAGTACTCCCCTTTTCCAGAAGAAGCGAACCGGCAGATGACCGATGTATTAGCTGATTTATTTTTCGCGCCAACTGAACAAAGTAAACAAAATTTACTAGCAGAAAATCATCCTGAAAAAGCGATTGTTGTTACTGGAAATACTGCGATTGATGCGATGAAATTTACCGTAAGAAAAGATTACAATGCGCCTTCTCTAGCATCAGCAGGGCAACGTCAATTGGTGCTTACTATGCATCGTCGTGAAAATTTGGGCTCACCTATGATTCAGGTATTTTCTGCTTTACGGCGAATTGCTCAAGAATTTCCCGATGTATCTATTGTTTTTCCTATGCATAAAAATCCGCAAATACGTAAACTTGCTAGTGAAAAGTTAGCTGATTTAAAAAACGTTCAGTTGATTGAACCTCTCGGAGTCATTGATTTTCACAATTTTATCGCTAACAGTTATTTAGTTTTAAGCGATTCTGGGGGAGTACAAGAAGAAGCACCTTCCTTAGGTGTGCCGGTACTTGTTTTACGAGATACCACTGAACGTCCGGAAGGAATTGACGCGGGCACCTTAAAACTGATAGGAACTCAGGAAGAAGAAGTTTATCGATCAACGAAGATTTTATTGAATGATCAGCGAATCCACACAGCTATGGCACAGGCAAAAAACCCATACGGCGATGGCTTTGCAAGTGAATACATTTTAGATAGTATTTATAGCTATTTTAATGATAGCAAGATATAAAAATTTAAGTTAGATATCATATCTAATCATAAAAGAAACTGTACAGGCATATCATTGTGTTTGTACAGTTTCTTTTGTTAAGAAAGCTATTATTTGTGATTTGGATAACGCAATATAAAGGAAGTAAACTTATAAGGGTTATTCATCTGTTTCTTTCATTTTTTTAAACTGTACTAATTTTGTGATAAAAAACACGAACTCATTTTATAAAAGCAAACGTTTCCTAAATCGTTTACTTTTTTTAAAAAACTTTATTTTTTTAGGGCTATAAAACAGGAATAATACAATTTTCATAAATAATTTACTTGTATTTTTGTAATAAAAATGATAATTTTATAATTGTAGGCGGTTAAAACAGTAATACAGAATTTTTTGCTGTTATAATGAGCCATAACATAGAAACAATTGATAAAAAGAGAGGACAGTGTGACAAGATGGCAAAGAAGAAGACGATTGACTTTCAAGCATTGCTAGATGAAGTTGATACGCTATTTCCAACTTACCAAGCTATGGATAAAGATGGAAACATAGTAGATGAATCATTGGTACCTGATTTAAGTGATGAAGATTTAGTTGAATTGATGAGTCGAATGGTGTGGTCACGTGTATTAGACCAACGCTCAACTGCTTTGAATCGTCAAGGACGTTTAGGATTTTTCGCTCCGACTGCTGGACAAGAAGCAAGTCAATTGGCAAGTCATTTTGCTTTTGAAAAAGAGGATGTTTTACTTCCTGGATATCGTGATGTACCCCAATTAATACAACATGGTCTTCCGCTATACCAAGCGTTCTTATGGTCACGTGGACACGTTGTGGGAAATGAATATAGTGATGATTTACATGCTTTACCACCACAAATCATTATTGGTGCACAATATGTACAATCCGCTGGTGTAGCCCTAGGTTTGAAAAAACGTGGAAAAAAGAATGTAGTATTTACTTATACAGGTGATGGCGGTTCTTCTCAAGGGGACTTCTATGAAGCATTGAACTTTGCTGGATCTTACAAAGCAAATGGTGTATTTTTTGTACAAAATAACGGCTTTGCGATTTCTGTACCACGTGAACACCAAACAGCTGCTAGCACCCTTGCGCAAAAAGCGGTTGCAGCAGGAATTCCTGGAATCCAAGTAGATGGTATGGATCCATTTGCCGTATATACTGTTTCAAAATTAGCTCGCGAATGGGCAGCGAATGGTAACGGACCAGTGTTGATCGAAGCTGTAACTTACCGTTATGGTGCACATACATTGTCAGGAGACGACCCAACCCGTTACCGTTCAAAAGACTTGGACGAAGAGTGGGAAAAGAAAGATCCATTGATCCGTTTCCGTAACTATTTAGAAAATAAAGGCCTTTGGTCAGAAGAAAAAGAAGAAGAAGTTATGGAAAATGCAAAACAAGAAATCAAAGATGCGATTGCTGAAGCGGACAAAATTCCAAAACAAAAAGTAACTGATTTCTTGAAGAATATGTTTGAAGAACAACCGCAAAATATTCAAGAACAAATTAAACAATACGAAGCGAAGGAGTCGAAATAATCATGGCACAAAAAACAATGATTCAAGCAATCACGGATGCCTTAGCTGTTGAATTGGAAAAAGATGAAGATGTCTTGGTTTTTGGTGAAGACGTTGGTAAAAACGGTGGCGTATTCCGTGCTACTGCTGATTTACAAGATAAATTCGGCGAAGATCGAGTTTTTGATACACCATTAGCTGAATCAGGTATTATGGGTTTATCTTTTGGGTTAGCTTTAGAAGACTTTCGAGCTGTGCCTGAAATTCAATTTTTCGGCTTTGTATTTGAAGCAATGGACGAAATTGTTGGACAAATTGCACGTACGCGTTATCGCATGGGAGCTAGTCGTAACTTACCAATTACACTGCGCGCACCATTTGGCGGTGGTGTGCACACGCCAGAATTACACTCTGATAACTTAGAAGGATTGATCGCTCAAGCACCTGGTATACGTTTGGTTATTCCTTCCAACCCTTACGATGCAAAAGGTTTACTTATTTCTTCTATTAGAAGTAATGATCCAGTTGTTTTCTTAGAACATATGAAACTTTATCGTTCATTCCGTGAAGAAGTTCCAGATGGTGAATATGAAGTGCCACTAGATAAAGCTGGGATTGCCAAAGAAGGAAACGATGTAACGATCGTAACTTATGCTGCTATGGTACGTGAAGCTTTGAAGGCGGCCGAAAATCTGGAAAAAGAAAATATCAGCGTAGAAGTTATTGATCTACGTACAGTTTCTCCAATTGATTATGAAACAATCATTGCGTCTGTTGAAAAAACGAATCGCGTTGTGGTTGTGCAAGAAGCACAAAAACAAGCAGGTGTAGCTGCAAATATTTCTTCTGAAATTGCTGAAAAAGCAATCCTTTCATTAGAAGCTCCAATTGGACGTGTTTCAGCACCGGATACAATTTATCCATTCGGACAAGCTGAAGGTGATTGGTTACCAAATGCAAAAGACATTGAAGAAAAAGTTAGAGAAACTGTAAACTTCTAATAAAAAATTGAAGATGTTTTTTAGAGATAAGAGTAAGAAGTTATTTTTCTCTTATCTCTTCAAAATGTCTGTTTGTAAAATGAACGCTAAATAAAGGAGATATCAAAATGGCATTTCAATTTAAATTACCAGATATCGGTGAAGGGATTGCCGAAGGTGAAATTGTTAAATGGATGGTTAAGCCTGGTGATACGATCAATGAAGACGATACATTGCTTGAGGTACAAAATGATAAGTCGGTAGAAGAAATCCCTTCTCCAGTTACAGGAACAATTAAAAATATTTTAGCTGATGAAGGAACAACTGCAGCCGTTGGTGATACATTAGTAGAAATTGACGCAGAAGGTTATGAAGATGAAGATAGTAACAACACAGCTGCTCCTAAAGAAGAACAGACACCTGCAGCGCCAGCATCAGATGCTGAGTCTGGTGAAGAAGGCTTTTATGAGTTCAAATTACCAGATATTGGTGAAGGAATGGCAGAAGGTGAAATCGCTAAGTGGATGGTTAAAGCAGGCGATACGATCAATGAAGACGATACATTGCTTGAAATTCAAAATGATAAATCAGTAGAAGAAATTCCTTCTCCAGTTACAGGTACGATCAAAAATATCTTAGTAGACGAAGGCACTGTGGCGAATGTAGGGGATACATTAGTAGAAATTGATGCGCCTGGCCATAACACTTCTAAAGCAAGCGCTCCAGCTGCTAGTGGAAAAACAGAAGAAGCAAGTACAGACACCACAGGCTCTACGGGCGTAGTTGAAGCTTCTGATCCTAATAAACGGGTATTAGCAATGCCATCTGTTCGTCAGTTTGCACGTGAAAACGATGTTGATATTACACAGGTTACCGCAACTGGTAAAGGTGGTCGTGTAACTAAAGAAGATATTGAAAGCTTTATTTCTGGTGGTTCTAAAGAAACAGCAGCTCAAACTCAAGAAACTGGTGAAAAAGCTGCCGCAGCTCAACCGGAAGAAAAAGCGGCACCAGCTAAGCCATTTGCTTCTAGCTTGTCTGATTTAGAAACACGAGAAAAAATGACGGCAACGCGTAAAGCTATCGCAAAATCAATGAGAAATAGTAAAGACACAGCACCACACGTTACTTTACATGATGAAGTTGAAGTAACAAAACTTTGGGATCAACGTAAGAGATTTAAATCCGTTGCCCAAGAAAATGGCACAAAATTAACGTTCTTACCATATGTAGTTAAAGCATTGACAGCTACAGTGAAGAAATTCCCTGTTTTGAATGCTTCTATCGATGATGTGTCTCAAGAAATTGTATATAAACATTATTACAACATCGGAATTGCAACAGATACAGACCATGGTTTGTATGTGCCAAATATCAAAGAAGCTGATCGCAAAGGTATGTTTGCTATTGCTGACGAAATCAACGAAAAAGCTGGTCTTGCCCACGAAGGTAAGTTGTCAGGTCAAGATATGCGCGATGGCTCAGTTACTATTAGTAACATCGGATCTGTAGGCGGTACTTGGTTTACTCCAGTCATTAACTATCCTGAAGTGGCTATTTTAGGTGTAGGTACGATCAAACAAGAACCTATCGTAAATGATGAAGGTGAAATTGTAGTGGGTCGTATGATGAAGTTATCATTGAGTTTTGACCATCGTATTGTAGATGGAGCTACTGCACAAACAGCAATGAATAATATCAAACGCTTGCTCAATGATCCAGAGTTACTATTAATGGAAGGATGATAAATAAATGGTCGTTGGAGATTTTGCCATAGAGTTAGATACAGTAGTGGTTGGTTCCGGACCTGGTGGCTATGTAGCTGCCATCCGTGCCAGCCAAAAAGGCCAAAAAGTTGCTATTATTGAAAGAGAAAACATCGGTGGTGTTTGTTTAAATGTAGGATGTATTCCTTCTAAAGCACTAATTGCTGCAGGACATCACTATCAAGATGCTAAAGATTCTGAAGCTTTTGGTATAAAAACAGAGAATGCTACTTTAGATTTTAGCAAAACACAAGAGTGGAAAGAAAATCAAGTTGTTAATAAATTAACTTCTGGTGTAAAAGGGCTTCTTAAGAAAAATAAAGTAGATGTTATCGAAGGGGAAGCTTTTTTTGTTGATGAAAATAGTTTACGTGTCATTCACCCTGATTCAGCCCAAACATATACATTTAATCATGCTATTGTGGCTACAGGCTCTCGTCCTATTGAAATTCCAGGTTTTAAATTTGGAGGCCGTGTCATAGATTCTACTGGCGGTCTGGCTTTAGAACAAGTGCCAGAAAAATTAGTTATTATCGGTGGCGGTGTGATTGGCGCTGAATTAGGTAGTGCTTATGCTAACCTCGGCTCTGAAGTAACTATTCTTGAAGGAACACCACAAATTTTGCCAACTTATGAAAAAGATTTGGTTAAACTTGTTGAAAATGACTTCAAAAAGCGGGATGTTAATATCATTACAAGTGCAATGGCTAAAGAAGCTATTGATAATGGCGATAGTGTAACTGTTAACTACGAAGCTGATGGGAAGCAAGAATCTGTAACAGCAGATTATGTCATGGTTACTGTTGGTCGTCGTCCGAATACAGATGAAATGGGTCTAGAACAAGCCGGTGTAGAAATTGGAGATCATGGTTTATTACCTGTAGATAACCAGGGTCGTACAAACGTTAAAAGTATCTTTGCTATTGGCGATGTTGTCCCAGGTGCTGCTTTAGCTCACAAAGCAAGTTATGAAGCAAAAATTGCTGCTGAAGCTATTTCAGGCGAAAAAGTTACTGTAGATTATAAAGCCATGCCGTCCGTTGCTTTTACGGATCCTGAAATTGTAACTGTTGGCATGACTATTAATGAAGCTAAAGAAGCTGGACTAGATGCTAAAGCTTACAAGTTCCCATTTGCCGGCAATGGTCGAGCGCTTTCTTTGAATAAAACAGAAGGTTTCATTCGTCTTGTGACTACTGTTGAAGATGACGTTATTGTAGGAGCACAAATAGGTGGTGTTGGCGCATCTGACATGGTTTCGGAATTAGCCTTAGCTATTGAATCAGGAATGAATGCAGAAGATATTGCATTGACGATTCACCCACACCCTTCTTTAGGCGAAATTACAATGGATGCTTCCGAGTTAGCACTTGGTCTACCAATTCATACGTAAAAATTAATAAACCTTGTTAGATGGGAACGTCTAACAAGGCTTATTTTTTTCATTTTAAATCTTCATCACTTTATCCACTACACAATATTTTTTCACCACAAATTGATTTTTATTGTTGTAATTGCCAGCAATAACTATATTATTATCTTCTCTAACTTCGTATAAAAAATTCAACGAATGACTAGCGATAAGACAACTAATATTATTGACCTTAAAATGTATAAGAGGACGAGTGCTAAGTTTAATGACTTTAATCTTTGTTACTTTACCTTTTATTGTTATCAACTCTACTCACTCCTTGATAAACCAAGTTTGTTCAAATTGTCATCTTATAACCATTATACGAACAAACGTTCGAAAAGTAAAGTGTATAAATTTTATAGTACTAATAAGTGGTCATTTATTTTATGAAAATTGCTTACAAACTGTTTGCATGAGAGTTGTTCATTTTTTTAGTTATTGGTACACTAGAATTATGAGATAAAAGAAAATAGGTGAAAATATGCAAGATTATCAATATCCATTAGATACGGAATGGTCAACAGAAGAAATGGTCTTAGTTATGAATTTATGGCAAGCCCTAGAAGATAGTTACGAAAAGGGGATTTCTGCTGAGAAATTCCTCGAAGCTTATAATGGTTTTAAAACAGTTGTTAAGAGTCTAGGGGAAGAAAGAAGATTAGGTCGAGCGTTTGAAAAACTATCGGGATACTCATTATATAAAACAGTCCAAGAAGCCAAAGCGCATCCTGACAAGAAATTAAAAATGAAAGGATGAATTAGATGCAGATTATGATTAATGAAATAAAAAATTGGATAAAAGAAGCAGCAGATTTGGTCAAAGAAGAAATCGCTAAAAATGACATGACAATCGATACAAAAGAAGGTCGTAAAGACTTAGTTACTAGTGTTGATAAAAAAGTGCAAGATTTTTTAGTCGAACAAATCAATAATTTTGACCCAGAAGCCAAGATTTTGGCAGAAGAGGACGGTTGTGATCGTCTTACTGATTTTTCTGGGCGTGTTTTTGTTATTGATCCGATTGATGGTACGTTGAATTTTGTATTAGAAAAAGAAAATTTTTGTATTATGATTGGTGTCTATGAACAAGGACAAGGAAAACTAGGCTTTATTTATAATGTCATGCAAGATCATCTTTTATGGGGCGGCAGAGAAATTGGGGTTTTCATCAATGAAGAAAATCTAACAGTACCAAAAGATTTGTCTTTAAAAGATGGTTTAGTAGGCATGAATTCGAGTATGTATCGTAAAAACGCTTATAATGCGCAAATTATGGCTGAACGGTCCATGGGTGTCCGGATGTCCGGATGTGCCGGCTTAGAATTAATCGGTTTAATTGAAGGAGAACGAAATGCTTATGTTTCAAGTTTAGCGCCTTGGGATTATGCAGCAGGAAGTATCATGTTAGAAGCACTAGGCATGGAAGTTTCCGATATTAATGGGAATCCTTTAAAATTTGCTGGAAGGGAACTTTTTATGGCGGGAACGCCTTCGGCTTATAAAGAAATGAGAGCTCTAGTTGAACAGAGTGAAACTGAAAATAGCTAGTTATTAAGAAAATTTCATATTTGAAATGTTTTCACTAGTTTTCAGAAAGATTTTTTGATATAATGATTTGTCGGGAGAAATATACGCGCTAAAAGTAGACATAAGTTTTATTATCATTTAATTTGATGGATAATCTGGTTAGTTTTTAAAGGAGCAAATGAATATTGAAATATAGAGATACAATCCGTAACGTAGCAATTATTGCCCACGTTGACCACGGAAAAACAACATTAGTTGATGAACTATTAAAACAATCTGAAACATTAGAAGGAAGAACAGACCTACAAGAAAGAGCTATGGATAGCAACGACCTTGAAAAAGAACGTGGTATTACTATCTTATCTAAAAATACTGCCGTACAATATCGCAATACACGTATAAATATTTTAGATACGCCTGGCCACGCAGACTTCGGGGGTGAGGTCGAACGTATTATGAAAATGGTTGATGGTGTGGTTTTGCTAGTTGATGCTTATGAAGGGACGATGCCACAAACTCGTTTCGTTTTGAAAAAAGCATTAGATCAAAATGTAACGCCCATTGTGGTTGTTAATAAAATTGATAAACCGGCAGCTCGACCACAGTTTGTTGTAGATCAAGTGTTAGAATTGTTTATCGAATTAGGTGCTGATGATGACCAATTAGATTTTCCGGTAATCTATTCTTCGGCTATCAATGGTACTTCAAGTCTTTCAGAAGATCCTAGTGAGCAAAAAGCAACAATGGCGCCGATATTTGATACGATTATTGATCATATTCCAGAACCTGTTGATAACAGCGATGAACCTTTACAATTCCAAGTTTCCTTATTAGATTACAATGACTATGTAGGTCGTATTGGTATTGGTCGTGTCTTTCGCGGGAAAATCAAAGTTGGCGATCAGGTAGCTTTGATCAAACTGGATGGCACTGTTAAAAAATTTCGTGTAAGTCAGCTGTTCGGCTATTTTGGCTTGCAAAGACAAGAAATTCAAGAAGCTAAAGCAGGAGACTTAATAGCAGTTGCTGGTATGGGAGATATTTTCGTTGGTGAAACTGTAACACCTTCTGATCACCAAGATGCATTACCCATTTTACGTATTGACGAGCCTACGCTGCAAATGACATTTTTAGTTAATAATTCACCGTTTGCAGGTAAAGAAGGTAAGTATATTACAGCACGTAAACTTGAAGAACGTTTAATGCTAGAATTACAGACTGACGTTTCATTACGAGTGGAGCCTTTAACACCAGAATCTTGGACAGTTTCTGGACGTGGTGAACTTCATTTATCTATCTTGATTGAAAACTTACGTAGAGAAGGCTATGAACTTCAAGTTTCTCGTCCGGAAGTTATTGAACAAGAAATTGATGGTGTGAAATGCGAACCATTTGAAAGTGTGCAAATTGATACCCCAGAAGAATACATGGGATCTGTTATTGAATCATTGGGCTTGCGTAAAGGTGAAATGCAAGATATGATCAACGGCGGAAATGGGCAAGTACGGTTGATCTTTCAAGTGCCATCACGTGGTTTAATTGGTTATAACAATGAATTCTTATCCATGACACGTGGTTATGGCATTATGCACCATACTTTTGATCAATATTTGCCAATGCTTAATGCGCAACTTGCTGGTAGAAATCATGGAACATTAGTTTCTATCGATGCGGGTAAGGCTACTGCTTATTCTATTATGAATCTTGAAGAACGTGGCGAGATTTTTGTAGAGCCTAACACTGAAGTCTATGAAGGAATGATTGTTGGTGAAAATTCACGGGAAAATGATTTGTCTGTAAATATTACCAAGGGTAAGCAAATGACTAACGTTCGTTCGGCTAACAAAGACCAAACTTCTACCATCAAGAAACCACGCATCTTGACTTTAGAAGAATCTATTGAGTTCATTAATGAAGATGAATATTGTGAAATAACGCCAGAAAATATTCGGTTACGTAAACAAATCTTAAATACGAATGAACGAGCAAAAGCTTCTAAAAAACAAAAGAAAGCTTAAAAGTAAAAAAATTCCAGAGCCTTTTATTGAGGCTCTGGTTTTTTTATGAAGAATTCATAAAAAAGATGTATCTAAATTTTAATAAGAACATTTTATTGTATAAACAGTGTTCTTATTCAGAACTACTCAAAGAGTAGTGTGAAATAAGTAGGTAAAATCTTACTAATTCTCTATTTCCTTGTAATGCTTCTTCTGATAAACTTTTAAATAAATTATTTAATTTATTATGAAATGCTAGAACCAACTGCCCAATTTAGATAAAGTTTGTGCTATAATAGTAAAACGTAAGAATAGGAGGGAATATAATGGAATCTATTTCTCCGGAATTAGCATTAGATTTGCTTTATCAAGAGGCTGATCGTATCAAAATGTTAATTAAAAATCAGCAAAACCAATTTTGTATTTCTCAGTGCAAAGCATTTGAAGAAGTTGTTGATACACAAATGTATGGTTTGTATAGGCAAGTATCTTTTTCAGTGCGCCTAGGAGTTATTTCAGAAGAAGAAGGGCAGCAGTTGCTTAGTGATCTCGAGCATGATTTAAATCAATTATACAATGAAATATATGAAAAAAACAAAGCTATTGAAAATGGCAAGGAGGTATAGCACTTGCCTGAAAAAATAAAAAAAAGACGTTTTTTAGATTGGGGAATTTTAATCCCTTATTTAATTTTGAATGTTATTGGCTTGATGATGGTCTATAGTACGACTTCTTATGTATTATTAGAAAATGGTCAAAATCCTGGCCGTCAAGCACTTTTTCAGTTAACATTTTGGCTTATCAGTTTATTTCTGATTGCTTTTATTTATAAACTGAAAACAAATGTTTTAAAAAATAAAAAGACGGTTGCAGTCGCCTTACTCTCTGTTATTGTTTTGTTATTAGTTGCTTTTGTATTTAGTCCAGTAAATGGGGCATACGGCTGGATACAGATTCCTGGAATGGGGACGATTCAACCGGCGGAATTTTTAAAGATCGTTATCATATGGTTTTTAGCTACGATTTTAGCGCAACAACAAAGCCAAGTTCAGCATCATTTTCTATATAGTATCAGGGGTTCATTAATTGCTGCGTTCATTCCAACTTTGATTTTGATGTTTTATCCAGACTTCGGAAACGCAGCTATTATTGTTTTACTTATTATTGTCATGCTACTGGCAAGCGGTGTTAATTACGTTTACACACTTTATACAGGCTTGATCGGTATTTTCGGAAGTATTTTGGCGATATTTGGCGTCAATACGATTGGTAAGTATTTTTTACCTGATTATGTACTTTCCAGATTTGCTGTATTCCGCAATCCTTTTATCGACGAGTATGGCGATGGTTATCAAATGATTCATGGTTACTATGCTTTGTTTAATGGTGGATTGTTTGGCAGAGGCTTAGGAAACAGTATTCAAAAAAAAGGTTTTTTACAATTTGCTCATACTGACTATGCTTTTGCTATAGTGGTAGAAGAACTAGGCTTAATTATAGCAATTCTCATTTTAGGTATTTTATTTTATATGATCGCACGTATTTTATTAATCGGCATTCGTTCAAAAGATCCTTTTAATTCTATTATGTGTATCGGCATCGGCGCGTTATTTTTAATTTCCATTTTTATTAATTTGGGAGGCATTACAGGGGTCATTCCTTTAAGTGGAATTACGTTTCCCTTTATTAGTCAAGGCGGATCAAGTTTAATTATGTTTTCGGTTTGTGTTGGCTTTGCCTTAAATATTAGTGCTGATGAGAAGAAAAAAGCAATGTTGAATGAAATAGAACAAAAAGAGGCTGAAAAATAAGTATTGACTTATTTTTCAGCTTTTCCATAAAAAATTTTAAGGAGTGGTTGGATGGATAAAATTCTTGTAGCTAATAGAGGAGAAATTGCAACACGTGTTTTTCGTGCGTGTGTCGAATTAAATATACAAACAGTAGCGATTTATGCAAAAGAAGACGAATATTCGGTTCATCGTTTTAAAGCGGATGAAGCTTACTTAGTAGGCGAAGGTAAAAAGCCGATAGATGCTTATCTGGACATTGAAGATATTATTCGTATTGCTAAAGAATCAGGGGCTCAGGCGATCCATCCTGGCTACGGATTTTTGTCTGAGAACTTAGCATTTGTTACTCGTTGTGAAGAAGAGGGGATTGCTTTTATTGGTCCGTCTTCTCATCATTTAGATATTTTTGGTGATAAGATTAAAGCCAAACAAGCGGCAGTTGCTGCAGGAATTCAAGCGATACCAGGCTCAGATGGACCCGTTTCTGATGAAGAAGAGGTTGTCACTTTTGCTAAAGAAAATGGCTATCCTATTATGATCAAAGCTGCTTTAGGCGGCGGTGGTCGTGGTATGCGTGTAGCTCATGATGAAAAGGAAGCCCGTGATGGTTTTGCGCGAGCAAAAAGCGAAGCGAAAGCCGCTTTTGGTAGTGAAGAGATCTATGTAGAAAAATATATCGCTGATCCCAAGCATATTGAGGTACAAATCTTAGGTGATAAACATGGGCATGTGATTCATCTATTTGAAAGGGATTGCTCCGTTCAAAGAAGACATCAAAAAGTTGTTGAAGTAGCGCCTTGTGTTTCGCTTGATGAAAAACTACGTGAGAGAATCTGTACAGCAGCAGTTGATCTAATGCAACATGTAAGCTATATAAATGTAGGAACTGTTGAGTTTTTAGTTGAAGATGGGAAATTTTACTTTATTGAAGTCAATCCACGTGTGCAAGTGGAACATACAATTACTGAAATGATCACTGATGTAGATATTGTGACCACACAAATTTTAATTGCTCAAGGTAAAGATCTTCATCAAGATATTGGCTTAGCTAAGCAAGAAGATCTGACATTTAAAGGAGCCGCTATTCAGTGTCGTATCACAACAGAAGACCCATTGAATGATTTTATGCCTGATACTGGAAAAATAGATACCTATCGTTCTCCGGGTGGTTTTGGGGTAAGACTAGACGTAGGAAACGCTTATGCTGGAGCGGTTGTCACGCCTTATTTTGATTCTTTGCTGGTCAAAGTATGTACACACGCTGCAAGTTTTGAACAAGCAATTGCCAAAATGGCTCGTTGTATTCAAGAATTTCGTATTCGTGGTGTAAAAACAAACATGGTGTTTTTAAAAAACGTTATTTCTCATCCAGAATTTCGTTCAGGAGAAATGACGACTACCTTTATCGATCAGACACCTGAATTATTCGAATTTTCCTTTACTCGAGATCGCGGAAATAAAACAATGAAATATATTGGAGAAATTACGATTAATGGCTTTCCTGGTATTGAAAAACAAGAAAAGCCTTTCTATGAAGCCCCACGTTTGCCGAAAAATCTTATAGATGCAAAGAATGAACAAACCGCTAAAAATATTTTAGATCAACAAGGAGCAGACCAACTGAGTCAATGGGTGCGTCGACAAAATAATGTTTTGTTGACAGATACAACTTTCCGTGACGCTCACCAAAGTTTACTAGCTACGCGCGTACGTACACACGATTTGTCAAGGATCGCTGGACAAACAGAAAAAGGAATTCCGCAGCTGTTTTCTAGTGAGATGTGGGGCGGTGCCACTTTTGACGTGAGTTATCGTTTCTTAACTGAAGATCCATGGGAAAGGTTACGTCTTTTACGTAAAAAAATGCCGAATACCTTGCTGCAGATGTTATTCCGCGGCTCAAATGCAGTAGGCTATTCTAATTATCCTGATAATGTGATCATTGAATTTATCAATGAAGCCGCAAAACAAGGAATGGACATTTTCCGTATTTTTGATAGTTTGAATTGGTTGCCGCAAATGGAAAAAAGTATTCAAGCGGTAAGAGATACCGGCAAAATTGCTGAAGCTGCGATTTGCTATACGGGAGATATCAATGATCCAAGCCGACAAAAATATTCTGTACAGTACTATAAAGATATGGCACAAAACTTAGAGCAACTAGGCGCACATATTATTGCTATTAAGGATATGGCGGGGTTGTTGAAACCACAAGCGGCTTATCGTTTGATCAGTGAATTAAAAGATACAGTCGATCTACCGATTCATCTGCACACGCATGATACAAGCGGTAATGGTATCATGACTTACTCTGAAGCTGTCAGAGCAGGAGTGGATATTGTCGATGTCGCTGTTAGTGCAATGAGTGGAGGTACCAGTCAGCCAAGTATGAGTAGTTTATACTATGCTTTAGATGATAGTGAGCGTGTACCACATATTCAGATCGAAAATGTGCAAAAATTAAATCATTATTGGGAAGACGTGCGTCAATATTATCAAGCCTTTGAAAGCGGGATGAATGCACCGCAAACCGAAGTTTATATGCATGAAATGCCAGGCGGTCAATATTCCAACTTACAACAACAAGCAAAAGCGGTCGGTTTATACGACCGCTGGGATGAGATTAAAGAAGTCTATCATAAGGTAAATATGATGTTTGGAGATATTGTGAAAGTAACGCCTTCTTCTAAAGTTGTAGGAGATATGGCCTTGTTTATGGTACAAAATGATTTAACAGAAGAAGACATTTATGAAAAAGGAGAATCCATCAGTTTCCCTGAATCGGTCATCTCCCTTTTTCAAGGGGATTTAGGACAACCTGTCGGTGGTTTTCCTAAAAAGTTACAAGAAATTATTTTAAAGAGTAGAAAACCTTATACGGATCGTCCAGGTGCTTTTGCAAAACCGGTAGATTTCAATGAAGTAAGTGCCGAACTAGCAGAATTGATCGGTTATACGCCTAATCAAGATGAAGTGTTAAGTTATTTAATGTATCCTGATGTTTTCATCGCTTATCGCAAAGCTTACGAACAATATGCAGATATTAAAGTTTTAGATACACCCACTTTTTTCAAGGGAATGCGTCAAGGTGAAAAAATTACCGTAACCATTGAAAAAGGGAAAGTTTTAATTATTCGACTAGATGATATTGGAGAACCAGATATTGAAGGAAATCGTACACTCTTTTTCAATTTAAACGGTCAACGACGTGAAATTGTTGTAAAAGACACCTCTATAAAAACGAGTGTAGCTGTTAAAAAGAAAGCTGAACCAACGAATAAAGAACATATTGGTGCTACAATGTCAGGTACCGTTTTAGATGTTTTGGTTCAACGTGGGGACCGCGTAAAACGTGGGGACACACTTATGGTAACTGAAGCAATGAAAATGGAAACTTCTATTGAAGCTGGCTTTGATGGTGAAGTAAAACATGTTTATGTAGCAGCGGATGAACCTATTGCTTCAGGCGATTTATTGATTGAAATCGAAGAAAAATAGTGGAAAGGTTGTATTCTCATGAAAAAAAGAAGTCTCCTATTTACAGGTTTGTTTCTTATTTTTCTTCTTGCATTATATATGCAACCTATTTGGTTTCCGCAAGAGCCAGCAGAAGATGAGACAACTAAGCAGCTTCCTAGAACGCCCCCTGCTACTAATTTGAACTATGAAACGATTGAAACAGAAGGATTTGCACATTGGATCGAAAAAGACTTAGATGCATTTGAACAGGACTATGGTCAACCAGAAGAAAGTATGGCTTCTGGTTTCTCCTTTACCATCAATCGTTATTTAATAGATGATGAATTATTGGAAGTCAACAGTGAAGACAAAGTCATTAAAAGTATTAAGTATTTAGGAGAAGAAGATGATACAATCAAACCTTTTAAATTCGGCATGACTATGGATGAGTTATCAAAAATTGCCATGGTTTATCCAAACTTTACGATTGACTATCAAGATGAAACGATTGATTTAGAACTTGAAGAAGACGATATGAACTATCGCCCTTTAATTGCTTTTGATAATGGAACATTTGCTATTTTATTTTTTGAGCAGATGCAAGGAGAAAGTCAGTTATATGCTGTTGATTATTTAGATAGTGAAACTTTATTAAAACTTGCGCCTTATACTGTTGCTGATGATCAAGGTCCTCGCTATGCGCAAGAAAAGGGTAGTGATTGGGAAGAAATTCATCAGTTTAAAAGACAGCAAACAAGTGACTTCCTTCAGTTATTACGCAAAAGAAAGGAACAACCTACTTTTTCACTCGATAGTAATCTTCAAATGACTAGTGAAAAAACATTAGCTACTTTTATCAATGATAAAGAAGATATTTTAACCACAGAAAGGTTACAAGAACTGCAACGATTTGAAGAGGAAGAACCGGGTACTTTTATGTTAAATGATAGCGAAATGACCGATTTATTAGATGATCCTTCAATCTCTGGACACTTTGAGATGCCAGTTTATGATCCCAGTTTTTCAGTTTTATCTTGGTATAGTACACCAAGGCTTAACGAGCGGTTGTTAGCCTCAAATGAAGCCTCTTTAGCCGTTGCCTTTTCAAAAGAAAATGTGTTAATCTTATGGAAAGAATTAGATTATCAAACAGAGGAAAGTGAAAGTAATTGATTTATGATGAGCAATTATTTGCTATTGAGGATCAAATGGATGATTTATGCGAAGTGTTGGTAAAAAGTGCGACTTTCCAAAATTATTTAAGGCAAAAGGGGCTAATGTATGAAGATAAAAACGTACGGGTGTTACGTGATGATTTTATAGCCAAAAAAGAGGACTTTGAAACGGTCGCGGCTTATGGAAAATACGCCCCTGACTACAGAAAAAAACAACTCGCCTTGCGTAAAGCCAAACGAACTTTAGATCTTCATCCTAAAGTTGCTGAATTTCGCTTAGCTGAAACTGACCTGCAGTCAGTATTAGATACTATTGGAAGTAAGGTTGCGAGTACAGTTTCTGAGGGTGTTAAGGTGGATGCAGGCACTCCTTTTTTTGAAAACAATTTAGGTAAAGGAGGGAACTGCGATGGCGGATAGTTCAAAAGCATTCGAGATGCAAAAACGGCGTGGGCTCGTTGTTTGGGTATATAGTCTAAAACAATTGAAAAATTTGCGTCGCTATGGTTTTGTTCATTATGTTTCAAACAAAATGAAATACGTTATTTTATATATTAATGAAGAAGACATGCAAAAAACCATCGACAATTTACATCGTCTTCATTTTGTAAGAGATGTTGATATTTCATATCGTCCAGATATTGATATGAGTTTTGGTGAAACAGTTGGTACTGAAGCTGCTTTTCAAGTCTCAGAAAACAATGAAGAAAACCTTAGTGAATGATATTTTGTATAACCAATGGAAGGAAGTGCGATTTTGCGTGTAATATCTGGAAATTATCGAAAAATGGCATTAAAAAGTTTGTCAAAAGACACCACTCGGCCAACAACAGATAAAATTAAAGAGTCCTTGTTCAATATGATCGGTCCATACTTTGATGGGGAAAATGTGTTAGATCTTTATTCTGGTAGCGGGGCTTTAGCTATCGAAGCTATTTCCAGAGGAGCAAGGAGTGCTGTTTGTGTAGAAAAATATTTTCCAGCGTTAAAAGTAATTCAGGAAAACATCCGTTTAACCAAAGAAGAGCAAAAATTTGTGACTTTAAAGCAAACTGCAGAAAGAGCTCTTTTACAACTTGCTCAGGATGAAGCGTTGTTTGATATCGTTTTTTTAGATCCGCCTTACGCCAAACAAACGATCGTACAGGATATCGATCAACTTTTACAGTTAAATTTATTAGGACAAGATTGTTTAGTGATTTGTGAAACGGATAAAAATGTTGATTTACCTGAAGAGATAAAGCCTCTACAGCAAGTACGTAAACAAAATTATGGTTTAACAAAAATAACGATTTATAGAAATGAGGCGTAAGTATGAAAAAGATTGCATTATTTCCTGGAAGTTTTGACCCTTTAACGATGGGACACTTATCTACTATTGAAAGAGGCGCACAGATATTTGATGAAGTAATTGTTGGTATTTTTATCAACACGAATAAAAAATCTCTGTTTTCAACGGATGAAAAGGTCCAATTAGCTAAGGAAGCTTTAGCGCACCTGTCCAATGTTAAAGTCATTTCACAAGAAACTGAGCTAACTGTACAAACGGCAAGACGACTGGGCGCAAAATTTTTATTACGAGGGATTCGAAATTTTAATGATTACGAGTATGAAAAAGAAATCATGACGATGAACCGTCACTTAGCTCCTGATATCGAAACGGTCTTTTTGATGGCTGAAACAGAGTATAGTCATATTAGTTCTAGTTTATTAAAAGAAACGATGCTATTTTATGGTGATGTGAAAAAGTATTTGCCAAAAAATGTTTACAAGGCCATAAAAAAGAAGCGTGAACAAGATGAAGCGTGATTCTTTAAAAAAAACGTTAATACTTTTGATCATTGCACTCGCTATTTTCGCGAGTGTCTTTTTACCTTTACCCTATTATATTGAAAAGCCCGGTTCTACAATTGAACTTAAAGATTTAATCACTGTTAATGATAAAAAAGACCAGGAAGATGGTTCTTTTTCCCTAACTTCGGTAGGTGTTCAGCAGGCTTCAGTTGTTACAGCAATAAAAGCAAAGATTTCTCCTTTTGAAGAATTGGTTTCAGAAGAAGATCTTTTCGGTGGGGCGAGTGGTGAAGAATATGATCAGATGCAAAATTATTATATGGAATCCTCGCAAAACGCAGCGATTCAACAAGCGCTAAAGTTGGCAAAGCGCCCTTATAACTTTGAGTATAAGGGTGTTTATGTGATGAATGTGATGGAAAATTCGAGCTTTAATGGAAAAATAGATGTTGGTGACACAGTAACGAAAGTCGATGGAAAAAGCTTTGATAATAACCAGGATTTTATGGATTATGTTCAGCAAAAGTCAATTGGTGACACTGTAAAAGTAACTTATGAACATAATGATAAAACAAAGAAAGCTAGTGGCAAGCTGGTAGAACTACCAAGTAATCAAAAAGCAGGAATCGGCATTACTTTAGTAGATCACACAGATATTACTTCAAAAGACGATATTGATTTTGATGTAGAGGATATTGGCGGACCTTCTGCTGGTTTAATGTTTACACTAGAAATTTATGAACAACTGACTGAAGAAGATTTGAGAAAAGGAAAAGATATCGCAGGAACAGGTACCATTGATGAAAAAGGCAAAGTCGGGCGAATCAGTGGTATTGACAAAAAAGTGGCCAGCGCAGATGAAGCAGGTGCGCAAATCTTTTTTGCGCCCAATGATACAATAAGTAAAAAAGTATTAAAGAAAAACCCCGGCTTAAAATCTAACTATCAGGAAGCTAAAGAGACAGCTGATAGTTTAGATACGGACATGAAAATCGTTCCGGTAAAAACCTTACAAGATGCTATTGATTATTTAAAACAGATGGATTAAATAAATAAAGAGTAAAAGCTGGAAAATAAGCTATAACAGTTATTTTCCATTTTTTTGTTTCGTATATATTTATGCTATACTTAAATTTGAGAGGTGAAGTATTTGGAAATCAAACGACAACAGCCGTTAGTGGAGGCTTATCATTTTGACCAGCGAAAAAAAGAAGAAGCAGATCTTCAGACGGGGATAAATATTGGTCTAACGCCACTTAAAGCTCCTGATGAAAGCTATCCTAAGGAAAACAGTATCATTGGTACACGTTTGCGTTTTGAGATCGTCTTTTCGCAGTTTATTATTCGGGGCGCTATGGGGCAAATCAATCATATTGTCAATCAAAATATTCAAAGTCAAGATGATTTGACTAGAGAAGAAATTGATGAATTAATGGCTCCTTTATTTGATATTTTACAACGATTAACTTATGAAGTAACTGAAATTATTACTGATAAACCAGGCGTTAATTTAGATTTTGAACGCAAAGAGTAGAAAAGAGGAGAAGATGTTTTCAAATAAAGTACAGATTAGTCTTTTTGTAGATGATGTAAAAAAAGCAGTTGATTTTTGGCAGTCTTTGGATTTTGCAGTTATAGATAGCCAAGAAACAGACGGCACTTTAGTAGTGGAAATTGCGCCAAGTGAAAAAGCGGAAATGAGTTTTGTATTATATGATAGAAACTTTATAGAAAAGCAGTCTCCAGGCGTAGCTACAAATCCACCACAAGTGATGTTTTTTGCGGAAAATATTACTGATTTATACAAAAAAATGAAAAATTTACCAATTGAAATTGGAGAATTAATTCAAATGGAAGAAACGTTGGTGTTTAATTTCGTGGATCCAGATGGTAATTATTTTGCGGTGTCTGAAGCCTAAAGATCTTAGGATAAGGGAGGTTTTTTATCTTGAAACCTTATATTTATGTGATTAGCGATATTCATGGAGAATTGGCATTGTTTGAAAAACTTTTAAAAGTTTTTGATCCAGAAATTCATCAACTCGTTTTAATTGGTGATTTAAACGATCGCGGCAAAAAGAGCAAAGAATGTTTTTTACTAGGCAAAAAGTTAGTGGAAAAATATAATGCTATATACTTGCGTGGAAACCACGAAGAATATTTTTTACAATTTTTAAATTCTCCTGAGGATTGGTATCAAGCTTATGTACAAAATGGCGGTAAAGAAACGATGGAGAGTTTGTTATTTAAAGGATGTTGTGAGGAATATTCACCAACAGAAATCGCGATGACTATTCGTTCTTATTATAAACAACTGCTTCAGTTTTTAGTTGAAAGACCTTTGTATTTTGAGTGGGAAAAATATATTTTTGTCCATGCGGGGGTTGATCTGAATAAAAAAGATTGGAAGAAGACCAACCCACCGGACTTTATTTGGGTCAGGGAACCTTTTCATCAAGGAAAAAATAATACGGGGAAAACAATTGTCTTTGGACATACAATCACGCCCTTATTATATGGTGATATGCAGACAACTGCTTTGTGGATTTCCGATCACAAAATTGGTATTGATGGTGGCGCAGTATTTGGCGGCTCAGTTCATGGCGTCATTTTTAATAAAGATGGCATCGTACAAGATATTGAATATCACAAACTGACAGCAGGCTGGCAGCCTAATTTTTAAAGAAAGGAGGACTTTTTAAACAAAGTTCTCTCTTTTTTATGTTATAATAAAAGTTATGTGAAATGAAAGGTGTGTCAAAATGGCGCAAGAAATTAACGAAAAACTTCTTCCTTTATTACAGGAAGAATTAACACAATATCGCACAAAACAAATACATACTGTATTAACTTTATTAAATGATGGGAACACGGTGCCTTTTATTGCCCGTTATCGAAAAGAGATGACCGCTGATTTAGATGAAGTTCAAATTCGAGAAATTGAAGAACGTTATCATTAC
Organism: Tetragenococcus halophilus subsp. flandriensis; assembly: GCF_030161475.1. Lineage (GTDB taxonomy): Bacteria > Bacillota > Bacilli > Lactobacillales > Enterococcaceae > Tetragenococcus > Tetragenococcus halophilus_C. The sequence goes on along the minus strand of NZ_BSUG01000087.1, from coordinate 86,925 downwards.
TTGGAAAATTTGGAAAATCGTAAAGAAGAAGTTTTGCGACTGATCGAGGAACAAGGAAAGCTAACTTCGGATTTAAAAAGTAAGATTTTAAAATCTCCTAAAATGCAGCAAGTGGAAGATCTTTATCGTCCGTACAAGCAAAAACGAAGGACAAAGGCAACTATCGCCAAAGAAAATGGATTAGAGCCTCTTAGTCAATGGTTATTAACTTTTCCGCAAGCAGATGTTTATGCTAAAGCAGAAGAGTTTGTCAACGAAAAAATAGCCACGACCGAAGACGCACTAACTGGAGCGCATGAAATTATGGCTGAACAGTTCGGTGATATAGCCAAATTCAGAAGCTGGATTCGTAATGAAACTTTTCAAAATGGCCGCTTTGAAAGTCAGGCAAAAGATAAAGAAAAAGATGAAAAAGGCGTTTATGAAATGTATTACGATTTTTCAGAGCCTATTAAAAAAATAGTTTCACATCGGATTTTAGCTTGTAATCGCGGTGAAAAAGAAGGCATATTAACGGTTTCGCTTAAAAGCGATGAAACAAAAATATTGAATTATCTAAATCGGCAATTAATAAAAGATGCATCATCTCCAGCTGCTTCATTAGTGGTTGCAGCTTATCAAGATGCTTATAAACGTTTTATTGCTCCTGCCATTGAACGTGAAATTCGTAATGAATTAAAAGAGAAGGCAGACGAACAAGCGATCGCGATTTTTGGCGAAAACTTACGCAACTTGTTATTGCAACCTCCTTTAAAGGGCAAAACAGTTCTAGGCTTTGATCCTGCTTATAGAACAGGATGTAAACTGGCTGTTTGTGATGAAACTGGGAAAGTGCTTGCTATTGAAGTGATATATCCACATAAACCTGCTTCTGCTGAAAAAAGAAAAGCAGCGGATGAACAGTTCAATCAACTTGTGGAAAACTATCAAGTAGATATGGTTGCTATTGGTAATGGTACGGCAAGTCGTGAATCAGAACAATTTGTTGCTAGAAATTTACAATCGATTACGCGTGATGTTTACTATGTAATTGTCAATGAAGCTGGAGCTTCAGTTTATTCAGCTAGTACGATTGCGCGTGAAGAATTCCCCAACTTACAAGTAGAAGAGCGTAGTGCGATTAGTATTGGTCGTCGCTTGCAAGATCCTTTAGCAGAATTAGTGAAAATTGATCCTAAAGCTGTAGGTGTGGGGCAATATCAACACGATGTTTCACAAAAAAGATTGAATGAGCAGTTGGATTTTGTAGTAGAAACAGCTGTCAATCAAATTGGTGTAGATGTAAATACCGCTAGTCCGCAACTTCTACAACATATTTCAGGTTTAAATAAAACAACGGCAGGAAATATTGTTAGTTATCGGGAGGAAAATGGCGCTTTTACGAAGAGAACACAGTTGAAAAAAGTCTCACGTTTAGGTCCTAAAGCTTATGAACAAGCCATTGGCTTTTTACGGATTCTCGGAGCTAAAAACATTTTAGATAATACTGCCATTCACCCGGAAAGTTATACTGCAGCCAAAAGCTTACTAGAAAACCTACAATTGGATTTATCAGATGTTGGTACTTCCTATGCTAAAGAAGTGCTGGAAAGTTTGTCTCCGGAAAGTTCGGCTGCTAAATTAGATATTGGTGTGGAAACACTTAAAGATATTATCTACGCGCTTATTCAACCCGGACGTGATATGCGTGATAGTATGCCCGCGCCGCTTTTACGCAAAGACGTTTTATCGATGGAAGATTTGAAAGCAGGCATGCAATTAACAGGAACGGTCCGCAATGTGATTGATTTTGGCGCTTTTGTGGATATAGGTGTTAAACAAGATGGACTTGTGCATATTTCAAAATTGAGTCCGAAATTTGTTAAACAGCCCACTGATGTTGTTTCAGTCGGTGATATCGTTACTGTTTGGATTGAACAGGTTGATTTGAAAAAAGGACGCATAAGTTTAACGATGATCGATCCAGGAGAATCAAAATGACTGAGGATGAATTACAATTATTAGTGGAAAAAATTTCCATACAGTTTTTTAATAAACCTTTTTTACATCAGGCATTTTTTAATCAACGTTTACAAACAACAGGTGGCAGATATCATGCAAGTGACCACCACTTAGATTTTAACCCTAAGATGGCTAAACTTGATCACAAGATCTTTATTGGAATTATTAAACATGAGCTATGCCACTACCATCTGCATATTGAAAATAAAGGTTTTCAACATAAAGACGCAGATTTCAAAGAATTGTTGACAAAAACGGGTGGTTTACGCTATGCTCCAGATATTCGAACGAAGCAAAGCTTTCATGTGTATAAGTGTCAAAACTGTCAGTTGACGATTACTAGACAAAAAAGAATTAATACACAACGCTTTGTTTGTGGTAAATGCAGTGGTAAACTGCTATATCAATATACCTATACAAAAAAAATCGGAAAATAAAAATCTTTTGCTATTTTTTATCTTTTATTAGATAATATATTCCAGTTTGGTAATGACGCTTTGGTTGTTATCAATTTTTCCGAGAAAAGAGGATTCTAATAATGACAAATCAAGATAAAAAAATCTACCATTTTGTAGGGATTAAAGGCTCAGGAATGAGTTCTTTGGCATTAATTTTGCATGAACAAGGAGAACAAGTGCAAGGATCTGATGTAGAAAAGTATTTTTTCACTCAGGTTGGCTTAGAAAAAGCTGATATTCCTATTTACCCATTTGATGCAAATAATATTACGGAAGGTTTGACTGTGATAGCCGGTAATGCTTTTCCTGATACTCATGAAGAATTAGTTCGAGCCCGTGAGTTAGGTTTAGAAGTCATTCGTTACCATGACTTTATTGGACACTTTATTCAACATTTTACAAGTATTGCTGTTACTGGCTCGCACGGGAAAACGAGTACAACCGGTTTATTAGCCCATATACTAAGTGGCATTGAATCGACTAGCTTTTTAATCGGTGATGGTACAGGTCATGGAAGAACCGATGCTGAATTTTTTGCTTTTGAAGCTTGTGAGTACCAACGTCACTTCTTAGCTTACAGTCCAGATTATGTAATTATGACGAATATCGATTTTGACCATCCAGACTACTTCAAGAGTATCGATGATGTATTTTCTGCTTTTCAAACCATGGCTAAGCAAGTTAAAAAAGGGATCTTAGCTTTTGGTGATGATCCTTATTTACGAAAATTAGAAGCAGATGTTCCTATTTATTATTACGGTGCGAATTCAGATGATGATATTCGGGCTGAAAATATCGCACGTACCACGACTGGTTCAGCTTTTGATGTTTATTTCCACGATGATTTCATCGGACACTTTGATTTGCCGGCTTTTGGTCAACATAATATCAATAATGCCTTAGGTGTTATCGCTACGGCTCATTTAGAAGGTTTTGATATGAAAGAAGTTGCCGAAGAAATGGCTTCATTTTCTGGAGTAAAACGTCGTTTTAGTGAAAAGAAAGTCTCTGATATGGTAATTGTCGATGACTATGCACATCATCCAGCAGAAATTAAGGCTACAATTGACGGTGCTCGTCAAAAATACCCTGATAAAGAAATCGTGGCAGTTTTTCAACCCCATACTTTTTCGCGTACCATTGCTTTAATGGATGATTTTGTCGAAGCACTTAATTTAGCAGATAGTGTTTATTTATGTGACATATTTAGTTCTGCGCGTGAACAAGCTGGTGATGTAAAAATAGAAGACTTAGCAAATAAGATTGATCAAGGTGGCGAAGTTATTCAAGAAGACAACGTTTCTCCACTTCTAGATCATAAAGATGGCGTGATTATTTTTATGGGCGCCGGAGATGTGCAAAAATTTGAACGCAGCTATGAAGATCTTTTAAGTAATACAACACGAAGTGTATTATAAGAGCGTTAGCTAGCTTGACACTTTTTTTATAGTTGATAAAATAATAAAATAAAAATCATAGACATAGGAGGCTAGTTGATTGGATATAGGGAAGTTAAATAATTTAGGAAAGGCAATTGATGAAATCGAAGAAGGGCAGACCATGTCTGTGACTGAAGCGATTGAAGATGACCAGCTATTATTATATTTAGGTTTGACCAATGATGCGAATCCTTTGTATATCCAGCATGATTATGCCCGTAAAACGATTTATAAGCAACCGCTCGTGCCTTCAGTATTATTGATTGGTATTGTAACCAGTACGATCTCAAAACACTTTCCAGGACCCGGTTCACATGTGGTGAATTTATCGGTTAATTTTGTAGAAGCTGTTTATCATTACGAAATGTTGACTTTTTTACTAGAAGTTATTAAAGTGGATAAACATAAAGACGTCGTGACTATTTCTGTAGAAGCTGTTAACACTGAAGAAAAGCGGGTTTTAGATGCGGTCGTTATGGTTCAACCTCCTATGATTTATGAAGAAGAAAGCGAGGAAAATAATGAATAATAATCCAGCAATTGAAGCAAAAGGTGTGAATCACTTTTATGCTAAGGTATATGGCATCTTTGCTTTAGGGCTTGGCATCAGTGCTATTTCAGCGTATTTAGCAATGACGATGTTTTTTGAACAAACCATTTCTTTTATCGACAGCTTTCCTTTAGGATTAACCGGCATATGGTTGGCTGAAATCATTTTAGTGGTTTTGCTTAGCGCTAAAGCACAAAAAAATCCTTCGTTAACCATCGCAGGTTTTGTTGTTTATTCGCTGTTAAACGGGCTTGTTTTATCGGTTACTTTATCGATGTATACGCAAGCCTTGGTCGGAAAAGCTTTTGCTACAGCGACAGCTACCTTTTTAGCTATGGCTTTATATGGGGCGATGACAAAACGTGATTTAAGCGGAATTGGTCGTGCAGCGATTGGACTTTTAATTGGTGTGATTGTGGCAACACTCATCAATTTCTTTTTACAAAGTCCAGCTGTTGATTATCTTTTATCCTATTTAACAGTCGCGATCTTTTTAGGTTTAACTGCTTATGATAATCAACAAATAAGAAATTTATATTTTGCTACAGCTGGTCAAGATAATACCGGTTTTGCTGCCTTTATGGCATTACAACTTTACCTAGATTTTATTAATCTATTCTTATCCTTCTTACGTATTTTTTCTAGAAATTAAAAGAAGTTTAACGTTTCGATGTTCTGAGAAAACCTCTCTTTTCATTCGGAGCGTTTTTTTAATAATCGTTAGTTTACTTAAGGATAACAAACCATAAATGATCGCTTTCGTCCTCATTGTTTGTTAAAATAGGTAAAGAGAATTTGAGTGAGGGGATAAAAAAATGGCAAAAAATAAATTACTACTGGTAGATGGTAATAGTGTTGCATTTCGCGCATTCTATGCCTTACACAGTTCATTAGAACGTTTTAAAAATCCAAGTGGTCTTCACACCAATGCAATTTACGCTTTTAATTTAATGTTTGAAAATGTCATGGAAAAAGAAAGGCCTAGCCATGTGCTAGTAGCTTTTGATGCAGGCAAAACTACTTTTCGTAATGAAATGTATGAAGATTATAAAGGTGGACGGGCTAAAACACCGGGAGAATTAAATGAACAGCTTCCTTATATAAGAGAGTTGATTAATGGCCTTGGCATCTCTTATTATGAGTTAAAAAACTATGAAGCAGACGATATTATCGGTACTTTAGCCGAGCAAGTAGATAAAGATAAATTTGATGTTACTATTCTCACAGGAGATCGGGATTTAACCCAGTTAGCAACTGATGATGTAAAAGTCGCGATTACCAAAAAAGGTGTCAGTGATACAGAAGATTATACGCCAGCCCATATTGCTGAAAAATATGATGGTTTAAAACCTAAACAAATTATCGATATGAAAGGACTAGCGGGAGATTCGTCTGATAATATTCCAGGCGTAACAAAAATTGGGGATAAAACTGCAATCAAATTATTAAATCAATATGATTCTGTTGAAGGTGTTTACGAACATATTGATGAGATGAAACAAAGCAAGATGAAAGAAAACCTAATTAATGATAAAGAAACTGCCTTACTTTCGAAAAAATTAGCCACAATAAATATATCTGCTCCTATTGATGTTTCTATTGATTCTTTAAAATATGAAGGTAGCGATTTGGATAAACTTGTTCCTTTTTATAAAGAAATGAATTTCCGAACATTTTTGGATAATTTGGATGTCGGAGAAGAAGAAAATAAGATGGAGGACATTTTATTTGAAGTGGTTGATGAACCGACAGAAGAAATGTTTACCGATGAAATGGCTTTATATGTCGAAATGTTGGGTGAAAATTATCATGTAGAAGATATTGTAGGCGTTGTATGGGGTAACGATAAGAAAATTTATGTCACAAAAAGCGATAAGATTTTTGAAAATAAGGCTTTTAAAAACTGGTTAACCGATAAAAGTAGAGGAAAAAGAGTCTATAACGCGAAAAGCGCCCAAGTAGCGTTGAATCGTTACATTGCTTTGCCTGAAGGTTTTTCTTTTGATGTTTTGGTTGCTGCTTATTTATTGGACAATACAGATAATACGGATGATATTGCAGGGATTTGTGCACATTATGATTATCAAGATATCCAATCAGATGTGGCTGTTTATGGTAAGGGTGCAAAAAAAGGTCTACCCGAAGATGATGAGACGTTTTTTGCCCATTTAGCAAGAAAAATCAAGGCTATTCAATGGCTTACGCCTAAATTAGAAGGTGAGCTTAAAGATAAAAATCAACTCGATCTATATAAAAATTTGGAAGCTCCTATTTCTTCCATTTTAGCTGAAATGGAAATAACAGGTATTACAGTAGATGCCCAACGATTGAATCAAATGAAGGATGAATTTGCTCAAAGCTTACAAAAAATTGAGGAAAAAATCTTTGAGCAAGCTGGAGAAAAATTCAATATCAATTCGCCTAAACAACTAGGGCATATTTTGTTTGAAAAGATGAACTTGCCTGTCATTAAAAAGACCAAAACAGGTTACTCGACGGCTGTTGACGTTTTAGAGCAGTTAAAAGATAAATCACCGATTGTTGAAAATATCTTAAAATACCGGCAGATTGCTAAGATCCAGTCAACTTATGTTGAAGGACTTTTAAAAGTCATTTTACAAGATGGTAAAGTTCACACGCGTTATCTGCAAACTTTAACACAAACAGGGCGTCTAAGTTCGGTCGATCCAAACTTACAAAATATACCTATTCGTCTAGAAGAAGGACGAAAAATTCGACAAGCTTTTGTTCCGCAAAAGCACGACTGGGTCATTTATTCTTCTGACTATTCACAAATTGAATTGCGCGTGCTTGCTCATGTTTCAAAAGATGAGCATTTACAAGAGGCATTTAATGAAAACCAAGATATCCACGCCAGTACTGCTATGCGTGTGTTTGATATTGAAAAACCTGAAGATGTAACAGCTAATATCAGACGTCAAGCCAAAGCAGTAAACTTTGGGATTGTTTATGGTATATCAGATTATGGTTTATCACAAAACCTAGGTATTTCTCGTAAAGAAGCCAAAAATTATATTGATACTTATTTTGAACGCTACCCTGGCGTGAAAAAATATATGAACGATTCTGTAGAACAAGCAAAGGAAAAAGGTTTCGCTGAGACGCTTTATCATCGTCGTCGTTATCTTGAGGATATTAATTCTAGAAACTTTAACTTAAGATCTTTTGCCGAAAGAACAGCGATTAATTCACCGATTCAAGGTAGCGCTGCTGATATCTTAAAAATTGCTATGATCGAATTAGATAAACAATTAAAAGAAAAACAACTAGAAACGAACATGCTTTTACAAGTACATGATGAGTTAGTTTTTGAAGTTCCAGAAAGTGAACTTAAAACACTAGATCAATTGGTAAAAGAAGTTATGGAAAATGCTGTTCATTTAGATGTTCCGTTGATTACCGAAAGTAGTTGGGGGAAAACTTGGTATGATGCAAAATAAAGAGGTGTGTACAGTTGCCGGAATTGCCAGAAGTAGAAACAGTTAGAAAAGGGCTAGTTACCCTTGTCCAAGACAAAACTGTTGCAGAAGTTATTGTTAGATGGCCTAAAATCATTGAATCACCGGCAGTTGATACATTTTGCCAAAAACTAATCGGACAAGTTATCAATGATATTGCGCGTAGAGGGAAATTTTTAATTTTTGAATTTACTGATTTTGATTTGATTTCTCATTTACGTATGGAAGGTAAGTACGAATATACACCAAAGAATACTGAAGCTCCGGTTGATAAACATACTCATGTGATATTTAAATTTACAGATGGGAGTCAACTGTCCTATCATGATGTAAGAAAATTTGGACGCATGGCTTTAGTAGAAAAAGGACAATATCCGTTTTATAAAGGGATTAAGCAATTGGGACCAGAACCAGTAGAAGAAGAATTTTCATTGCAAGCATTTGAGAAAAAACTACAACATTCTTCTTCTTTAATAAAACCTCTGTTACTTAATCAAAAAGTTGTAGCAGGTCTAGGAAATATTTATGCGGATGAAGTATTATGGCTAGCTAAAATTCATCCTCAACAGCCAGCTCGCACTTTAACAAAAAAAGAAGCAGAAAGTTTACACCAGGCAATTATTGCTATTTTAGCTAAAGCAGTTAGAGCGGGTGGGACAACCATTCGTTCTTATAAAAATGCTTTAGGTGAGGCAGGATTTTTTCAAGTGAGTTTAAATGTTTATGGTAAAACAGGTGAACCCTGTCCTAGATGTGAAACGCCTATTAAAAAAATTAAAGTGGCGCAAAGAGGCACACATTTTTGTCCGCATTGTCAGAAATTAAAGAGGAGGAAGCTGTCATGAGTTTTATCCTCGGTATCACAGGAAGCATAGCTACAGGAAAGAGCACAGTTGTTAATATTTTTAAACAGTACGGCTTTTCTGTAGTTGATGCTGATATTATTGCAAGAGAGGTCGTTGAGCCGAATACAGCGGGGTTAAAAAAGGTTGTTGAAACTTTTGGAAGCAGTGTGCTTTGTTCAGACGGCTCATTAAATCGCAAACAGTTAGGTCAAATAATTTTTAGTGATACAAAAAAAAGACAGGCACTTAATGCGCTACTTGCGCCTTTTTTACAAGAAGCAATTATCGAACAAATTAAGCGAGCAAGTGCTGTTGCTTCTTTAGTTATTGCTGATATTCCTTTACTTTATGAAGCTGGTTATGATAAGTATATGGATCAAGTGGCGGTCGTTTATATCCCTGAAGACTTACAAGTACAGCGTTTAATGAAAAGAGATCGTATAACAAAAAAAGAAGCGCAAAAAAAAGTTGCTAGTCAACTTTCCATTGAAGAAAAAAAGAAACGTGCGGATATTATTTTTGACAATCAAGAAAGCCTATCATCTATCCGCCAACAAATTTTTTCTTGGCTTAAAAAAAGACAATTTTTATAACCCTTTAAAACTCTAGTCATTTCTAGAGTTTTTTTGTCCTCAAACTGTTAGTATAGGAAGGTTTCATGTTATAATATTAATAAGAATTTTTATAAAAACAATTGAAATTTTAACGAAATAATCATAAATGAGGTGAACAACATGCATTGTCCAAAATGTCATCACAACAATTCGCGTGTTATTGATAGTCGGCAGACAGATGATGGTCGTGCTATTAGAAGAAGAAGAGAATGTGAAAATTGCGGCTACCGCTTTACAACTTTTGAAAGGCTCGAAGAAACGCCGCTTTTGGTGATTAAGAAAAACGGTGCACGTGAAGAATTCAATCGAGAAAAAATATTGCGTGGCTTGATCCGTTCGGCTGAAAAACGACCGGTAGCTATGGAACAAATGGAACAAATTGTTGATCATGTGGAAAGTAGAATTCGTGAATTGGGAGAAAACGAAATTTCTTCTAATTTAATCGGCGAATATGTGATGGAAGATTTAAAAGATGTAGATGAGATTGCTTATATTCGCTTTGCTAGTGTCTATCGACAATTTAAAGATATGTCAGTATTTTTAAAAGAGCTAGAAGATATTGTCGGTAAGGCAAACGATTCAAATTAACAATAAGCATAGTGGTAAATAGTCAAGATAAAAAATGAAAATCTTTCTTGGTTAAAACCTAAAAAAGAGATCACTGAACTAGACCTGCGTAAATCAAGCGTTTTCACAGGTCGTTTCCTAAGAAGTACGCAAATAACGTTTATGTTATTTTTCTATCACGCTCCTAGGAGGCGTATAGAGTTGATGGTTACGTAACAGCGTATCCACCAAGCGCACAAATTTTCTTGCAGTTAAAACGATGGCTCTTTTATGTTGGTGTTTGGGTGTTTCTTGATATTTTTTACGGTAATACATTTGATATTCCGGAAGATAGTGTCTCACAGAGTTGGCAGCTTCAACTAAGTAATAACGAAAATAACGATTTCCTTTTTTCGTCAATGGCGTATTCTCCCGTGAATGTTTACCGGATTCGTGTTTTTTCCAGAAAAGCCCAGCATATTTCGCTAAATTGGCCTGGTCTTTAAAACGTTCGATTTGACCGATTTCAGCTAATAACCCAGCCGCATAAACTTTGCCCACGCCGGGAATGCTGGTTACGCATTGATATTCTGGAATGGCTTGGACAAGGTCTTCAATGGCCTTATCCAAATCCTTAATCGCTTTTTCTAAGCCGCGGATTTCTCGAACGAAAACACTTAAAACGATATCGACCGATTGGTTGACCGCTTTATCTAGCCGGTAGGACGTACGGACGGCCTTTTGAATAGTTTTCGCTAGATCTTGAGGGTCTTTAAAACGACCGCGCCCTTTCTTTTGAAGCCAATCCGCTAAATCATCTAAAGGGAGCTGTGCGAGATCATCCATCGAAAGATCTTGAGTAAATAGCTCCATGATTGCGGCACTAAAGACCGTTGTGCTTCCGGGCGCGTCACGTAATTCCTTTTTTAAGGTATTACACTTATACGAAAGATTTTCGATAAAGTGTTGTTTGACTTCAACCAGTTGGCATACGGTTTGATAACGTGCACGCGTCAAACGTTGTAAGGCCATATATTTTTCTTCTTTTACAGGAGATGTCGTATAATGCTGGTTCCTTAAATAATCAGCGATCATAAAGGCATCAATCGTATCAGTCTTATCTGTATCAAACATTTTGGCATATTGTTTGATACGATGTGGATTTTCGATGGTCGTAATGGCCTGAATTTCCTGGAGTTGTTCATCTTGATGGAAATTCATGGCTGGATGATAGCTGTACATGGATGTTGCTTCCATACCAATCACGACTTTGTCAAAATCATAGATTTGGTGTAGCTGTAAGATTTGTTTCTTTAAAGCCGTCGCACCTAAAGTGTCATTGACATAGCTGGTTTGGCATAGAATATTTTTTTCGTCGTCTAGAAAACAACTGTCTAGTTTTTCGGAGCTGACATCGATTCCTACAAAACATTTCATGAGGGAAGGACCTCCTTTCTAAAATTTTTAGGAAAATGCTTCGATACTGTGGGCTTCCCGAGATACACGTTGTATAACCACAACCTCGCGTACAAGAATATGATAGCCAAAGTTTAAGAGCTGCGTTCGAATCTTCTGTTAAAGATAAGCTTAAACGAAGGCAAAAACAAATAGTGTGTTGGTAGTATAACAACGGTCTGGGTTGCATGCTTATGATCGTAGACAAGCTACAGGAGGCAATAGCACTATCCCATGTGGATCCTTTCCACAGACAATTATATCTCAGAAACCACACAATATCGAAACAAGCTCCCATAAAGAAGTGCGTATCACTCATTAAGATCCCCACGCTTCTTTGGACCAAACGAAAGAAAAACAACTATGCTTTGATGTTATTTATTTATTTTTCAAAGAATCAATCGTAAGACATCAGAAATGATGCTTACAAATATATTTTACGAGGAGGGACTCTTTTGCATAGCGCTTGGGATGAAGTACAACCTAATAATATTTATCAAGTGACCAAAAGCTTTCCTCTAACAGAAGAAGGAAATAACGGTTTAGTTTATCTTTACCAACCGATTATTGGCCAAAATGCATTGGCTTTGTATTATGGCTTTATAGGAGATAAAGAAGATCAGTATGAAAATGAGTTTGCACATATTGATATGCTAGATGCCTTAAATATTGGCTTGCCAGATTTTTTACAAGCACGTAAACAATTAGAGGGTACGGGGTTATTGTCTGTATTTACCAAAGAGGACCCAGAATTTGGCAAGATGTTTCTTTATCGTTTAGAAGAACCGATTCATCCGCTGGATTTTTTTCGCGATGAAACCTATAGTTTTTTATTATTAAATACTATCGGGGAAAGAAAGTTTCGGCAGTTGGTCCGCCGTTTTCAACCGGAAAAGCCTGATTTATCGGTCTATCAGGAAATCACAAGTGGTTTTCGTGAAGTTTATGGTGCATTGGATGAACGTTTATTTATTCGTAATGCTCAAAGTTTGGAAAAAATTTCCCAGGACTATCAAGTACCTTCAAATAAACAATTACAGTTAGATGAAGATCAAATTGACTGGGATTTTTTGTATCAGTTAGCGCAACGAAAGTTTATTGCTAAAGAAAATTTTGATGATTCTTTTAAGCAACAGCTAACTTTATATGCTAATTTATTTGGTTTTGATGAAATGAAATTAGTTGATTTCATGACTGAGGCGGTTTCTTTATCTGATGGCCAAGTTGATCGAAAAGCGTTGGATAAAGTCATTAGAAAGCAAGCGACAGTAAAAAAAGAAAAACAAGCAGATAACTATGACGAACAATCTGATGAACAGAAGCGTCGCTTCAATACTTTACGACAAACGGGCTTTTCTGAAAATGATATACAGTTAGTTAAAATTGCACAAAGTTCAGCGCCCATGGATTTTTTACAAGCGATAAAAAATGAAAAGCATAATTTTGTTACAGATCCTGAAACTTGGTTATTAAAGACGCTAGTCGAACGTAGTCCATTACCTAATAGTGTGATTAATGTTTTAATTCATTATATTCTGGTTGTTAAGAAAAATAGCTTTTTACAGTCCAATTTTGTCAATCAAATTGCTACAGATTGGTCAGAATTAGAAATTAACAGTCCAGAACAAGCGATTAAACACGTACGTGATTTAGTAAAAGAAGCTAAAAATAAGCCAAGTAAAAAGAAAAATTATGCAAATAATAAGCAACAGCCTATTCGTAAGGAAAGTTTGCCAGACTGGGTGGACAAACCTAATGAAGAAGTGGAAGACCCGGCAGTACAAGAAGAAATTAATAAAAAACTTCAGGATTATCTGAAACGCAAAGAAGGTGAAAGCTAATGGAAGATGTGGGAAAAAATCTAAATAAGTTAATGAATCAAAAAAATTATCGCACGCGTTTTTCTGAAATGATGACTGAGGTATTAAAAGATCAAGATGTGCAAAATTTTTTGGATGAGCATAAAAATGAGTTGTCAGAAGATGACATTGAACGTAGTTACGCGAAGTTATATGAATTTGTGCAGGAAAAAAGAAAATTTGATTTAAACGATCCAACAATGATTGCACCCGGTTATGAACCCCAATTAACATTGAACTATCATTCGGTGGATGTCACTTATATTCCGACGGAAGAATTAGTAGCCAAACAAGAGCAAGAAGAGATCCGCAGTCGTATTCAAGCACTGAATATGCCTAAAGATATTCAAGAAGCCCGTATGGCAAATTACGAAGGAACAACAGGACGCGGCAAAGCCTTTATGAGTGCGATTGATTTTATCAACGCTTATAAAGATAATCCGCAAGTTTTTCATAAAGGTCTTTATCTAGTGGGTAGTTTTGGTGTAGGAAAAACGTATTTGTTAGGTGCGATTGCCCGAGATTTAGCTGAAGCGGGTTATACATCGACACTGCTGCATTTTCCTTCATTTGCAGTAGATATGAAACAATCGATCAAAAAAGATGAAGTTGGCGAAAAACTTGATGCGGTTAAAAGTGCTTCAATCTTGATGTTAGATGATATTGGGGCAGACGCGATGAGCAGCTGGATCCGCGATGATATCTTTGGCGTTATCTTGCAATACCGTATGCAGGAACAGCTTCCTACTTTTTTTAGTTCTAATTTTACCATGAAAGAATTAGAGCAACATCTATCAGTGACACAGCGCGGAGAAGAAGAGCCGTTAAAAGCGAAGCGTTTGATGGAACGTATACGTTATCTAGCACAAGAAATTGAGCTGACTGGAAGAAATCGAAGAAACACTTAGTATAAATGATAGTCTGTGGCATCCTTTTCTTTGCTGATAAAATAGCCGAACTATAGAGAGGTTGTGTTTGTAATTGCTCCTCGCAAATTTACAACAACCAACAAATCTCAGCAAGCATAGTTCGGTTATTTTTATGATGTTACAGCTCTTTTTCTAAATTAAGAGAAAGGAAGAAAGCTTTTTGAATAGCCATATATTATCTCAGCGTTTGGCTGCGGTTGCTGAATTTGTTCCCAGAAAGGCTCGTTTAGCCGATATTGGTTCTGATCATGCGTATTTGCCTATATTTTTAGTAAGGGCGGGCAAAGTAGACTACGCTATTGCTGGAGAAGTTGCCCAAGGCCCTTTAAAAGCTGCTAGCGCACAAGTAAAAAGATATGATCTTGAAGAAAAGATCACTGCTAGATTAGCTGATGGTCTAACAGCTATCTATCCGAAAGACCAGATTGACACGATCGTGATTGCGGGTATGGGCGGGATATTGATCGAGAGCATATTAACCAATGGCCAGAAAGATGGTTCTTTAAAAGGGCAACGGTTGATTTTACAACCCAACAACCATGAATCTGATGTACGGCATTGGTTAGCAGCTAATCATTATAAAATTTACGACGAACAGATCATTGAAGATTATGGAAAATTTTATGAAATTATTGTTGCTTGCTATCAAGAAAATAGTCATTATACAAGCAAAGAATTATATTTTGGCCCTGTTTTAATGCAAAAAAAGACAGCTAGTTTTCAAAAGAAGTGGCAGAAAAAGTTAGAAATAAAACAGAAAGTTTTAAGGAATCTAAAAAATGCCCATCGCGTGCCTAAAGACAAAATTGAAGCGGAAAAAAGACAGATGGCGTGGATCGAGGAGGTATTATCTTGAGTCTTGATGCAAAAGAGTTTATTAATAAATTTGAAACATTTTGTCCTCTTTGGTTGGCTGAAGAAGGTGACCCTTGCGGACTTCATCTAGGAACATTAGATAAAGAAATTGAACGTGTCATGATGACATTAGACGTGCGTCCAGAAGTTGTTAAGGAAGCAATCGATAAAAATATCGATTTGATCATTGCTAAACATCCGCCGATTTTTCGCCCTGTAAGCCGTTTGACTGCTGATGATCCGCAAACTAAGATGTATATTGATTTACTAAAGCATGATATCGCAGTTTATGCTGCACATACGAATATGGATATTATCTGGGATGGATTAAACGACTGGTTTTGTGAAATGTTAGGTGTTAATGTCGACAATTATTTGGTAAAAACTCATGAAGTAAGTTTTAAAAAATTAGCAGTATATGTTCCTATAGAAGACAGCAAGAAAATGCGGCAAGTCTTAGCTGATATTGGGGCTGGTATGCAGGGGAATTATCGTAATACAAGTTACTCCCTAGTAGGCACGGGCCGTTTTACACCTAATGCACAAGCCAATCCAGCCATTGGTAGGAGTGATCAAGAAGAGAAAGTGCAAGAAGCACGAATTGAAGTGATTTTTCCAGAAACGATTCAAGAAAAGCTCCTCCAAGCGATGTTTGCTGCTCATCCTTATGAAGAACCTGCCTATGATATTTTACCTTTGGATAATCCAGGGGAATCATTTGGGCTTGGACGAATAGGGCATTTGGATACTGCGGTTGATATAGAAGATTTTGTGCAAAAGGTAAAAACAACATTTCAGCTTGATGGACTACGTCTCATTCAACCAAAAATGGCAAAACAGAAAGTACAGAATATAGCGATTTGTGGCGGATCTGCTGGGAAATTTTATCCTGAAGCAATTAAAAAGTCAGCGGATGTTTATATTACTGGAGATGTCAATTATCATACAGCCCATGACATGCAATCTAACAACTTGACGGTCATTGATCCGGGGCATAATATTGAGGTAGTTTGTGTGAATAAATTTATAGAAAAAATGGAAGAATGGAAGCAAGAAGAAAATTGGGATATTGATTTTATCCCTTCTTCTACAAATACAAACCCCTTCCAATTTAGATAAAGGAGATAGCATATGTACGAAAATTTACTAGCACGTTTTTTACGTTATGTTAAAACTGAAACTCGCTCGAATCCAGAAAGTGAAACTATTCCATCCACTCAATCACAGGTTGATTTTGCAGATAGCTTAAAACAAGAACTGATTGAGTTAGGATTAGAAAATGTTCATTATGATAATAATAATGGCTATGTTAGTGGCACACTTGCAAGTAATATTGAAAAAAAGGTGCCTAGCATCGGCTTTATTTCCCATATGGACACTGCTGATTTTAATGCAGAAAATGTAGCTCCTCAAGTGATTGAAAATTATGATGGCATTTCAGAAATTCAATTGGATGAAAAAGGTGAATACAGCTTAAATCCCAATGATTTTCCTAGTTTAAATAAATACCAAGGAGAAACCTTGATCACTACTGATGGCTCCACACTCTTAGGTGCAGACGATAAAGCAGGGATTGCCGAAATTATGACGGCTATGGAAATTTTAAAGGCTAACCCTGATATTTCACATGGTGAAATTAAAGTAGCTTTTGGTCCTGATGAAGAAATCGGGACAGGCGCAGACAAATTTGATATAGAAGATTTTGATGTCGATTTTGCTTATACGATGGACGGGGGGCCTCTTGGCGAACTTGAATATGAAACCTTTAATGCAGCACAAGCAGAAATTACTATTAAAGGAAAAAACGTTCATCCGGGAACAGCAAAAAATATGATGATTAATGCCTTACAATTAGCCATTGATTTTCAAAACCAACTTCCTCAAGATGAAGTACCGGAAAAAACTTCAGGAAGAGAAGGATTTTTCCACTTGATGAATTTAAGTGGCAGTCCAGAAGAGGCAAAGATGTCTTATATTATTCGTGATCATGATCATCAAAAATTTGAAGCGCGTAAACAAAAAATTAGCGCTATTCAAACGAATTTAAATGAAGCATTCGACCAAAAACGTGTATTTGTTGATATGTATGATCAGTATTACAATATGAGAGAAATCATCGAAAAAGATATGAGTATTGTTGAGCTAGCTAAAAATGCCATGCTTGATTTGGCTATCGATCCGATTATTGAACCAGTACGTGGAGGAACAGATGGTTCTAAAATCTCCTATATGGGTCTTCCAACACCTAATATTTTTGCGGGTGCTGAAAACATGCATGGTCGTTTTGAATATGTATCTTTACAAACCATGGAAAAAGCAACAGCGTTAATTGTAAAAATCGCTGAATTAAATGCTGGATAATTATAAAAGAGGAAGTAAAATAATATCTTCCTCTTCTTTTTCTATCCATCTCATTGGTTTTCTGGTTAAAGGAGAAGTTGATGAAAAAAAATCCAAAGTGGAAAATCGTGTTAAATTTAATTTTACTTCTGCTTATTTTGGGTATTATGTTTTATTTTATCCAAAATTCAATGCGCGAAATTTTTGTGGAATTAAAAGAAACGAATCTTGTGATTTTGTTGGGTGTTATTTTCTTAGGATTGTTACATCAGTTTTTTGAAGGCTATGGTATCAAAGAGACTGTAGGTAGTTTTGCCCCTAATTTTTCAGTATTTGATGGTATGATGACATCTTTTTACACTGCATTTTATCGAGTTGTTACTTTTGGCGTAGGCACTTTACTGGCTGAAATCGGTTTTTATAAGAAAAAAGGCATTAAAATTAGTCAAGGCGTAGGGGCTTCAGCTCTACATATGATCAGTTATAAGGCCGCTATTGTGACTTATGCTGTACTAAATTTGTCCTTTTATTTCAATGCGATTTTAAACCAACGTCCAAAGATGATCGCGGTGATCATAACAGGTATTGTTTTAACTGTTTTGCTTATTGTGACATTGATTGTATTATCTTTGAGCTTGAACTTACAAGTGCTGGTATTGCTATTTTGCAATCGATTTATTCGTAATCAAAAATTACGTGTCTATATCGATCAGTTCAATTTACAAATCAATGCACTACACCACGCGATGCAATCTGTATTAAATGATAGGACTTCTCTTTTAAAAATTTATTTGTTTAATTTATTAAAAGTAGGCGCCTGGTATGTTATTCCATTTGTTTGTTTACAAGAAGAATTTAACGATATTGATTTCTTTTTAACATTTGCACTTATTAGTTTTACTTTGGTTGTATCAGGTGTTATTCCCTCGCCAGCGGGTATTGGATCATTTGATTTTGTTTATTTATTGATGTTTCGTCCGCTAAGTGGCACAGTAGATGCTGTATCTTCCTTACTTTTATATCGTTTTGCTAGTTATGTCTTACCGTTTTTGTTAGGATTTTTAGTCTTTCTGAAAGAACGAAGAACAGCTATTACTACTGAAATTGAAAATTCTTCTCAAATTTAGTTGTTAATCTTTGACCAATTTTGACCAATGAGCTATACTAGTTAATGGAGATAAATTCTCAACCTTAACTGATTGGGGGAAAACAAATGAATATTGAAAAAATGACAACCACATTACAAAGTGCAATTGCTGAAGCACAACAGGTTGCTGTAACAAGAAAACAACAAGAAATAGATATTGCTCATTTATGGAAAATATTTTTACAACCAAAACAATTTGCTAGAAATTTTTATAAAGACTTAGGTGTTGATCTTAACGCTTTTGAACATGAAATTGATCAAACGATCGATAGTTTACCAAGTGTTGAAGGCGGTAATGTACAATATGGTCAAAATATTAGTCAAAATTTATACCATTTATTAAATGAAGCAGATCAATTGGCGAAAGATTTTAAAGATGAGTTTTTATCTACCGAAATTGTTTTACTTGCATTGATGAAGTTAAAAAATTATCGTTTGACAAAATTTTTAAAAAATCAAGGTGTTAATGAAAAACAAATAAAACAAAGCATTGAAAATATTCGACAAGGGGATCGGGTCACTTCCCAAAACCAAGAAGAACAATATGAAGCCTTAGAAAAGTATGGAACAGATCTTGTTCAAGAAGTGAAAAATGGCGAGATGGATCCGATCATCGGCCGTGATGAAGAGATTCGGGATGTTATTCGAATCTTATCACGCAAGACTAAAAACAACCCTGTTTTGATTGGTGAAGCTGGGGTAGGTAAGACGGCAATTGTTGAAGGTCTTGCACAGCGTATTGTTAAAAAAGATGTACCTGAAAACTTGAAAGATAAGACTGTATTTTCTTTAGATATGGGTGCTTTGATTGCGGGCGCTAAGTATCGGGGTGAATTTGAAGAAAGATTAAAAGCCGTTTTGAAGGAAGTTAAAAAAGCGGACGGTCGTATTATTCTATTTATCGATGAAATTCATAATATCGTAGGCGCTGGGAAGACTGAAGGTAGTATGGATGCCGGTAATTTATTAAAACCCATGCTAGCTCGAGGTGAATTGCATACAATCGGTGCAACGACCTTAGATGAATATCGGGAAAATATTGAAACGGATAAAGCGCTAGAACGACGCTTTCAAAGAGTCAGTGTTCAAGAGCCATCGGTAGAAGATACGATTTCTATTTTACGTGGCTTAAAAGAACGTTTTGAAATCCATCACGGCGTAAATATCCATGACAATGCTTTAGTTGCTGCGGCTACCTTATCTGATCGCTATATTACAGATCGTTATTTACCAGACAAAGCCATTGATTTAGTCGATGAAGCTTGTGCCAATATTCGGGTGGAAATGAATTCAATGCCAACTGAATTGGACCAAGTAACAAGACGTTTAATGCAATTAGAGATTGAAGAAGCGGCTTTGAAAAAAGAAATAGACGATGCTTCAATGAAACGTTTAGCATCTTTACAAGAAGAACTGGCTGAATTACGTGAAGAAGTCAACTCAATGAAGCTACAATGGGAAACAGAAAAAGAAGAAGTAAATGCTGTTTCAAATAAACGGGCAGAAATTGATAAAGCGAAACATGAATTAGAAGACGCCGAAAATAACTACGATTTGGAAAGAGCTGCTGTTTTAAGACATGGCACTGTACCACAGTTAGAAAAGGAACTTAAAGAATTAGAAGATAAAGATGATCAAACTGTTCTAAAAATGGTACAAGAGTCGGTGACTGCTAATGAAATCGCAGTGGTTGTAGGACGTTTGACAGGCATACCTGTAACGAAATTAGTTGAAGGCGAACGAGAAAAATTACTTAACTTGAACGAAACCTTGCACAAGCGAGTGATTGGTCAAGATGAAGCTGTTAATGCAGTAAGCGATGCAGTGATTCGTTCGCGTGCTGGATTACAAAATCCGGATCGACCATTAGGTTCTTTCTTATTCCTGGGACCCACAGGTGTAGGGAAAACTGAACTTGCTAAAGCTTTAGCAGAAAATCTTTTTGATTCTGAAGATCATATGGTACGGATTGATATGAGTGAATATATGGAAAAACATACGGTTTCTCGTTTAGTCGGTGCACCTCCTGGTTATGTAGGTTATGAAGAGGGCGGACAATTGACTGAAGCCGTACGTCGCAATCCTTACACAATTATTTTGCTTGATGAAATTGAAAAAGCTCATCCAGATGTCTTTAATATTTTACTACAAGTATTAGATGATGGTCGTCTGACAGATTCAAAAGGTCGAGTTGTTAATTTTAAAAATACTGTTTTAATTATGACAAGTAATATCGGTTCGCAAATATTATTGGAAGGTGTTTCGGACCAAGGAGAGATTTCAGCAGAAACAAGATCTCAAGTGATGAATATGTTACAAGCAGCGTTTAAACCAGAATTTCTCAACCGAATTGACGATACCATCGTTTTCACTCCGTTAAATATAGAGGACATGAAAGGCATCGTTGAAAAAATCATTGAGGAATTATCACAAAGATTAATGCAACAGGAGATTTTCCTTGAAATATCAGATGAAGCAAAAGCTTGGATCGCTCAAAATGCCTATGAGCCAGCATATGGCGCTAGACCTTTGCGACGTTATATTACACGTGAAGTAGAAACACCATTGGCTAAAGAAATTGTTTCAGGACGTGTCATGCCAAAAACAAAAGTGACTATCGAATTGCTTGATAACCACTTAGTATTTCAAAATGAACCAATGGAAGAGGAATAAAAAAGTATTCGGAAGTTGAATATCCAACTTCCGAATACTTTTTTTATGGAATATATTATTTTGTTTCTTCAGTATCATCTAGCCAATTTATTGTGATAATTTTTAAGATAGCCGCGATTGGAACGGCTAGAAACATTCCTAAAACCCCGAAGTAGGCACCACCTACTGTAATTGATATGATGATGATGATCGGGTTAAGATTTAAGGCACCACTCATAATACGCGGACCGATAACATTTCCATCCAGTTGCTGTAAAATAAGTAATGAAATCAATGCTGTGATAGCTAGTTGAAGGTCTGCACTGAAAAAAGTGATGACTGTCGTTACAATCGAAGCAAAGATAGAACCAAAATAAGGGATCATATTACATACGCCAAGAAGAATTCCTAAGGTTAATGCGAAAGGCACGTCTAAAAAGTAAAGTATAATCGTTGCAAAAGTCCCAATAATACAAGCATCCAAAAATTGCGAACTGATAAACTTATAAAAAATCGTATGGGTTGCTGCTAGCCATTGTTTACTACTTAAATGAATTTTTTCAGATAGTATTTTTCTTCCTAACTTATCGAAAAATGACAAGATAGAGTCTTTAAACAATAGTGCATAAATGGAAATAATCAAAGCTAAAAATCCATTAAAAACAAAGGAAGAAAGACTCCTTGTGATGGCTCCTAAAGAAGTCAGGGCTTGTGTCCATTGTTGTAATAAGTTTTCTGGTGAAAAGTCTGAGGTAAAACTTTGAAAAAACTCTTCTAAATTCAAAGATTCAAAGACACCTTCAGATTCTAATCTTGCGATAAGATCCATCAGATAATCATAAAACTGCGGTAATAATCCAAGTAAGTCGATCACATTATTAATCATCAAAGGAATGACATAATTTAATGCTAGAAAGAACACATAAAAAATAAATAAATATAAAGTCACAACACTTATACCGCGGCTATGTTTTTCTATAAAGGGTAATTTGGTTTTTTCAAAAAGTAGTTCTAAACGCCTTACAGCACCATTTAAAAGATAAGCAAAAATAAAACCAATGATAAAAGGCGATAGAATACCTAATAAATTAGATAGGCTATTCATTATAAATTGGTAATTTGTAATCAATTTATAACCAACGACTAATGCCATCAAAAATAAAAACCGTATAAGCCAATAATTCCAGTCAACTCTCATTTTTTGCACTACATGCACCTCGCTCAATAATTTCTTTTTATTTCTGATGTCTCTTAATATAATAAACGATAGTACAAAAAAAGGAAACAAGCTAGTCAAAATAAAAATAAAAATGGATTTACGTCAATATTCTGGACACATTTTTTGAGAGTCTTTTTTCGAAACGAATCCACTCTAGAGAATGTCATCATTTCCGCTTAATATCAAATGGAAAAACGTATTTGACATTAAGCGGAAACGATGACAAGGAGGCCTCGTGGATAAGTTCCTCAAAAAAATGTGTAGGAAGCTCTAGACCTATGCCAACATCTTTGCTTGATCTTCCGCTTGCTGGGGCGTCAGGTAGTTGATATTTCCATGAATCCGTTCGCGATTGTACCAACCATTAATATATTGGAATAAAGCGAGACGGGCTTCGTCAAAACTTCTATAGTGCTTCAAATAAACTTCTTCCTTTTTCAAGGTCGCATGAAAAGATTCAATCCCTGAATTATCATAGGGCGTTCCTTTGCGACTGTAAGAATGATTGATGTGACATTGTAGGAGAAGATTTTCAAATTCATAGCTCGTATATTGCGTGCCTAAATCTGTTTGTAAGATGAGTCCCTTACCATCTTTTAATTGTTGATTTTGCATGGCTTGCTGAAAAGCTTCCACTACAATCGGAGTGGTCATCTGTTTACCATAAGAATAGCCAATAATTTTACGAGAATATAAGTCCATGACAGAAGCCAAGTAAGTCCAGCCTTCTTTTTGCGTATGAATATAGGTAATATCTGCACTCCATTTTTGGTTGATCGAAGTCGTAGAGAAATCTTGTTTCAAGAGATTCTCACGAGATTCCACTTTTTCATGATTGCTTGCTGGACGATATTTTTTTCGAATAATGGAACGAATACCAAGTTCTCGCATCAATCGTTGGACGCGTTTTAAGCTCACTTTCCAACCGTATTGGACTAACTTATGCGTGATTTTGGGCGCGCCATAACGGTGCTTGCTTTTCTCGTAAATCTGTAGAATTTCTTCTTTTAATTGTTCATTCTTTTGGTTCCTTCGGCTCGGACAACGGTTCTTGGAGGCATAGTAAGTCGACTTCGATACCTCGAGTACGTTCGTTAATGTACGTACGGGGTATTCTTGACGCTCTTCATCAATAATTTCATAAATCAACGTGTCATCACTTACTCTTTCGTGAATATGGTGATAGCTTTTTTTAGGATATCAATCTCCTGTTTCATACGATGCATTTCCTTCTCCATTTGATGAATATCTGCCTGACTTTTGCCGGTTTCTTCATCCGGGGTATACGCTTTTTTCCAGTTATATATCGTTGCTTCTGAAATCCCATATTCACGTGCCAAAGAAGGAACACTTTGTCCTTGTTCATTTAATTGAAGGACCAATTCTCTTGTTTCTTGGTTGTATCGTTGTGTCATAAACGGACATCCTTTCATAGAATATTATAGTACTCTACAAATATGTGTCCATAAAACTAACCTAACACCAAAAGTTAGTTTATGTTTTATTTAGAGCTTATTAGACACTTAATCAATGTTAGACCATTTATGATATGACTTCAATTCTATATGTTTTATCGTATCATAAGCAATAAAATTCTCTTCAATGAAGATACCATCTTCATTATAACCTTTTATCTTTCCAACAGTATCAGGCAAATAGTTATGATCCCAGAGTTCATTGCTTTGTACGGCGACTATTTTATCTTTCAACAAAGCTTCTTCCATTATTTCTGCGATCTCCTGCTCGGCCATATCACTTTTTTCTTCTATTGTAGTATATTCTTCAAAAGCGCTTTGATCGATTTGCGCCGTATGTTCTGATAAATAAAATCCCATCCATTTTAATCTTTTACGATCAACATAATCATGTAATGTGCTCAATTTTTTCACCTTCTTAAAGATATTATCAACTTCATTATACGAACAAACGTTCCTTTTATAAAGCGAACAATTTATTAAAATTTACTTTTTAATAAAAAAATAGAGCACTGGCAGAATAAATGATAAAAAACGTGGAAAAGCTGAAATTAACTTTCCCACGTTTTTTTAATCATCATCGTCCATTTCAAGTACAGCAAGAAAGGCTTCTTGTGGTACGTCGATGGAACCGATTTGTTTCATTCGTTTTTTTCCTTCTTTTTGTTTTTCTAGTAATTTTCGCTTACGAGAAACATCACCACCATAACATTTAGCTAATACGTTTTTGCGTAGGGCTTTAATATCAGAGCGAGCAACAACTTTTTGTCCAACAGTTGCTTGTACCGGAACTTCATATTGTTGCCTTGGAATCAAGCTTTTCAATTTTTCAACGATGGCTTTGCCACGTTCATAAGAAAATTCACGATGGACGATAAAACTTAAAGCATCCACTTTATCACCGTTTAATAGAATATCCATTTTTACCAGATTGCTTGTGCGATAACCTGACTCTTCGTAATCTAAAGAAGCGTAACCTTTAGTATTAGATTTTAGCTTGTCAAAAAAGTCAAAAACAATTTCAGAAAGGGGGATATTATAAATAACATTTACCCGATAATCATCCAAATAATTCATCGTGACAAAATCGCCACGTTTTCGCTGACATAACTCCATGACCGGCCCTACAAAATCATTAGGGACCATAATTTCTGCTTTAACAAAGGGTTCTTCAACTTTTTCGATAGCAGAGCTTTCAGGAAAGTCAGCAGGATTGTCGATATCGATTTCTGTGTCATCTGTTTTCGTTACATGATAAACCACAGAAGGCGCAGTTGTTATCAATTCTAAATTCGCTTCACGTTCTAAACGTTCTTGGACAACATCCATATGAAGCATGCCTAAAAAGCCACAACGAAAACCAAAGCCTAAAGCTTGTGAAGTTTCTGTTTCAAATTGTAGGGCCGCATCATTTAATTGTAGTTTTTCCAAAGCTTCACGTAGATCGTTGTAGCGCGAAGTATCTACCGGATACATACCGCAGAAGACCATCGGATTTTTTTGCTTATAGCCAGGTAACGCCTTTTCCGCTGGCTGATCAGCTAAAGTGATTGTATCTCCGACCCGGGTATCTTGCACTGTTTTGATAGAAGCTGTTAAGTAACCAACATCGCCAACCATTAAATAATCTCGAGCAATAGCTTTAGGTGAGAAAATACCTAATTCAGTAACTTCAAAAGTCTTTCCATTGTTCATCAATTGGATTGTATCACCTGGACGGACGATACCGTCAATGATACGTATACTTAAAACAACGCCACGATAGACATCGTAAACTGAGTCAAAGATCAAAGCTTTCAAAGGGGCTTGAATATCACCTGTAGGCGCAGGGACAATTTCTACGATTTGTTCTAAAATTTCTTCAATCCCTAGTCCTGACTTGGCGCTAGCAAGTACTGCTTGACTGGCATCAATGCCAATAACATCTTCAACTTCTTGGCGAACACGTTCAGGATCTGCTGCTGGCAGGTCAATTTTATTAATAACTGGCAAAATCTCCAAGTCATTATCCACTGCTAGATATACATTAGCTAAGGTTTGTGCTTCAATGCCTTGAGCAGCATCGACAATTAAAATTGAGCCTTCACAAGCCGCTAAACTACGTGAAACTTCATAAGAAAAGTCTACATGTCCAGGAGTGTCGATTAAATGAAATATATAGGTTTGACCATCTTTAGCAGTATAATTTAGTTCAACGGTGTTTAATTTGATCGTAATTCCGCGTTCTCTTTCTAAGTCCATCGAATCTAGTAATTGGTTTTGCATTTCTCTTGAGCTTACGGTATGTGTCTGTTCTAAAATACGATCAGCTAAAGTGGATTTTCCGTGATCTATATGAGCGATGATTGAAAAGTTACGAATCATCTTTTGTCTTTGTTTCATTTCTTCTAAGTTATCCATGGAATCATTCCTCATTTCTTTTCCTTCAGCTTATTAATTATACCAATCTAAATAGGAGAATAAAAGCTTTTTGTAAGATTTGCTTAAGGGAAGTCATGATTTTTTGCTAGTATTTAACGAGTAGATTTGATAAAGTAGTTGTGATCGATTTGGTCAGGACAACTTTATTGGAGGGACTTACATGAAAGTTTATTTTGCTGCACCGATGTTTGCTAAAAGTGATTTACTTTATAATTCTTATTTAGTCGATAAAATTCGAAAAAGGTATACGGAGCTTACAATTTATCTTCCGCAAGAAAATGCTGCTATCAATGATAAAACAGCTTTTGCAGATAGTAAAATGATTGCACTAGCTGACACTAAACAAGTAGAAGAAAGTCAGCTGATGATCGCTTTATTGGATGGAAATACCATTGATAATGGGGTAGCTTCTGAGATTGGTGTGGCTTACGCTAACGGTGTTCCGATCCTTGGCTTATATACAGATTCTAGGCAAGAAGGCGCTGATAACCAAGAAAAATTAGCGGCAATTTCAACAGTAGCCGAAAATCAGTTTCATTATTTGAATTTATATACGGCTGGTTTAATTAAATTAAACGGTCAAATTTTTTCTACAGAAGAAGAGCTTCTAACTGAAATCTATCAATTTTTACAGCAGGGCGTTTCTAAATGAGTAGCTATGTAAAGAGGCAACGTACGTTAGTTTTATTTGGTTTTTTGACTTTACTGGTTATTATCTGGGAATATTTTGTAGGGCTTGCTACTATTGATACGACCTTTACTAAAATTGTTGAATGTTCTGCCGGGATCCTCTTAATCTATGCGCCAGAGATTTTAAATCATTTTTTTCGTTTAAAATTTGCCAACTTTGTTGTCTATTTTTTCTGGATTTTTATTTTCTTAGCTATTTTCCTAGGGACTTGCTTACATTTTATGACGTTTATTCCTTTGTGGGATAAGTTGTTACACTTGGTAAGTCCGATGATTTTAACTGCTATTGGTTATGGCATTTTAAGTGAATTTTTAAAAGGACAAAATATAACAGCAATATCGCCTTGGCTATTTCTGATTTTCGGTTTTTCGTTTGCAGGAATATGTGGCGTTTTTTGGGAATTTTGGGAATGGAGCTGGGATATGCTTTTAGATATGAATCTACAACGTTATAAAAGTGGTAACACGGTTTTTGTAGGGCGACGAGTATTGCAAGATACCATGGGAGATTTATTGATCAATGTTATTGGTTCGTTTCTTCTTAGTTTTTTCGCTTGGTATAAGAGTCGATATAATAGCGCCTATTTTGAAAAGTTTAGGGTTCAATTTTTAAATAGTTAAAGGAGTCGTAATATGACGCAGGATCGTTCGTTTTTTTCTACCTATGAATTAGCTTACTTAGCCATGACAGTAGCGACTTGTACAGTGGGACGACTTTTATTTCAATTTATACCCAATATACAACCGATGACCGCTATATTTTTAATTATTACCTTACAATTAGGTATTTTCCGTGGACTTTTAATCAGTACTTTATCTGTGCTTATAACAAATATCTATTTAGGCATGGGTATCTGGACAATTTCCCAGATTTTTTCTTTTACGATCATTATTTGTTTGATGGGACTTTTCTGCAGTGTATCGATATTTCGAGAAAGTAGAGCATTACAGACGCTTTTTAGTATTTTTGCCGGATTTTTATACGGCTTTATTATTGCTTGTATCGACGTAGAGGTTTACGGTATGCCGCAATTTTGGCCTTACTATATTTCAGGGCTTTCCTTTGATTTATTACATGCAATAGGAAATGGTGGTTTTTATTTATTATTGACGCCGATTTTTCAAAAGTTATATAAAAAGACAGTAAAAAAGAAGGCTTGATTACTAAGCCTTCTTTTTACGTTCTTCTAACATTATTAAGGTTTCTTCTAATTCATTTAAAACTTCTCCATCTGTTTCTTTTTCTTCTAGTTCGTAAAGCAAGTCAATTGCTTGCTCGGGTTGTCTTTTCGTCAGTTCTCCGATTGCCCAAACAGCTGTACCGCGAATGACGGGTCGAACGTCTTCAAGACATTGACATATTTTGACTAGACTTTGTCTTCCCCCTAAGTTAGCTAAGGCAATCAGGGCATTTCTTTGTAGTGGTTTTTTTCCTCGCCAAGTTCCCGCTAGATGTCCAAATTGTTCTTTAAATTCTCGATTTGAAACTGATAGTAAAGGGGCTAATTTAGGTCTCATTTCATCAATAGAAGGTTCCATTTCCTTATGAAAGTGAAAATCTTTTCCTTGATTATAAGGGCAAACTAGCTGACAAATATCACAGCCATAGATAACATTATGAATCTGTTTGCGATATTTTTTTGGCATCATCGTTTTTGTCTGCGTTTGATAAGAAAGACATTTTTGCGCATTCATTTTTCCATCGCCTAATAAAGCACCGGTAGGACAGTGGGTGATACAACGCCTACATTCACCACAACCAAAAGTTCCGGGCTCATCAGGTTCAAATTGAATATTTGTTATAATTTCTCCTAAATAAACAAAAGAACCGTATTCTTCTGTAATCAATAAACCGTTTCGACCGATAAAGCCTAAGCCTGCTCGTTGGGCGACAGCCACATCCACGAGTTCTCCGGTATCAACTTGTGGCAAAAAACGCCAATTTTCGGCGTCTTGCGTATTAGCAGCTTCTTTTTGAATAAAAGCAATAAGTTTTGTTAGACGGTTCTTTAAGATATCATGATAATCGATCCCCCAAGAAGCACGGGCCATTTGTCCCCGTTTCTCATCTCTAGGTACTTTTTCATGAATTTTTGTTGGGTAAGCTAGAGCAATCGCGATGATACTTTGCGGATTTTCAAAAGTTAATTCAGGATAAAGACGTTCATCAATATTTTTATGTTCAAAGCCAGAAGTATGTCCAGCTGCTTTTTGTGCAATCAAAGACTCTTTTAATTCATCAAAGGGTTCAGCAGTTGTAAAACCGATCTTATCAATTCCTAAATTTTTACTTTCTGCAATAATTTTTTCTTTCAAACTTGGCATGCTTTTCACTTCCTAAGCATTTTTTTCTACTATACCATAAGTTAAAAAAATAAGAATACATATGTTTAATACGCCTGCTTTGTGGTATATTAAAAGGAAATAAAAAATAGAGGAGATCGTCAATGACTTTATTTTATAAAAGCACCAGAGATTCTGAGAATGTCGTTTCAGCTTCGCAAGCGATTTTACAAGGATTGGCTGTAGACGGCGGATTATATGTCCCTACAGAAATCCCTGAAACTGATTTAGATTTTAAACATTTAGCTAATCAAAGCTATCAAGAAATTGCGGCTTTGATTATGCAACTATTTTTACCTGATTTCACTCAAGAGGAATTATACGAATGTATTAATAAGGCTTATGATCAAAAATTTGATAATCAAGAAATTACCCCTTTAGTAAAAGTAGGTGATCAGTATTATTTAGAATTGTTTCATGGTCCAACCTTAGCCTTTAAAGACATCGCTCTATCCATCTTGCCGCACTTAATGAAAAAAGCAGCACAGAAAAATAATATGGCTAAAGAAATCGTTATTCTTACAGCGACTTCTGGCGATACTGGAAAATCGGCTATGGAAGGATTTGCTGATGTCAAAAATACTAGAATTATCGTTTTTTATCCGGAAAGTGGCGTTAGTCCCATACAAAAAAAGCAAATGATTACACAAAAAGGTGAGAATACCTTTGTTACTGCAATTAAAGGGAACTTTGATGACGCACAAAGGAAAGTAAAAGAACTTTTTAATGATGAGAATTTACGTAGTAAAATGGCAGAAAATAATAAAGTATTCTCTTCAGCAAATTCTATTAATATTGGACGGTTGGTTCCACAGATTGTTTATTATGTTTATGCGTATACGCGATTAGTAAAATCGGGACAAATAGAAAGTGGAGAAGAGGTCAACTTTTCAGTTCCGACAGGAAATTTTGGAGATATTTTGGCTGGTTTTTATGCAAAAAAAATAGGCCTTCCGATTCGTCGGTTAATTTGTGCATCTAATCAAAATAATGTGTTAACAGAATTTTTCCAAACTGGTAATTATGATCGTAATCGTCCTTTTTATGTTACATCTTCTCCATCAATGGATATTTTAGTTTCTAGTAACCTAGAACGTTTATTGTTTTATCTAACAAAAGAAGACACTGTAAAAACAAAACAACTGATGGATGACTTAAATAAGAGGGGGAATTATAAGATTACAGCAGAGATGAAAAGTGCTTTATCCGACTTTTTTGCTGATTTTGCTTCTGAAAAAGAAACTGAGCAAACAATCCGTGAAGTTTATGAAAAAGAAAACTATGTCATCGATCCGCACACAGCTGTGGCAACTTGTGTGGCGAATAAGTATGAAGAAAAAATGTTACCAACTGTTATTCTTTCAACGGCTAGTCCTTACAAGTTTCCCCAAGCTGTACTTCAAGCGATCACTAAAGAAGGGGAAAAAGCAGAAGGGATAGAAGCGATCAATAAGCTGGAAACATTTGCTGAAATTCCTGTTCCTGCGGCTATAGAGGAATTAGAAAATGCAGAAATTAAACATAATGATAAAATTTCTGCTGAAGAAATGACACATTATGTAGAAAAAGTATTGAATTTAAAATAAGAAGGAGTTTGTCATGGGAAAGTGGTTACAAAATGTCAAAATTGAAACATCTTATGCAAAAGAAGGGGAATTTGTTTCAGGAACTAACACACAGTTAGTCGATTTATTCATCGAAAATGGTAAGGTAAGTAAAATTCAAAATCACAAGCAAGTAGAAGATGGCTATGAAAAGATTGATGGTCGCAAGTATTTGCTTTTACCTGGTATCCGAGAAATGCATTGTCATTTTGATAAAACCAAGTTGGGTACGAACTGGCAGCCAATTACACCTGCTAACTCAATTATTGAGCGATTCACAAAAGAAATTCCAGAACTAAACACCTTAGAGCTCCCGCTTTCTGAACGTATGAAGCATTAATTGATAGAGAAATGCAGCATGGTGTTAGTTTTTTTCGTTCACATATAGATGTTCATCCAAAAGTGGGGCAGAAGTTCTTACAGCAAACTATAGAGGCTTTAAAAGCGTATCAAGAAAAATTTGCTTATCAATTAGTTGCTTTTCCTCAACACGGTATGCTTTTATCTAACGCCTACAAAGATGTCCAAACAGCCTTAGCAAACGGTGCAGATCTTATCGGGGGAGTGGATCCGACTGTACTGGATAAAAATACAGAAAAATCTTTATACTATACCTTTGATTTAGCGACAAAGTTTAATGTACCTATCGATATTCACGTACACGAACGGGCAGAAGAAGGCAAGAAAACATTTTATGAATTATTAAAATTGACAAAAGAAAGTAATTGGCAAAATAAAGTAACCGTGAGTCATGCTTTTGGTTTAAATGATTTTAGGGGAGATGAACGTAAAGAATTTTTCCAAGAATTAGCAGATCAACAAATTTCTATTATTTCAAGTGTGCCTCTTGATGGCGTGATTCCACCCTTGGAAGAATTGCGTCGCTATGGGGTGGATGTTTCTTTGGGTTGTGATAATGTTTATGATTCATGGTCACCTTTTGGCGATGGCAATATACTTGAGAAATTAAATCGATACGCTGAAATTTTCGGTATAACAACCCAAGATGGTTTGACAGATTGTATGGAACTGGTCACAGGTAAAAAGACAGTAGGAGAGAATTTGTGGCTCAAAGAAGGCGATGAGGCTACATTTATACTAGCTGATAGTTCATGCAGTGCTGAATTTGTTGCACGAAAGTCAACTGTCTGTACAAGCTATTATAAAGGCAATGCTGTATTTTCTTTATAATTTAAATAAAAGCAAAAAAACGACTGTTCAAAAAAACAGTCGTTTTTATTTCTTTTGTTTTGAAAGTGTCAGTATAGTTAAGGGAATAATTAAAACAACATAACCAATAACTGCAACTAGAATTATAGCTAACCAGGTATTAGTGATTGAAAATAATTTAGTAACTAACATCGCTATAGTAATAGAGACAAAATAACAAATAAATAGTTGGACAAAGCGTTTGACTGTCAACTTAGCATTCCTCCAATATCACGCTATCTACTATTTGCTAAGTATAAGGAACGTACTTCATTTTGCATGTTAGAAGTAATTTTTAACTCATTTGTTAAATAATTCTTTATACCGCCGAACTCTTCATTAACCATTTGATAGAAAGTATCTAAATAAGAAGAATCAACGGTTAAAGCGATTTTTAATGCTTCGATTGTTTTACTATCTGTGCCTTCTTTGATCGCCTTAGCAATGATTTCGTCGTTTTCTTGTACGCGCATAGCATTGGTTGCTAGATAGTCTTTGTAGATCGTTTCTTTAGGTACATTTAAGATTTCTAATAGCAAAGTGGCTGAAACCCCGGTGCGGTCTTTTCCAGCAAAACAATGAAAAAGAAAACTCTTATTAGAATCAACACTTAAGGCTGATTCAATCACTTTTTTGAAACCTTCTTGCGCACTAGGGTTGACTGCCATCGTGCGGTAGGTTTCTTTCATATAATTTCTAGCTGTATCAGGCGAAAAAATTTGTTTAAAGTCATCAAGACCTGTTCCTTGTCCCTTAACATTTTTAAAAATATCAATATGTACATAATCTGTATTTTTAAAATGTTCATCTGGACGTTCTTTAATTTCTTGGCTTGAACGTAAATCGGTGATCTTTCCCAAGTGATAGTTTTCCACTAGTTCATTTTGATCTTGCGGTGAGACTTTACTTAATTCTCCAGAACGTAGTAACTTTTTTCCAGCTAGTACTTGACCTTCACGATTTTTTATACCACCTAAATCTCTAAAATTTGTAATAGTTTCCATAAAAATTCCTTTCTACATTCCTCTTTTATTCCCATCTTATCATAAATTTTAATCGTTTAGTATACAACTGTTTTCTCACTTGTAATTTAAAAAAGATACTTACTAGCATATAATGAATTTATGAAAGCAATAACAGGAGGCGTTTTATATGAAAAAAATTTATCATACAGAAGTTGTTAACGATCAAGGTTTAAAAGGCACAGCTTACACTAGAGGCGAGCACGAATTAGCTGTTGTTACATCTAGACCAACAAGCACTGAAGCAGGAACAAATCCAGAACAACTTATCGGACTTTCATGGGCAACTTGCTTTAATTCAACCATTGAAATTCTTTTAAAGAGTAAAGGAATTGAAAAAAAGAGTCGAGTGGAGGTTCATATAGACTATTGTGAAGATGAAAATACTAAAGAACATTTTTTTGAATTAAAAGCTTATGCAGCCATCGACGGAATTGATCTTGATGAAGCGAGTAGTTATATAGATACAGCAGCGAAACGTTGTCCGGTATCAAAAATTATCGGAGATTATCCATATGCTTCTTATGAGGTTATTCCTTATTCTGAATGAAATACAGACAAGACTCTTTTACTTAAATCATTGAATCATAAAAAAGCTTGTAACTACCAAATAAAGGCGTTACAAGCTTTTTTGCTGTGAATCACTACAATTCAGCGACCAAAGGGAGCTGAGAGTAGCTGATGAACAGTACTAGGGCGAGCGAAAGTGAGGCGTAGTACCCTTTATTCTACTGTCACTGATTTAGCTAAGTTTCGTGGCTTATCGACATCATAACCACGTTGCAGGCAAGCATAGTAAGCGATCAACTGTGTTGGAATAACAGCGACCAAGCTTGTTAATAACGGATGCACTGTGGGTAAAATGATTTGGTCTTCTTGTCTTGCCATTTCTTCTGAGGCAATCACAATGGTATTAGCACCACGACTCTCAACTTCTTTTAAGTTTCCGCGTGTATGGGCACCCGTATTTTGACCGGTAATAATGCCCAGTACTGGAGTACCTTCTTCAATTAAAGCAATCGTTCCATGTTTTAATTCACCAGCAGCAAACCCTTCTGCTTGTACATAGGAAATTTCTTTTAGTTTCAATGCAGCTTCTGAGGCCACATAATAGTCATTTCCACGACCGATATAAAAAGCATTGCGGGTAGTACTTAAATATTGTTCGACTAAACTTGAGATATAGTCTTTTTCATCTACCATACTTTCCATAGCAGTTGCTACGATGGACAATTCATGGAAAGCATTAAATGAAGTACTTGCTTTACTATTTTTATTTTTTCCTACTGCTTGCGCTAAAATTGCTAACATCGCAATTTGTGCGGTATAAGCTTTGGTGGAAGCAACAGCAATTTCAGGACCAGCATGAAGCAGTAGCGTATAGTTAGCTTCTCTGGATAAGGTTGAACCCGCAACATTAGTAATTGTCAATGACGGAAAGCCTAAACGATTGGTTTGGACTAAAACTTGTCGGCTGTCCGCTGTTTCCCCACTTTGAGTTAGAAAAATAAAAAAAGGTCTTTCTGAAAGTAAAGGCATGTTATAACCAAACTCACTGGAAAGTTGTACTTCAACCGGAATTTGCGTCACTGTTTCAAGTAAGCTTTTAGCGGCCCACCCAGCATTATAACTTGTTCCGCAAGCTACAATATAAATACGATCGCTTGCTGAAATTTCTTCAACCAAGTCCTTATCAATATTAACTTTTCCTCGATCATCTCGGTATTCCTGCGTTAACTTACGCATTACCGTAGGTTGTTCGTCAATTTCTTTTAGCATATAAAAAGGGTAAGTTCCCTTTTCGATGTCAGAAGCATCTAATTGGGCTTGGTAAGCATCGCGTTGAATGATTTCGCCCTTTTGATCTTCAATCACAATACCGTCAGCGGTTACTGTGACCAATTCATTATCCGCGATTTCTACGAATTCATGCGTTTGGTCCAAAACAGCTAAAGCGTCACTTGCAATAACATTGAAACCTTCGCCTAAGCCAATTAACAATGGGCTTTTATTTTTAGCAACATAGATTGTTTCAGGCTCTTCTTTATTCACTAAAGCAAAAGCATATGAACCATGTATAACGCTAAGCGCTTTTTGGAATGCTGTTTTAGTAGATAAGCTTTCTTTTTCCATAAATGAAGCAATCAAATTCACGACAATTTCAGTGTCTGTTTGACCATAAAAATTTTCTTCAGCTAGATAATCATTTGCAAGTTCCGCAAAATTTTCGATAACGCCATTATGAACTAAGACTAATTGACCGTTTTGTGAAGTATGCGGGTGTGCATTTTCTTCTGAAGGTTTTCCGTGAGTTGCCCAACGTGTATGGCCGATTCCTATTGTCCCATTCACTTCATTTGTTAGTTTTTCTTGTAAATTTTTGATTCGACCTTGAGATTTGACCAAATGCTCCTGTTTTTCATCTGATACAAATAAACCAGCCGAATCATAACCGCGATATTCTAAACGTTGTAAACCATTAATGATAATTTGTTCTGCATGAGTCTTTCCTACAATTCCTACAATTCCACACATAATGAGATTCCTACTTTCTTTTGTCATTACGTATTTCTAACTGCGCGACAAAATTTTTGTTACAAACTTTGCAGCTTGTTTTTGTTCTTGTCTTTAGAGTGCAGACCCTAGAGCCACCCGCCGAATATTTCGATAAGCTCTTTTCCTCGTCATCTGTAAAACAGATCTGGCGCTGTTAAATAATGGTATAGCTATCCTCCTTGTTATTTGTTATTTAGAAATACATTGGTAATGATATACATAATTTGATTTTAAGTCAAGAAAAAATCAAAAATAAATAAATTGGTCTAGATTGAAGCGAAATTAGTTTTTCTTTTTTCCTATACTAAATAGCAAACTTTCGGTAAAATAAAGTGAGCAATGTTTTATTTGTATAAAATGAAAAGGGGAGGGTATAAATGAATAAAAGACGTTGGGTCGCAGTGATTATTGCTGCAGCTTTATTTATCTTCGCAGCTGTTTCATCTTTTATGACAGAAGATACAGACGAAAAAAATTTAAGCGGGGCAGACGCGCTATTATTCGGTTCAAATGAAATAACAGAAGGAATTGTGGAAGAAGGAGGAGAGGATCAGCGGATCGCTCAATTAACTATTGATGGAACGATTGCTGATACTGGAGAAAATAGCTTTTTCTCAGGCGAAGGTTATAACCATCAATTTTTCATGGATCAATTAAAAGAGCTACAAGAAGATCCAACAGTAGCAGCTGTTTTACTAGAAATGAATACACCAGGTGGTGGTGTCTATGAAAGTGCGGAAATCGCCAAGGAAATCCGAGCGATTCAAGCAGCTGATATACCCGTCTATGTTAGTATGAAAAATATGGGCGCAAGCGGAGGCTACTATGTATCTGCTTCAGCTGATAAGATTTTTGCTACTTCTGAAACTTTAACCGGATCGATCGGTGTCATTATGTCTAGTGTAAATTTTTCTGAGTTAATGGATAATTTAGGCATCGAGGATCAAACATATAAAAGTGGTCCTTTAAAAGACGTGGGATCGGCTATGAGAGAACCGACAGAAGAAGATGAAGAAGTGATGCAAGGTTATGTCGATAACTCTTATGATCGCTTTGTGCAAATTGTCTCTAAAGGACGATCTATGTCAGAAGACCAAGTGCGTGATATTGCTGATGGTAGGATTTATGATGGACAACAAGCTAAAGATAATGATTTAGTAGATGAGATCGGTTTTCCAGACGATGCTTTAACTGCTTTAAGAGAAGATGAAGGCTTAGAAAAAGCGCAAGTATTTGAATACGATATTGCTAGTACTGGTTTTGACCAAACTTGGTTAGGGTCTAAAATCGCTCAAGCAAAAGGTATGAAGCAAACAGAAACAGATCGTATGCTCAATGTTATCGAACGTATCGGTACACCAGAAGCACCTAAACCAATGTATTATTATGGAGGTGAATAAGATGTCCGAACAAGAAAATGAAACAAAACAAAAGGATTTTTATCAAAAGGTTTTAACTTCTTTTAAGTCTAGAGAATACACAGAAGATGAAGCTGCGCAAAAGAAAATTGAATGGCAGAAATATGAGGAAAAACCAGAACAAAGTCGTTATTCAAACGATTTTCCTAATTATTTCTTTGCCGGTTTTTGGATCCGTTTATGGGCTTTTTTGATAGATTTGCTTTGTATTAACGCGATCACTACGATTCTTTTGGATGCTACTTTCACCTGGTTTGACATCGAACGTTCTACTGAATTTTTAAGCGCATATAGTTTACTTGCTTTGCTGATTTATCTTGTTTATTTCACTTTTTTAACTAAACTAAATAAGGGGCAGACAATCGGCAAAATGATTTTTGGTATCCGTGTCATTTGTCTCACTGAAAAAAACTTAAGTTGGAAAACAGTTTTTATTAGAGAAACCGCAGCGAGATTTGTTTTACAACTTCATCCGTTCTTATATTTGGGATATGCACCTACGCTTTTTACACGGAAAAAACAACATGTGGGTGACTATTTTGCTGATACGAGCGTTGTAACGATCAATTTGATTCAGGCGTTTAATCAAAAGGTTAACGCATAATTAAAAGAAAGAGGATTGCATGGCAGATATTATTAATTTTCCTGACGAAAATAAACGGTTGTTAGAGAGTGCGAATAAAAAAATGCAAAATCAAGATTATTTGGCGGCAAAAAAGGACTTTCAGCAACTTTATCAACAAAATCCAACATATACCTATGCTAAAAAGTTGGTGACAGTATTGCAGCATTTAGATGATTATACACAAGCCCTAGCATTGGCTAATGAACATTTCAACGCCTTTATAAATGACGCAGACGGTTTTGTAAGGTATTTTCATTTATTACTTTTAGATACGCAATTTTTAGCTGCGCACAAGTTATTATTCTATGAGAAAAATCAAGATCAGTTTTTTGCATTAAAAGAAGAACTTACACAGTTAGAAAATGCACAATCTTTACTAGCTGATGATCTTAAAATGGCAAAAAGCAGACACCTTGATTCTCTAGATAAAATGCAAGAGCCCATTGCGCCTAAAGATTGGCAAGAACTGATAAAGGGAATCTCTTTGCCGGATTTTTTGATGATTTGCCAAAAATATTTAAAAAACGCGCAGAATCCCTTTATACCCCCTAAATTAGTTGAAGAATTGGTAAAAGATGGTGCTAGAGAAGAAGTTATTATTAACGATAAAAAAGTTGATTTATCCGAACTTCCTTTACCCGAAAACGCAGAGGTATTAGATAAAACAATCGCACTTATTGAAGAAGAAGTACAAGATAACCCACAATTAGAGGCCCTTATTATTCCAGAAGTTAGAGCGCATTTTGCTTTATTATATCCTTTTTTGCCTGACAAAAAATATGCTGCGGATTGGGCACAAAGTTATATTTTAGAATACAAAGCAATGTTTGGTGAAGACATTTCAACTAGACAATTAGATAATTACGCAAAAATTCAAGAAAAAAAGAAAAAAATTCGACAAATTTATCAAAAATTAGGATAAAAATGCTAGAAATTAAGGAAGTTTGCTTTTAAAATGTTTACAATTTAAAAGCGTTAGTGTACTATTTATAGGTATGCATGAAACTATTTCATATGTAAATTTATTAATCAATTCGGAGGGAATTACATGACTGCAAAATGGGAAAAAACAGGCACCAATGATGGTGTGTTAACATTCTCTATTCCACAATCAGAGATTCAAGAAGGCTTAACTAAAACATTTAATAAGGTAAAAAAAGACCTTAATATTCCAGGTTTCCGTAAAGGAAAGGTTTCACGTAGTGTTTTTGATCGTATGTATGGCGAAGAAGCCTTATATGAAGATACAGTGAACGATCTTTTACCTAGCAATTACGAAGCTGCAGTACAAGAAGCTGGGATCGAACCTGTTTCTCAACCTAAAGTAGATATTGAAAGCATGGAAAAGGGTCAAGACTGGGTGATCAAAGCTGAAGTAACGGTAAAACCAGAAGTGAAATTAGGTCAATACAAAGATTTGAAAGTTGAAAAACAAGAACGTGAAATCACGGATCAAGATGTAGAAGATCGTCTGCAACGTGAACAAGATCAACATGCAGAAATGGTGATCAAAGAAGATGAACCAGCAGCTGAAGGCGATACTGTCGTGATCGATTTTGAAGGATTCGTTGACGGAGAATCTTTTGAAGGCGGAAAGGCAGAAAACCATTCACTTGAATTAGGATCTAACTCATTTATCCCTGGTTTTGAAGAACAATTAGTCGGCGCTAAAGCAGGTGATAACCTTGATGTGACAGTTACTTTCCCTGAAGATTATCAAGCAGAAGATCTAGCAGGAAAAGAAGCGGTATTTAAGGTTACAGTTCATGAAGTAAAAGAAAAAGAACTACCAGCCTTAGACGACGAACTAGCAAAAGACTTAGATGACGAAGTCGAAACTTTAGATGAACTAAGAGAAAAATATCATAAAGAAATGCAAGAAAGCAAAGAAAAAGCAGCACAAGATGCTGTTGAAGAATCTGCAATTAAACAAGCAGTTGATAATGCTGAAGTGGTTGAACTGCCAGATGTAATGATTCAAGATGAAGTAAAAAGAGCAAAAGACGAATTCTTGAATAATTTACAACAACAAGGTATCAGCGCTGAAATGTATTACCAAATCACAGGGACTAGCGAAGAGGATTTGGATCAACAATTCGAAGGTGAAGCTGGTACACGCGTGAAAACAAACTTGGTTATTGAAGCTATTGTAGCCAAAGAAGGCTTTGAAGCAACTGAAGATGAAGTTAATTCTGAAATTAAAGACTTAGCTGAAAATTATAATATGCCAGAAGCACAGGTTCGTTCTGTTTTATCAGAAGATATGCTTGAACATGATATCAATATGAAAAAGGCAGTAGATCTTGTAACTTCTACTGCTATCGAAGAATAAAAGCCAGTTAGATAATAGTGATTTATTAAAGACGATCTGCATTTCATTGCAGGTCGTCTTTTTTAAAAAACCTTAATTAACAAGGTTAAAAAGCTTTTTCTTTTATTTTAGGTGTGCTAAAATGATGAAAGGTTGTTTAAGAACAAATAACTGTATTAAGCGATTTTTATACAGAAGCGTTAAGTATTTATAAATCGCTAAACAAGGAGTGAACACTATGTATGACAACACAAATACAAATCAACCGGTTCGCTGTTCTTTCTGTGGTAAAACACAAGAAGAAGTAAGAAAAATCGTTGCCGGTCCGGGTGTTTACATTTGTGATGAATGTATTAATTTATGTAAAGATATTATCGATGAAGAATTTTATGAAGATGTTGACCAAGAACTTACTGAAGTACCAAAACCTCAAGAAATTTTAGATGCGTTAAACGACTACGTTATAGGACAAGATGAGGCTAAAAAAGCATTATCAGTAGCTGTTTATAACCATTATAAAAGAGTGAATGCACAAGCTTCTTCAGAAGATGAAGACGAGGAAGATGTAGAATTACAAAAAAGTAACATTTGCTTGATTGGTCCTACCGGTTCAGGGAAAACTTTCTTAGCGCAAACATTAGCAAGAACTTTGAATGTACCATTTGCGATTGCAGATGCAACAAGTCTTACCGAAGCTGGTTATGTGGGTGATGATGTAGAAAATATTCTCTTAAAACTTTTACAATCAGCAGATAATAATGTTGAAAAAGCTGAAAAAGGGATCATTTACATTGACGAAATCGATAAGATCGCACGTAAAAGCGAAAATGTTTCAATTACACGAGATGTTTCAGGTGAAGGTGTACAACAAGCATTGCTGAAAATCTTAGAAGGTACTACTGCAAGTGTACCTCCACAAGGCGGACGTAAACATCCGCAACAAGAAATGATTCAAATTGATACAAGCAATATCTTATTTATTGTTGGCGGGGCTTTTGATGGCATTGACGCTATTGTTAAGAATCGCTTAGGTGATAAAACGATTGGATTTGGCGCAAATAACCAAAACATTTCAGAAGATGATAGCGTCATGCAAAATATTATTCCAGAAGACTTGTTAAACTTTGGCTTGATCCCAGAATTTATCGGACGTTTGCCTGTAACAGCAGCTTTAGAAAAATTAACAGAAGATGATTTGATCCGTATTTTAACTGAACCTAAAAACGCCTTAGTTAAGCAATATAAGAAATTGTTAGCTTTAGATGATACTGAACTTGAATTTGATGAAAATGGTTTGTCAGCTATTGCTAATAAAGCGATTGAGCGTGGTACAGGTGCTCGGGGATTACGTTCTATTATTGAAGAAATCATGATGGATACGATGTTTGACGTTCCTTCTAAAGAATCAATTAAGAAAGTCGATATTACTGAAGGTGCAGTTAAGGGCACCAGCGTGCCAGAAATTACCTATGAAGAAGAGAAAAAAGCAGGCTAGTTACATTGAACCGGATAGAGTGATTTCTATCCGGTTTTGTTTTAAAAAAAGTCAACTAGGAGGAAGTTATGAAAGTTCATGCAGCAGAAATTGTCATCAGTGCTGTTTCCAAGAAACAATATCCTAAATCTGCCTTAGCTGAAATTGCTTTAGCAGGACGTTCAAATGTGGGGAAATCATCATTTATCAATACTTTAATCGATCGCAAAAAATTAGCGCGTACCTCTTCTAAACCAGGCAGAACGCAAACCATTAATTTTTATCTAATTGAAAATAAATTTCACTTTGTAGATCTACCAGGTTATGGTTATGCTAAAGTGTCAAAACAAGAACGCGCTAAGTGGGGCGAGATGATTGATGAATATTTTGCTAATCGTAAGCAACTACAAGCGGTTGTATCTTTAATCGATATGCGACATGATCCCTCAGAAGGGGACATACAAATGTATGATTTTTTGAAGTATTATAATTTTCCAGTGATTGTCGTCGCTACCAAAGCTGATAAAGTGGCTAAGAATAAGAGAGAGCAACAAATCAGTAGAATTAAGGAAATCTTGGATTTTGATGAAAATGATCACTTTGTGGTGTTCTCAACTGTAAGTAAAGAAGGTAAAGAAGAAGCCTGGAAAGCAATAGAAGAATTTATATAAAAAAGTTCCGAGAGTAGTCGATTGATAATCGTACTTCTCGGAATTTTTTCTTATTTTTTATTTTTTTCGTCTTTATTTTCTTCTTTATCTTTTTTAGACTCTGGATGTAAGAAGCGTTCTAAGTCTTGCTTTTCATCCTTTTTATTTTTGTCTTCATCGGGTAGAAAGGCGAATTCATCAAATTTTTGATCTAAGATATTATCTTGTTTAAATTTTAACCCCATAATACCACCTCCACTAAAAGTAGTCTATCACGAAATTTTTATGATTGCATATAAAATGGAATAATTTTAACAACACTTAAAAAAAATTATTTATAAGTACATTAAAATGACAAAACAGTGAGATTAGCCAGAATTAAGAAGAAATTAACGAAGGAGTTATCTGTTTGAATAATCGTGTTGTAAACACTAGATATGAAAAAACTTCGAGTAAGAAGAATTTTCTTTTTACTCGAAGTTTTTTAATGAAAAGATCATTTAATTATTTAATTGGCTTTTTCAAAAGACCTAACATAACGCCTGCAATAATGGCGCCAATGATAACAAATAATATATACCATAGCGGTTGGCTAACAAGAGCAATGACAAAGATACCGCCGTGAGGAGCCATCAAACGAATGCCCATAGCACCAACTAAACCACCAGTGATTGCAGAACCAACGACAAAGCTTGGAATTGCGCGAAGTGGGTCAGCAGCGGTAAATGGAATGGCACCTTCTGTTACAAAGGAAGCACCCATAATGACGTTAGTCAAACCAGCTTGATTTTCTTGTTCAGTAAATTTATTTTTAAATAAGCGAGTGGCTACAAAGATTGCCAAAGGTGGAACCATACCACCAGACATAACAGCTGCCATTACAAGACTTCCACCTTGAGCAATTGTTGCTGCAATCGTACCTGTACCAAAAACGTAAGCTGCTTTATTGAAAGGACCCCCTAAGTCAATAGCCATCATTCCAGCTAATAGTGCGCCTAATAAGGCTGCATTAGCACCGCTTAAGTTCAATAAGAAATTGTTCAATCCATCATT
The DNA here is from genome assembly GCF_030161475.1 of Tetragenococcus halophilus subsp. flandriensis. Taxonomy (GTDB): domain Bacteria; phylum Bacillota; class Bacilli; order Lactobacillales; family Enterococcaceae; genus Tetragenococcus; species Tetragenococcus halophilus_C. Next base: position 43,686 of record NZ_BSUG01000087.1, on the reverse strand, counting down.
GATTACTTTAATTGGAACGTTAATCAAAAGCATAAGGAAGCCAGTGATTAAAAGACCAAAGAAAGGGAAGAATAGAATGGTTTTAATTCCATCTAGTGATTGCGGTAGACCTTTTAATATTTTACGTAGAAATTCAACAACATAACCACCAACGAAACCGCCTATTAAAGCACCGATAAATCCAGCGCCGCCTTGTTCAGCAATCGCACCAGCGGCAAAACCAGTAACTAAACCTGGTCGGTCACTAATACTCATTGCAATAAAACCAGCTAATACCGGAAGCATAAAGCCAAATGCAGCATTTCCAATTTGGTTGAACCAATCAGCGACTTGGTTATAATTTCCTAATTGATCTAAAGCATCTTGCGGAACGCCCATCCATTGGTCGATCATGAAGGAAAGAGCCATCATAATCCCGCCGGCAACAACAAACGGTAACATGTGAGATACACCATTCATCAAATCTTTATAAATCTTTTGGCCGATAGATTGCTTTTCACCTTCAGAACTGCTTTGCGTTTCTTTTGATTGTTTGTTACTACTTTGATAAATTGCAGCATTCCCGCTTAAAGCATTGTTGATGAGTTCTTCAGGTCGACGAATCCCATCACTCACTGGACGAGAGACGACAGGTTTTCCATCAAAACGATCCATTGCCACATTAGTGTCAGCAGCGATGACAACGCCACTTGCACGAGCAATATCATCTGAAGTTAAACGGTGCTTAACACCTTCGGAACCATTGGTTTCAACTTTAATATCAATATCCATGTCTTTAGCTTGATTTTTCAGAGAATCTTCTGCCATATAAGTATGGGCAATTCCTGTTGGACAAGCTGTTACAGCCACAATAAATGGACGATCAGCTGAATCAGTTGATTCTGTTTTTTCTGCAGATGATTGATCGGTTTGTTCTTCTTCATCCTCATCATCTTCTTGTTCCACTTGTGCAAAAGCCGCTTGAACGTCATCAGGTGTTTGCGCATTGTTTAATTCTTCTACAAAGTCTTGGTTGACTAATTGACGTGATAGGGCAGCTAAGGCTTGCAAGTGGGTGTCATCAGCGCCTTCAGGAGCAGCGATCATAAAAAACAGATAAGTCGGCTGTCCGTCAAGCGCTTCATAGTCCACGCCTTGCTTACTTTTAGCAAATAGAACAGTCGCTTCTTTTACAGCGTCATTTTTTGCGTGGGGCATAGCGATACCATCGCCCAAACCAGTAGAAGTTTGTTCTTCACGCGCTAAAATTCCATCTTTAAATTGGTCAATATCAGTAATTCTGCCGACATCGTAAAGCTTTTGTACCATCTCATCGATCGCAGCTTTTTTCTCTGTTGCTTGCAGATCCATAATCATGGCTTCTTTAATCAATAAATCATTGATATTCATTATATAAGCCTCCTATATTTTTTTAACTGTTACTTCTGTTAACAATTCGTTAATAAATTTACCACTAGCTAAATCATCTGAAAAAGTCGTCGCACTGCCACAAGCGACGCCCCATTTAAAAGCTTCTAGCGCATCCTTGCTTTTAGAAAACTCTCCGATAAAACCAGCAATCATGGAATCACCAGCACCGACTGAATTTTTAACTTCGTGTTTTAAAACATTAGAAAGGTAGGTGCCATCTTCTGTAATCAATAAAGCACCGTCGCCAGCCATAGAAATAATCACATTTTTTGCGCCATCAGTTAACAATTTCTTCCCATAAGTAATAATATCATCTAATGATTGCAAGTTTGTATGATAGAGTTCAGCTAATTCATGGTTGTTTGGTTTTACTAACAGTGGTTTTTCTGGCAGAGCAGCAAGTAAATCATCACCCGTTGTATCGATCACAAATTCGGCGCCATTTTCTTTTATAATCTTCACTAACTCTTGGTAAAAACCTTTTCGTAAACTACCAGGCGTGCTTCCTGATAAAACAACAATATCGCCGTTAGTAATAAGTTCAGCTAAGGTGAACTTCAAACGATTGATTTCATCGTCGTCTAAATCAGGGCCTAATCCATTGATTTCTGTTTCTTCTTCAGCTTTTAATTTAACATTGATTCGTGTATCTTGTTCAATCTTAGTAAATTGACTGCGAATGCCTTCTTCAACCAACCATTTTTCAATAAAATCGCCAGTAAAACCACCTAAAAAGCCAAGAGCACAAGAAGATGAACCAATGCATTGTAAAATACGGGAAACATTGATTCCTTTTCCTCCAGGAAGCTTAAAGTCTTCTGTCATACGATTTACATTTCCAGTGTTTAACTGCTTGATGTGAACAATGTAATCGATTGAAGGATTTAGGGTTAAGGTGTATATCATTGCTTGACCTCCTTTAGCGTTGTTTGTTCTTGGAAATCCTTTAGAAGTTTTGATGGACAACTATCAGTAATAATTTTAGCCGCTTTTAACGGAGCAACTTGAGCAAAAGCGATTTGCTGAAGTTTCGAATGGTCAATTAATACATAGTTTTGTTGACTCTGTTTTAACGCCCATTTTTTGACAGCTGCTTCTTCTGGGTCTGGTGTAGTAAAACCAGCACCAACTTCAGCGCCGTTCATCCCTAAAAAAGCTTTACTGAAACGAAACTCACCTAATTGTTGAAGGGCGGTAGAACCTAAAGTGGCATTTGTTGATAACTTAATTGTACCCCCTAAGATAATCGTTTCAATTTGCCGATCGATCAAAAGAGAAGCATGTTTTACTGAATTTGTAACGACTTTAATCGATAGATCCTGTGGAATAAACTGAATCATCTCAATTGTAGTCGTTCCTGCATCAAGATAGATAACATCTTCTTTATTTAGTAAATCAGCGCAAAACTTTGCGATCTGAACTTTTTGTTGATGAAACTTCTCTTCTTTTTCATCCATCGAGGCTTCAAAGGTGAGATGTGATGGCTTTTTTGCGCCCCCATGAACACGAGCAAGCATTCCTTGTTCTTCAAGATTTTGTAAATCACGCCGAACAGTTGATTCTGATGCTTTGAGCGGTTTCATAAGTTCGCTTACTGTAATCACATCATTTTCAGTCAAAAGATCTAAAATAATTTGATGTCTCTTTTCTGTAAGCATTTCCAATCAATCCTTCCGAACATATTTTATCATGATTTATTTTCAATATCAATCAAAAACAAGCATAATCAGTCAAACATTTTTTCAAGTAGCGCTATGAACAAAAAAAGCGCCTGTAAGTAATTTTCAAAATCATTACTTACAGACGCTTTCACTAATCGTTTCATTTAATCAAAGTTTTTTTCCGTAGTTCTTTTTTTACCAGGGCAGCATGCTGGCTATCTGTTAAGATAATAAGCATATCTCCCATCTGTAAAATCGTATCGCCGTGGGGGATAATATCTTCTTGTTCACGTCTTATAGCAACTAGCAATGTGTTTTTCGGCCAAGAAAAATCACGGACAGCATAACCATCTAACACACTTTCAGCAGTGACTGGGTACTCGATCGTTGTTTTCTCGCCTGTATTGGCAACTTTTTTATGGGAGACTAAGCGATCTAACAAAGATTCATAGATTGGATGACCTCCCAGCAAGTCTACCACAATATAAGCAATCAAAGAAACAAAACCTAGCGGCATTAAGTGATTGATAGAGCCGACCATTTCTGTTACCAGAATAATCGCTGTAAGAGGTGCTTTTCCAATAGCTGTAAAATAACCGGCCATTGAAATGATAATAAAATTTTTCAAGTAATATTCTTCCACGCCTAAATAAGTAATTGAAAATTCTCCAAAGAATGCGCCTAAAATAGCGCCTAATGACAAGATAGGTAAAAATATTCCTCCTGGAAGATTAGAACCATAAGAAATCATAGAAAAAAGATAACGTAATAAAAATAAAAATAAAAGTAGGAGAAGTGGAAAATGATTTTCTTCCAAACTTAAAATAATTTGATTGCCGCCGCCTAAAAGTTGCGGAAGATAAAAGCCGATAGGAATAACCAATAGTAAAGGAATAATACCGTAAAAAGGTGTTGGTATAGGTAATTTATTAAACCACTTTGGCAAATCCAATAAGTTCTTTTGATACAGCCTGCCTAAAACACCTAAAATGACTCCTAAAATAAGAAGTAAACCATAATATTTTAAAGATAGGTCCTGCATATGTCCTAGATATAAAACAGGTTGCAAGCCAAAAATATAAAGGGAAATAAAATTGGCGATGATTGCTGAAACAAGAGAAGTTAACCAGATAAGCGGTGAAAATGTATGATGAATCTCTTCAACAATAAATAATACCGCTGCAATCGGCGCATTAAAAGCGGCCGCTAAGCCTGCGCTAGCGCCACTAGAAATTAAAATCTTTTGCTCATATTTAGGCGAGTGATATATATTACTTAATCCTTGTCCAACCGAAGCACCTAATTGGATTGAAGGACCTTCACGCCCTAGAAATAAACCTGTCCCCACTGAAAGGATACCTCCGACAAATTTGCGCCAAAGCACTGGAAACCAACGATAGTGAACTTCTTCTTGTAACATTCCTTCCACTTGCGGAATTCCACTGCCGGTAATATGTGGTTGTCCTTTAATCAAATAGCCTACAAATAACGCGATAATAATAGATATTACCACCCAAAGAATAAGCCAAGCTGGCTCACTCTGCGAAAAAACATAAAAACTCTGGACATATTCGGTCATTTTTTCAATCGCTAAACGAAAGATACTTACCAAAAATCCAGAAATAAGTCCCACAAGCACTCCTTTTAAAACAAATATCGTCCTTGTTTGTTCAATTTTATAAAATTTATCTAACATTTTTTCACCCTCGCTATAAGTTTACCGCGCTTTTTCCTTAAGGACAAATATTTTTTTTAATTGTTAAAAAACAAACGGTATCATCTATTTTTAAACGTTGCCAAAAAGCAGGGAGTAAGCACTGTTCGGTTTATTGAAAGAAAAGAACATGCTATAATTAAATGGATTGAAAAAGAAAGGATGTTTATTCGTGCCATCCCAAAAAGAATTATTAGCAAATATGAATCAAAAACAAGAAGAAGCCATTACAACAACTGAAGGTCCACTACTTTTAATGGCCGGTGCAGGTAGTGGGAAAACGCGTGTATTGACCCATCGTATTGCTTATTTAATTGAAGAAAAAAGTGTGAACCCTTGGAATATTTTGGCGATCACTTTTACCAACAAAGCTGCTAAGGAAATGAAAGAACGGGTAAAAGGTTTACTTGATGCTCAAGCAGAAGGGGTTTGGGTTTCTACCTTTCATTCGATGTGTGTACGTATTTTAAGAAGAGATGTGGATCTTATCGGTTATTCACAAAACTTTACCATCGTTGATCCTGCTGAACAACGTACCCTGATGAAAAATGTGTTAAAGACACTCGACATCGATCCTAAAAAATATGATCCAAGAGGGATTTTAGGAAATATTTCCAACGCAAAAAATGCTTTATTGACACCTGAAGCATATCAGCAAATGCAAGGAAGCTATTTTGAAGAGATTGTAGGACGTTGTTATGAAATGTATCAAAAAGAATTACACAAAAACCAAAGTATGGATTTTGACGATTTGATCATGAATACTATTACATTGCTTAAAAACAATGAAGAAGTTTTACAATATTATCAAAATAAATTCCAATATATTCATGTAGATGAATATCAAGATACCAATCATGCGCAATATATTTTGGTAAACCTTTTAGCTAAACGTTTAAAAAATCTTTGTGTGGTAGGAGATGCCGATCAAAGTATCTATGGTTGGCGTGGTGCAGATATGCAAAACATTTTGGATTTTGAAAAAGATTATCCGCAAGCACAAACGATTTTTTTAGAACAAAATTATCGTTCGACGAAGAATATTTTACAAGCTGCTAACCAAGTCATCACCAATAACCAAAATCGTAAAGATAAAAGTTTGTGGACAGATAACACCACGGGACAAACCATCTCTTATTATCGAGGAGATTCTGAACGAGATGAAGCGCAATTTGTGGTAAAAAACATTCAGCAAACAATCGATGATGAAGGGAAAAACTATGGAGATTTTGCTGTATTATATCGTACAAATGCGCAATCTCGCGCGATTGAAGAAATGCTGTTAAAAGCCAATATCCCTTATACGATGGTAGGCGGACATAAATTCTACGACCGCAAAGAAATTAAGGACATCTTAGCTTATTTAAATGCAATTGCTAACCCGGAAGATTCATTGAGTTTAGCGCGCATTATTAATGTTCCCAAGCGTGGTATTGGACCGGGGACATTGGAAAAGTTAAATGATTTTGCTGACTTTAATGCTATGCCGCTTTTAGAGGCGGCAGAAAATATTGAACTATCGAATATAAGTGGTAAAGTAATGAAAAAAATAAAAGCATTTGGCGATATGATGGTCAACTTTCACCAAATGGTTCCTTTTTTGTCCATGACAGAATTAACTAAAGAAGTATTACAAAAAAGCGGGTATTACGATGAATTGAAATCGCAAAATACGCTTGAAGCCCAAGCTCGTCTGGAAAACTTAGATGAATTTCTTACTGTTACCCAAGAATTTGATAAGCAGTATGAAAATCAAGCAGAAGAAGATAGAGAATCAGCGGAAAATAAGCTGACGGTCTTTCTTAATGACTTATCTTTGCTTTCTGATGTTGACCAATATGAAGAAGAAAGCTCAGAGGTTACTTTAATGACTTTGCATGCAGCAAAAGGCTTAGAGTTTCCGGTGGTTTTTCTAATTGGTATGGAAGAAAATATTTTTCCACTGGCTCGGGCAGCGATGGAAGAAAGTGAATTAGAAGAAGAGCGACGTTTAGCTTATGTCGGCATTACACGCGCAGAGGAGAAACTATACTTAACAAATGCGCTTTCTCGTATGCTTTACGGAAAGCCTCAATATAATCGGCCTTCACGTTTTATAGAAGAAATTGATCCAGAATTATTATCGTCTGATCAACCGGTGATTTATAAAAACCAACGTATTTCTGCAAGAGAACCACAAGAGCGCCAAAACTTTACTTCTCAAAGAAATGCTGGAAGTAAAACAGTTTCCAATAGAAATTTGGCAGCTGCTGAAAATACGAATTGGCAAATTGGCGATAAAGCTAAACATACAAAGTGGGGGACAGGCACAGTCGTAAAGGTTAGCGGTGATAAAAAAAATGTAGAACTGGATATTGCTTTTCCAGGTATGGGAATCAAAAGACTATTAGCGACTTTTGCGCCCATTGAAAAAGTGGAATAAAGGAGGCTAGAAAAATGGTTGACGACTCAGTTGTAAAAAGAGCAAAAGAACTAAGAGAGCAATTAAACCAGTATTCCTACGAATATTATGTAAAAGACACGCCCAGTGTCGAAGACTTTGTTTATGATTCTTTATATCAAGAGCTGGTTGACATTGAAAATCAGCATCCTGAATTAGTCACCGAAGATTCGCCCACTCAGCGTGTAGGCGGTAGGGTATTAGAAGGTTTTGAAAAAGTTGTTCATAACGTTCCTTTGTATAGTTTAAATGATGTTTTCAATAAAGAAGACATCACAGCATTTGATCAACGTGTACAAAAAGCTTTAGGTCACCAAGTATCTTATACTTGTGAGTTAAAAATTGATGGTTTGTCTGTTTCTTTGCGCTATGAAGATGGAAAATTAGTGCAAGGCGCAACCCGCGGAGATGGGTCAGTCGGTGAAGATATTACAGAAAACCTCAAGACAGTACGCTCTATTCCACTTAAATTAAAAAATTCAGTTACTTTGGAAGCCCGTGGCGAATGTTATATGCCCAAAAAATCTTTTATGCGTTTGAATCAAAATCGTGAAGAAGAGGGACAAGATGTATTTGCGAATCCAAGAAACGCGGCGGCCGGAAGTCTGCGGCAATTAGATTCTAAAATAACTGCTAAACGAAATCTAAGTACATTCTTATATTCGGTCGCAGATACTAATTCTCTTTCTTCTTCTTCCCAATACGATGCCTTACAAGAATTAGAGGAGTTAGGTTTTCAAACGAACCAAGAACGCAAGCTGTGTCACTCCATTGATGAGGTTTGGGATTATATTGAAGACTTTCAAGAAAAACGCGGAGACTTGCCTTATGAGATCGATGGTGTAGTGATTAAGGTAAATGACTTTAATCAACAAGAAAACCTAGGCTATACCGTTAAAGCTCCACGCTGGGCAATTGCTTATAAATTTCCGCCTGAAGAGGCTCAGACGGTTATCAGAGACATTCAGTGGCCTGTCGGTCGCACAGGAGTTTTAACCCCAACGGCGATCATGGACCCAGTGAAAGTAGCAGGAACGACGGTAAGTCGGGCAAGTCTGCATAATGATGATTATATTCAAGAAAAAGATATTCGGATAAATGATAAAGTCGTCATTTATAAAGCAGGCGATATTATTCCTGAAGTTGCCCACGTAATTTTTGAAGAGCGGGACAAAGACAGCGAAGCTTATCATGCGCCCGAAACTTGTCCAGTTTGTGGTAGTAAAGTGGTCCATTTGGATGAAGAAGTTGCGCTACGCTGTATTAATCCAAAATGTCCAGCACAAATCAAAGAAGGGCTCAATCACTTTGTTTCAAGAAATGCGATGAATATTGAAGGTTTAGGTCCACGGATATTAGACCAAATGTATGAAAACAGTTTGGTTAAAGATGTGGCAGATTTGTATTATTTGGAAAAAGAAGACTTGCTAACACTTGAAAAAATTAAAGATAAGTCAGCCAACAATATTTTAAACGCGATTGCAGAAAGTAAAGAGCGTTCAGCTGATCGTTTGGTTTTTGGCTTAGGTGTGTGGCATGTTGGAGCTAAGGCAGCGAAAATATTACTTGAACACTTTAAAACTGTCCGCAGCTTGCAAAAGGCCTCAAAAGAAGAAATCAATTCTCTTTATACCTTAGGAGAAACAATTGCCGATAGTGTTGTCACCTATTTTTCTAAAAAAGAAATGGATGAACTGCTAAATAAATTAGAAAAAGCGGGTGTCAATTTTGAATACTTAGGCAAAACTTCTAGTGAATTAGCAGAAGTGGAATCTGTTTTTAAAGATAAAACAGTGGTATTAACCGGAAAATTAAATCAGTATACTCGTTCAGAAGCAAAAAAACGGATTGAAAATCTGGGAGGCAAAGTCACTGAGAGTGTTTCTAAAAATACAGATATCGTTGTAGCAGGCGAGGATGCCGGTAGTAAATTAACCAAAGCGCAAGATTTAAATGTGACCGTTTGGCAGGAAGATCAGATGGTTGAAGCATTGGAAAATAGTTCGACCTAAAAAAATAATCATGTAAACTTTCTTGATAATTATTCAATGATTTTCAATAAAGTGATATAATACAGTGAAAATAATTTGTAAAAATATAATGAAGATATAATTGAGGGGGATATTATGGCGATTCGTGAAGAACAAGCAAAGCATGTAGCCACATTGGCAAAACTATCTTTTTCAGAAGATGAATTACATCAGTTTACTGAGCAATTAGGAGAAATTATTGATCTAGTTGAAACGCTAGAAGAAGTAGATACAACTGATGTCGCACTTACTTCTAATGTTAGTGACGCAATTAATGTAATAAGAGAAGATCAAGCATTAAACGATACTGATCGCGATGAGTTGATGAAAAATGCACCAGAATCCGAAAATGGTTTTATAAAAGTACCTGCGATTCTTAATGAAGGGGAGAGTGAAGCATAATGTCAAAAATTTACGGTAAAACATTAGAAGAACTGCATGCTTTACTCGTTTCAAAGGAAATAACCGTCGTTGAATTGATTGAAGAAACTTTTGATCGTATTAAAGAAGTAGAAGAAGATATTGACTCTTTTATCACTTTAAATGAAGAAAAAGCTTTAGAAATGGCAAAAGCAATTGATGCAAAAGGCGTTAGTGAAGAAAATATTTTAGCAGGACTACCAATTGGGATTAAAGATAATATTGTAACCAAAGATCTTTTGACAACAGCTGCTTCTAAAATTTTATACAATTTTGAACCTATATACGATGCGACTGTTATGGACAAAGTTTATCAATCCGATATGATTCCTGTAGGAAAATTAAATATGGACGAATTTGCTATGGGCGGTAGTACGGAAAATTCTTACTTTAAAAAAACAAAAAATGCATGGGATCAAACAAAAGTTCCAGGTGGTTCTTCAGGTGGTTCTGCTGCAGCAGTAGCCAGCGGTCAAATCCCGCTTTCTTTAGGTACTGATACAGGTGGTTCAATTCGCCAACCAGCCGCATTCAACGGTATTGTCGGGATGAAGCCAACTTATGGCCGCGTTTCTCGTTTTGGTCTGATTGCTTTTGGTTCTTCTTTGGACCAAATCGGACCACTGACACGTACGGTTAAAGATAACGCTTTGGCTTTAAACGCAATTAGCGGTTTTGATGAAAAAGATGGTACTTCTTCTGGAAAAAGCGTGCCTGATTTTACAGCCAAACTAGATAGCGGAATCAAAGGGATGAAAATCGCTTTGCCTAAAGAATACTTAGATGAAGGCGTAGATTCTGCTATTAAGGAAGCTGTTTTAAAAGCAGCAGACACTTTCCGCGAACTAGGCGCAACAGTTGAAAAAGTCAGTTTACCTCATTCTAAATATGGCGTAGCGGCTTATTACATCATCGCTTCTTCTGAAGCTAGTTCTAATTTACAGCGTTATGATGGTATCCGTTATGGTTATCGCAGTGAAAACGCGACAACTTTAGAGGATGTATATGTCAACTCTCGTAGTGAAGGTTTTGGCGATGAAGTGAAGCGTCGTATCATGTTAGGTACTTTTTCTTTGAGTGCCGGTTATTATGATGCTTTCTTTAAAAAAGCGGCACAAGTTCGTACGCTGATTAGAGAAGATTTTAAAAATGTATTTGCTGATTATGATTTGATCCTGGGCCCAACTACACCAACAGTTGCTTTTGGCTTAGGCGAAAAGATCGATGATCCAGTGACGATGTATACTAACGATGTTTTGACCATTCCCGTAAACCTTGCTGGTTTGCCAGGTATGTCACTTCCTTGCGGTTTTTCTAACGACTTACCGATCGGACTACAATTAATTGGAAATCATTTTGATGAAGAAACGATCTACAAAGCAGCGTATTCTTTTGAACAAACAACCGATTTTCATAATAAAAAACCTGAAATATTTGAAAGGAGTAAGTAAATGAACTTCGAAACTGTGATCGGACTTGAAGTCCACGTAGAATTAAAAACCAATACGAAGATTTTTTCTCCTGCTCCTGCTCATTTTGGAGCAGAACCCAATAGCAATACCAATGTTATCGACTGGGGATATCCAGGTGTTTTGCCAGTAATGAATAAATCTGCTTTAGAATATGGCATGAAGGCTGCTTTAGCTTTGAACTGTGATATCTCACAAGAAACCCATTTTGATCGTAAAAACTATTTTTATCCAGATAATCCAAAAGCCTACCAAATTTCTCAACTTGATGATCCTATTGGTCATGATGGTTGGATTGAAATTGATGTTGAAGGACAAAAGAAAAAGATTCGTATTGAACGCGTCCATCTAGAAGAAGACGCTGGGAAAAATATGCATGGTATCGGTGGATATTCCTATGTTGATTTAAACCGCCAAGGCACGCCCCTTATCGAAATTGTTTCTGAAGCGGATATGCGTTCTCCTGAAGAAGCTTATGCTTATTTAGACGCGCTACGTTCAATTATCCAATTTACCGGCGTTTCTGATGTGAAAATGGAAGAAGGCTCGCTTCGTTGTGATGCTAATATTTCACTACGTCCTTTAGGCCAAGAAGAATTTGGGATTAAGACTGAATTGAAAAACTTAAATTCCCTAAACTTCGTGAGAAAAGGTTTAGCTTTTGAAGAAAAACGTCAAACCAAACTTTTACTATCTGGCGGTTCTTTACAACAAGAAACACGTCGTTTTGATGAAGCTTCAGGCGAAACAGTGTTGATGCGGGTAAAAGAAGGTTCTTCTGATTATCGTTACTTCCCTGAACCAGACATCCCGAATTTTGAAATTGATAATGCCTGGGTAAATAAGATCAGAGAATCACTACCAGAAATGCCTAAAGATCGTCGTCAACGCTATATAAATGAACTGGGCATACCAGAATATGATGCCAAAGTGCTTACGTTATCAAAAGAAATGTCGGATTTCTTTGAAGAAACCATTCAACAAGGTGCTGATGCTAAGCAAGCTTCAAACTGGCTGATGGGCGATGTTTCAGCTTATCTTAATAGCGAAAAACTAGATTTAGCTGATACACAATTGACAGCAAGTAATTTAGCTGGCATGATACAGTTGATCAGTGATGGTACGATAAGTTCTAAAATCGCTAAAAAAGTTTTCCAAGAGTTAATTGAAAAAGGTGGCGAACCTAAAGAAATCGTTGAAGCTAATGGTTGGATACAATTATCAGATCCAGCACAGTTACTGCCAATGATCAATGAAGTTTTAGATAATAATCAACAATCAATTGATGACTTTAAAAATGGAAAAGACAAAGCGATCGGCTTTTTGGTAGGCCAAATTATGAAATCTACCAAAGGTAAAGCTAATCCAGGTGTGGTAAATAAACTGTTAAAAGAAGAATTAGAGAAACGATAAGAGGTAATCATGGAAAGAGCGCGGGTAATTTATAATCCAACTTCAGGAAAAGAGTCTATGAAAAGAAACTTGGCTGATATTTTAGCTGTCTTGGAAAAAGCAGGCTATGAGGCAAGCGCGTTTGCTACGACTTCGATTCCATATTCTGCAACAAACGAAGCTAGAAGAGCAGGTCAAGCTGGCTTTGATCTCATTGTTGCAGCGGGTGGTGATGGCACGATCAACGAAGTAGTCAATGGAATAGCTCCTTTAGAAGAACGTCCCAAAATGGCGATTATTCCTGGAGGTACAACAAATGACTATGCTAGAGCCTTAAAAATTCCAAGAGATAATATAAAAGCTGCTGCTGAAGTTATTTTAAAAAATCAGACAGTAAAAATGGATGTCGGTAAGACACCGAACAATTATTTTATTAATATTGCAGCAGGTGGACATTTAACAGAATTAACCTATGAAGTTCCTTCAGAGTTAAAAAGAGTTTTTGGTTATCTAGCTTATTTAGCAAAAGGCGCAGAGTTGCTGCCGCAAATTAGCCCCATCAAAATGCACTTGAAATTTGATGAAGGGGAATATGATGGTAAGGCTTCTATGTTTTTCTTAGGTTTAACAAATTCTGTCGGTGGATTTGAACAAATTGTTCCTGACGCAAAACTTGATGATGGTAAATTTTCTTTAATCATCGTAAAAACCGCGAATATTTTTGAGGTTTTACACCTTGTGGCAATTATGCTCAGAAATGGCAAACACGTGGAAGACCCTCGAGTCATTTATACGAAAACGACGAAATTAGAAGTCACTGTTCCCCAATCACAAAAACGATTGATGATCAATTTAGATGGCGAATACGGTGGCGATGCACCTATGACCTTTGAAAATCTACACCAGCACATTGAAATGTTTGCTGATGTAGATGAAATACCGGATAGCGCGGTATCGACTGAAGAAGAACTGGAAGAAATCAGTGAAGGATTCATCAAAGAAGTCGAACGTTTAAATGATGAAGAGATCGATGATGAAGACAAAGAAAATGATGAAAATAGCTAGCTTTAAGCTATTAACTAATATTTGTATTGAAAAAGGGGAGCACGTTAAGTGTTTCCTTTTTTCTTCATCTATGGATAAATAGGTGCTATAATTTATTTCTGAGCGTTCTAAATGATTTAGAAGAAGGAGAAAACATTTATGGAAGAAATGCCTGTTAAAAAAAATCAGGAGTTAGAAGTAACAGTCGTTGATTTATCTCATTTGGGCATGGGCGTTGCAAAGGTCGATGGCTACCCGATTTTTGTTGAAAATGCATTACCACAAGAAAAGATACTGGTTAAAATTGTAAAAGTAGGTAAAAAGTTTGGTTTTGGAAAAATGCTTTCTATCATTCAAAAAAGCCCCTATCGTCAAGAAGTAGAAAATGAAGACCTATTACGAACCGGTATTGCACCGCTTAGTCATTTAAAATATGAGCAACAATTAGCATTTAAACAAGAACAAGTTCGAAATGTTTTAAAAAAGACAGCTAAAAGGCCTGAGATCCAAGTTGAAAAAACGATAGGTATGCAGCAATCTTCTGGTTATAGAAACAAAGCACAAATTCCCATTCGTAAAATCGACGGTATTTTACAAACAGGTTTTTATCGTAAGAACAGTCATGAATTAATCCCTATCGATCATTTTTTTATTCAAGACCCTGCAATTGACGCGGCGATTATTGTTATTCGAGAAATTTTACAACAATTTGAAGTAAAAGCTTATAATGAAAAAAATAATAGCGGATTTTTACGACATATTGTTATTCGACGTGGTTATCATTCACATGAAATGATGGTTGTTTTAGTCACTCGTAAAGAACATTTTTTCCAAGGAGAAAAAATTGCACAGGCTATTCAAGAAAAACTGCCAGAAGTTGTTTCTATTATTCAAAATGTGAATCCCAAACAAACCAACGTAATTATGGGGACCCAAGAAAAAGTTTTACTAGGGCGCAGTGATATCCATGATCAACTATTAGGCAAAACTTTTCGCATTTCAGCTAAATCATTTTATCAAGTAAACACCCCTCAAGCTGAAGTTTTATATCAAAAAGCATTTGATTTAGCAGATCTAAAAAAAGACGATATCGTTATTGACGCTTATTCTGGTATTGGAACCATTGGTTTGTCATTAGCGGATCAAGTCAAACATGTTTATGGTATGGAAACAATTGAGCAGGCCGTAATAGACGCGCAAGAAAATGCGAAATTAAATCATATCGAAAACGCTGATTACGTTACTGGTAAAGCTGAAGACATCATGCCAAAATGGCAAAAAGAAGGTATCCAGCCAGATGTGATTTTTGTTGACCCACCACGTAAAGGTTTAGATCAATCTTTTATTGAAACTGCCTGTCAGATGAAACCAGGAAAATTTATCTATATTTCATGTAATCCGGCAACAATGGCAAGAGATCTAAAAGTATTTGCAGAACAAGGATACTTTACAGATAGGATCCAACCTGTTGATTTATTCCCGCAAACGCATCATGTAGAGACAGTGATGATGTTAAAACAGAATAATTAAAGCAAAAGAAATGTTTACTTAAAAGCTGAAGTAAACGTTTCTTTTTTATATCGGAATGCGGATATTTAACAAATTATTACTTGACTTAACCTTTAGTTTAAGCAGTAATATTTAGATTAAGAACATGTATATTTCAATATACGACTTTAGGTATTGTCTCTTTTCAGAAGGCTTAATATATGTTATTTACAACTTATTTAAAAAGGAGTGTTGAAATGCAGCAAATTTCAATAGCAGGAGGAAAAGTAAACCCGATAGGACTAGGCACTCTAAATATGGGAGAAGATCTAAAAAATTTTGATCAGGAAATCTCAGCAATCCGCACAGGAATTGATAATGGGATGCAAGTTATCGATACTGCTGAAATGTATGGAAGTGGTAAAGCTGAAACTTTTGTTGGGGAAGCTATCGCTCCCTATAACCGAGAAGAGTTATTCTTGATATCTAAAGTATTACCCTCTAACGCTTCAAAACGACAATTGCCAAAGAGTTTAGATGATAGTTTGAAGAGGATGAATACGGATTATTTAGATCTTTATTTACTCCATTGGCCAGGACCTGTTCCTCTGCAAGAAACTGTTGAAGCATTGGAAAAGGAAAAAAACAAAGGAAAAATTAAAGCTTGGGGCGTTTCAAATTTAGATATAAACGATATGAACAAATTATTACAATTATCTCAAGGAGAAAATTGTGCAACAAACCAAGTCCGTTACAATATTATCGATAGAGGAATTGAATATGATTTAATGCCAAAAATGGATGAGTACCATATGCCTATGATGTCATATGCTCCAGTAGTCAGAAAAAAGTTTTCTGATAAGCAAAATGTTTTAGAACAGATAGCAGAAAAGCACCAGGCAACGATTCATCAGGTTTTATTAGCTTGGAATATACGAAACAAAAATACAATTGCAATTCCACAGTCCAGTAAAGCTGAACATGTTTATGATAACAGCCAAGCAGTTAATATCGAACTTACAAAAGAAGATTTAGAAAAAATTGATGAAGTTTATCCAAAACCTACATCCAGTGAACCTTTGGCGTTATGGTGAATTCTTATTGATTTATAAGGGAGAAGATACTATTGAATATTTCAGAAGCTGCGAAACAAGTTGGCGTTACTGCAGTTACTTTACGCTATTATGAAAGGGAAGGTCTTGTTCCAGAAATCAGGCGTAAAAACGGTGGTGTTCGTGATTATCAACCAGAAGACATCAAATGGATTGATTTCATTGTTTGTATGAGAAGTGCAGGTTTGTCCGTAGAATCACTTGCACAGTATACAAGGTTGTATAATCAAGGAACGAGTACAATAGATGAACGGAAAAAATTATTACAAGAAGAAAGAAAAAAGCTTGCTGATAAAAGACAAGAAATTATAGACACTTTGAATAAACTGGATGGGAAAATTCAAGACTATGAAGATGGAAAATATGGTATTCAAGATACCTCACTAACTAGTTGCAACAAATAACATTGAGAAGAAAGGAAGTTTTACAATGGATACAATAAAATTAAACAACGGTGTAGAAATGCCTTTATTAGGATTTGGCGTTTTTCAAATTGAGGATTTCAAAGAATGCGAGGAAAGTGTTCTACATGCTTTAAAAACAGGTTATCGTTTGATCGATACAGCAGCTGGTTATAACAATGAAGAAGCCGTTGGTTCAGCGATTCAAAAAAGCGGCATTGATCGAAAAGACATATTTATCAGTTCAAAAGTATGGATTCAATATGATGGTTACGAAGGCACCAAAAAATCCTTTGAAGAAACTTTGGAAAAGTTACAAACAGATTATTTAGATCTATTTTTGATTCATATGCCTTTTGGTGACTATCATGGTATGTGGCGCGCTATGGAAGAATTATATAAAGAAGGAAAAATCAAAGCTATCGGTGTATGTAACTTTTTAGAAGATCGCCTTGTTGATTTGATTTTAACTCATGACGTTGCTCCAGCAATCAATCAGGTCGAACTGCATCCTTTTGACCAACAACAGTCATTACGTAAAGTAATGGATAAATACGATGTAAAAGCGATGGCGTGGGGACCTTTAGCTGAAGGACAAAATCAAATTTTCTCAAATGAAACTTTAGTAAACATCGGTAAAAAATATAATAAAACCGCTGCTCAAGTGATTATAAGATGGTTTAGAGAAGAAGATATTATTACCATTCCTAAATCTGTTCATCCAGAAAGAATCGAAGAAAATTTTGCTGTTGATGATTTCCAACTAACTAAAGATGAAGTGAAAGAGGTTGAAGCACTTGATTTGAAAAGACCACTTATTTTGGACGTTACGAGCTTAGATGAGGTCTATCGTTTACATGGATTAGTATAAAAAAATAATTAGAAGGTAATTGGAAGAGATTTACGTGAGAAAACTATACTTAAATAGAAGATAATGAATATCCAATTACGTTAAACGATTTACAGGCGGTATAAAATTTTTTATGATTTACTACCATTAGATGTAGCTTTAACAAAATTTTCAACAACAGAAAAAGTAGCTGATTTGCCTGAACCATCTAATGTTCAATTTTATAAGTAAGATTATATTGGTAATTAACAGACGCGAAAGCAGACGTACCTACTTTTGCGTCTGTTTTTATATTAAATATACAAACAATTTTATTTATTCAACCAAAAGTCTTTGGAAGTGAATTATAGTTTTTCCTATGATTTTTTAAGAAAGCGTTTGACATAACCCCTACTTTATACAGTATAATAAAGGGAATCTGTGAAATGAATCCTAAGCTCCATATTAACTACGGAGGAGGAAGGTATTATGCGTAAAGAAAAAATAGAGAAAATTCCTCAATTGATCGATGAAGTTGAAAAAGTAATCTTTGGTAAACGGAAAACAATTCAACTAACGATCGCAGCCTTATTAGCAGGTGGACATGTTCTTTTTGAAGATGTTCCAGGTGTAGGAAAAACGATGATGATTAAAACACTTGCAGAAGCGATAAAAGGAACGTTTACTCGAGTGCAATTCACACCGGATTTATTGCCCAGTGATATCACTGGTGTTACCATATTTAATTCACAAACAAACCAATTTGAATTCCGTCAAGGTCCTATATTTACCACAGTTATGTTGGCAGATGAAATTAATCGGACAACTCCTAGAACACAAGCAGCACTTTTAGAAGCTATGTCGGAAAGATCTGTAACTATCGACAACCACACTTACTTCCTTTCTTCCCATTTTTTTGTTTTAGCGACGCAAAATCCCACTGAATATGAAGGGACTTACCCTTTGCCAGAAGCACAATTAGATCGGTTTTTATTTCGCCTATCCATTGGCTATCCTTCATTTGATGATGAATTGAAATTAATGTTAAATAATCAACAAGAAAAAATTGAAATTAAACAAATTATTAGTGCTGAAGAAGTTGAGGAGTTAAAAGCACTCGTTACTGAAGTATATGTTGATAAACAGGTGGCGAAATATGCCTTAGAATTAGTTACTGCTAGTCGTAACCATCCAGCGATTGATTTGGGAATCAGCCCTAGAGGTAGTGCAGCTTTTGTCCAAGGCGCACGTGCTTACGCCCTTACTCAAGGCAGAGATTATATCACACCTGAAGATTTGCAGACGATTTTACCTGCAACATTTGGCCACCGTTTACAGTTAAAGGGAGGCTATCATAATACAAAACAACTACAAACAGTGATGGAACAACTGATCGAGGATGTAGCCATTCCCGTCAGGCAGGTGAAAAAATGAAATATCTTGGGCAAGTGTGGCGCTGTTTGGCATTTTTATTCATTTATATTTTGCTTGGCATTTATGCTTTAGCTTTTCCTTCAGACACGGGATGGACGTTGTTTTTGTTCGCTTCATTAGTGCTTGTATTAGAAATTTTTAGCCTAGTAGGTGCATTGAAAAATATTCTTTTTACTGCGCCAACTTACCTTCTCGCCCATGTGAATGAACCAATTTCGGTACAGTTTAAAATGAAAAAACGCCAAAGGAAAATACTTTGGCTGGCTAATCTTAAATTAACTGCGCCTCAATATCAGGAAACTTTTGACTATTTATTTTACCATGGGCAAAAAAAGCAAATGCAAATAACTTGGCAACCACATAAGCGAGGGATTGTACAACAGCAAAAGATCCATATCATAGCTTCCGATTTATTTGCTTGGTTTAAGAAAGAATCAGTCAATGAATTTGTTGTAGATTGGCACGTATTACCGCCTATTCACTCTTTAGGCCATGTAGCTACTCGTTTTTTTCAGAAAAAACTAACGTCAGGTGTACAAAATTTTGGTGAACATACTTTTAAAATAAAAAAATTTCGTCCTTACCAAGCAGGAGATCGCCTCAGTCAAATTGACTGGAAGATATCGAGTAAACAGCAAGAGTTAGTTTTGCGTGAATACGAACAGGAAGAACCAAGGGAGATTATCTTTCTGTTTTACGGGAGTTCTAGTCCTTATTTCGAGCTTATGTTGAGTTTGTTTTATTCTGTGTGGAAAGAATTGCCTATAAAAGAAGTTCAATTTGTGCTTTTGGGTGAACAAGTGAGAAATCAAAGAGCTATTACAGAGGAAGATTTTTCTTCTATTCAACCTCTAGAACAGGAAATATCTCTACCGGACTTTGGGAAAAGACCAATGATTGTTTTTATACCAGAAAAAAAGCAACAATCAATATCTATCCCAGTGAAACAACAAGTAGAAATTTATGATTATCAACAATTAATGCAGCAATTAAAGGAGTGAAGCGATGCGTAAAAGAATTTATGATAAAGCAGCTCCGATATTTCTTACCTTTCTTACATTAACTACTGCTTTTTATCAACTTTTGAAAATTTATCATATGGAAGAGCAGTTCAATAGAAATATTATCGTTATTGCGCTATTTTGCCTGATTGCAGGGATTATTCCAAAATGGTTTATAAAAATACCGCTTCATTTTCTTACACTGCTTATCGGCATATTTTTAAATTTTTCAGAAAATATGCTGTTTTCTTTAGAATGGGCAACATTTTTTTGCAGACGAGTGGTTTATTTATATGAGCTGTTTATTATAGGCAGAATTGGCTATCTTCCAGAAGAAATAGCGATAAGCGTGGTCTTTTTTGTGATGTTTTTGTTGGCAGAACTAATTATCGAATACGAGCGGGTGGTAATCAGCTATTTGATCATTATTGGTTATATGTTATTTTTAATTGTTTATAATGATATTGAATTACATATAGAAGTTATCTTTTTCGCTAGTTTGGGCCTGTTGCAACGTTTCTTAGTGACGCATAATAAGAGGAAGAAAAATTATTTTGTTATTACTATAGTATTAAGTGTTCTTTTATTTATTACTTGGTTAGTACCCAGTGATTTTATAGAAATGCGAATGTTAGAACCCAGCGCCACTCTCAGAAATTATTTAAATGAAAAAGGGTTTTATCAATTTATTGAAGAAACTGGCGCGGGAAATGCATCGCGTAGCGGGTTTAGCGAAAATGATGAAGTTTTAGGCGGACCGCTTTTAGATGATAACCAAATTGTTTTAGAAGCTCAACAACAGTCACCCCATTATTGGCGTATAGACAGTAAACGTCTGTACTCAGGTTCTGGTTGGCAAAATTCAGCTGAAGATGCTGTTTTAACTTCCTATAGTGGAACAGAAGTTGAGGCAGAAGCTAGTGACTATCAAGGAGAACTTGCGTCTGAAGAAGAAATTATCTTAAATCGGGAAGCGGTAGACTCCTATATTCCGCTGCCTTATGGTAATAAACAGCTGGAGTTTGAAGATGAAGCAACGGAAATATATATGAATCAAGAAACACAGCGTATTGATTTTCAAAATGCTGCCCCTGCTTCATTTCAAATGAATTGGCAAGATCTCGATTATACGATGGAGGAACTATCTGAGGTATCTTTAGAAGCACCAGGCACAACCCTCGATTATTTACAGCTTCCTGATCAATTACCTGAACGTGTTGTAGAACTGGCAGAAGAGCTGACAGCTGATCAAGATACATTGATCGAAAAAGTAAGAGCAATTGAGGATTACTTACAAAATTCGGGAAATTTCCGTTATTCGAAAATCGATGCTGGCTTTCCTACAGAAAACCAAGACTATGTAGATTATTTTTTATTTGACTCTCAAGTAGGTTATTGTGACAATTTTTCTTCGGCAATGGTTGTTATGTTACGCGCAGTGGGCATTCCAGCACGTTGGGCAAAAGGGTTTTCTAGTGGGGAACAAGTTGACGAAAATCACTATGTCGTGCGTAACAGTGACGCCCATTCTTGGGCGGAAGTGTATTTTGAAGGTTATGGTTGGTTACCTTTTGAAGCTACGCCATCTTTTTCACAACCATTACAGCAAAATGAGACCACCTCTGATACTACAGCGTCATCTACTTCGGAAAATACTACAAGTCAAGAAACAACTGAGACGACAACTGAAGAAAGTACTAGTATGACTGACAGTACAGAAACGACAGAATCAGAAACAGCAGAAACGCCAACAAGTAATCGTACTTTACAAATTTCGCCTATTCTAAGAAATATATTTTATGGACTGCTGACTGTTGTTTTAGTAGGAATGATTTATATGTTGTGGCATAGATGGTTTTATTTGTATATTCTTGTTTTAATGAAGATTTATCATGGTGATCTTTTAAAGGTTTATCCTGTGCTATTAAAAAAAGCTGAAAAATTTGTTTATCGCATGCCAGAACAACCATTAAATCAATATGCACAAATTTTTGAAAACTATTATCCTGAATTTGAACACGCCTTTATAGATCTGACAACAAACTACGAAAAGTCATTTTATGGCAATAAAGAAAACAATACTGAGATAATACGTACAAAATTAATTAATGTTGCTTGGCATTTATCACAGATAAAAAAGAGGAAAGGGTAAATGGTTGACGATACTTCTTCTTATAACAATCGTGTTTTATTTATATTTCATTAATATTGTATAGAAATTTATAAGATAATCAGTAAAAGTTTGCCTTGATGTAGACATTAAAGGTTAAACTGAAAAAGAAAAAATTGCTAGTGGGCTAACTTAGGACTGGAAAGGATTATAGATATAAAAAGGGTGAATGACTATTTTAAAAAAAATAATGAAATTAGCTGTGATCGTTCTCATTGCATTTTTCACCAAACCACTTTGGGGAGAGCCTGTAGAAAATTTTACTACACAAGTTTTTGATCAAGGATTAAACTTTAATTCTGTGAAAGAACAGGCAGTATCGTTGTATGATTCGGTCGCTGGAAACGAAGAAACTGACGAACAAAGTCAAACAAGAGCTTTAGAGCTCTCACAACCTGAAGCACAAACTTTTTCGATAGGAAATATTGAAATTGGTGATAAACGGGAACAAGTGGAAGAAGACCTTGGAGAACCTGCTAGAGAAACGACCAACGAATACGACCTGCAATGGTCGAGTTATCATGACAATTATCAAAATTTCTTGATGGTTACTTATGATCAGCAAGATACAGTTCAAGGACTATATACCAATCAAGATTTAGTGGCGGCGCAAAATGATATTTCACTAGGGACAACAAAATCAGAAGTCCATGAAGAACTGGGGGAAGCAGAAAATGCGATCCGACACAGTGGGTTTAATATGCAGACAAATAATGACGGCGAATATGACATTTATCGAATTGATGGCAATTATGTAACGATTTTTTATGATGTCCATGAAAATGATGAAGTGACAGCCATGCAAATTGTCAAAGAACCATTAGAGACAGAAAAAAGTTCTCCTTATGCAGAGGCTAGCGATGATTTAAAAGAAGGTTTTGAATACCAATTGTTTGATATTACAAATGCCGAGCGTTCAAAACGAGGATTGAATGTATTGGATTGGAATGAAGAGGTAAGACAAACTGCTAGGAAGCACAGTACAGATATGGCAGAAAATCATTATTTTGACCATACTAATCCAGAAGGTCAATCACCATTTGATCGAATGCAAGCAGACGGTATTACTTTTATGAGTGCCGGTGAAAATCTAGCCCAAGGACAAACCAGCAGTATTTTTGCTCATCAAGGGCTTATGAACTCCGAGGGTCATCGTAGAAATATCGTCAATGAAGGATTTAGTGAATTAGGAGTTGGCGCTGACTTTAATGAAGATAACCAGCCTCTTTATACGGAAAACTTTCTAACGTAATGAATTTAAATAAACGTCTTTTCTGTAGATAAACTAGTCCCTATAAAATAGAGTGATAAACTTTACTTCACTTAAAGTTTTTTTACCAGTATCTATTTTATAGGGGCCATTTTATTCCTTCGATCATTTTTTAGTCATGTATTGTATGTTGGTCGTTACTTATAAAATGTTTATAGACTATAAACAGCAGGCTACAGCCCAGTAATATCCATAAATTGATTACGCCTTTTTACATCTATCCTAGCAGTTGGTTATTATTATTTACTATTGTATGCGCTATTTTTTGGTTTTTTCTTTTAAACTTGTATAATTAAATTAGATTAATAACACAGGAGGAGAAGCCACTATGAAAGAATTTTTCTTAGGTATGGATGATGAATTACTTATTGTTAAAGAAACTGCAAATGGTTATCGCTCTTTTTCACATTTAGAAGGAATGCAACCTACTAGAATCGCTATTGACCCGCAAGATAAAAATATTATTTATTGCGGCACACAGCTTGACGGTCTTTTTAAAAGCGAAGATGGAGGAGAACACTGGAGCGCTATTGGAAAATTTATCCAATCGGAAAAAGTTACCTCTGTTGCTGTAAGTCCATTAAAACAAGCAAATGGAAACAGTATTGTCTATGCAGGAACAGAACCAAGTATGCTTTATTATTCCAAGGATCGCGGAGAGACATGGGAGGAATTTAAGAATATTCAGTCCCTTTCTTCTAAGAAGCATTGGAGTTTTCCGCCGCGCCCTTATACGCATTATGTACGGTGGATCACGCCAAGTTATTTTGCTGAGAATCATCTGGGTATTTCTATTGAAGCAGGCGCTTTCTTTTATACAAATAATCATGGGACAGACTGGATCGACCGCCCTGATGATAGCCCTATAGATATTCATACCTTACTTGCACATCCACAATCTCCTGGCAGACTTTATGCAGCTTGTGGTGATGGTATCAATAAAAAAGGGCATTCTTATGCAGAAAGTGAAGATGGGGGAAAGAGCTGGCAATATATGAGTGAAGGGCTCGAAAATCATCCATATGCCTATAATATGACGCTCAATCCTAGTAATCCTTTAGATCGCATCATTTCAGCTGCGAAAAGTCCTAGACATGCACATAGTATCTCTGAATATTCTGCAGTTTACCGTAAACAAGGAGATAATCCTTGGATTGATATTACTGCTGGTTTACCTGAAAATCATTCATCGATTCATAATTTAGTAGCGGACCCAAAGGATACTAATGTGTTTTATGCTATGAATAACTACGGTATCTATCGTTTAGCAAAGGACGCTGACAGTTGGGAAAAACTTGCAATAAATTGGAAAGAAAAATATTTAAATCAACGACCTTCATGTTTTAATATTAAAGTCACTTAATCTGTTTGCTAATTTAAAGATAGGATAATCGTACTTTTTTAGCTCAAATCAATTCTTGGGAAAAATAAACAACTTAGTGTTAGGATTAATTATAGAAGTAAAGAGGAGATGTTTTCATGAAAGTATTAGTTATTGGTGCACATGGTAGTGTAGGTAAAATCTTAGTTAAAAAACTACAAGAGTCCCAAAATCACTCTCCGATTGCCATGGTACGTAAAAAAGATCAGCTAGAAGACTTTAAAGCGCAAGGTGTAGAAGCTGTTTTAGCAGACTTGGAAGGTTCTATCAGTGATATTAGTCAAGCAGCCAAAGATGCTGATGCTATTGCGTTTACCGCAGGTTCTGGTGGAAATACTGGCGCGGATAAGACCATGTTTGTTGATCTAGATGGCACGGCGAAAGCTGTTGAAGCAGCTAAAGATGCTGGTATTGACCGTTTTGTTATTGTCAGTGCACTTGGTAGCCAACAATGGTTAGAAGATCCTCATCCAGACTGGTTAGATCAATTAGGTCCTTATTATCCTGCGAAATTTTATGCCGACCAATGGCTTAAAAATAGTGGCCTAGATTATACGATCGTACGTCCAGGGCTTCTTTCCGATGATGAAGCTGAAGGAAAAATTAAATTAGCCAAAACACTCGTTGAAAGCGGAAGTATCACTCGCAGTGACGTGGCACAAATTATTGTTGATAGTTTAGATAATGACGACACTCGTAAAAAAGAATTTGACGTCATAAGTGGTGACACTGAAATCAAAGAAGCACTAAAAGAGTTAGAGCAATAAATAAGTACTAAATGAAGTATTAAAAGCAATTGTGTTCTTTTTAAAAGAGCATAATTGCTTTTTTTGTCATTCTATAGAATAATAGTTAAATAACTAACTGCTAAGGAGGTATTTATGCAATATAAAATTCGAGCAATGGAAGAAAAAGACTGGACGTCTGTATATGATATCTATCGCCAAGGAATGGAAACAAATTTGGCGACTTTTACTGTTGAAAATTTAAGCTATGAAGAATTTGATCGCGAGCGTCTAAAAGAAGGTCGTTTTGTACTATTAGTTGACAAAAAAATCGCAGGTTGGACAACTTTGAAACAAGCTTATTCGATTCCGCAATATCGTGGGATAGCGGAAGTTAGCATCTATATCGATCAGGATTATCAAGGAAAAGGTGTAGGTTCAACGCTATTAAATTATTTAATTGATTATTCAGAGAAGTTTGGTTTTTGGACTTTAGAGGCTGATATTTTTGCTAATAACTATGGAAGCCAGCGTCTACATGAAAAATGTGGCTTTCGTAAAGTTGGTTATCGGGAAAAATTAGGCAAAGATCAATATGGTGTATGGCGTGATTCTGTATTAATGGAGCGTAGGAGTAAAAAAGTAGGGATTGAATGAAAGGAGCTAATGAATGACAGTTCGTTGTGATTGGGCAAAATCAAGTCTTTTAATGCAAGATTATCACGATCATGAATGGGGAAAAACTACTCAAGATGATCAGAAACTTTATGAATTACTCGTATTGGAAAGTATGCAAGCAGGCTTGAGTTGGTCGACCATCTTAGACAAAAGAGAAAATTTCCGCTTCGCTTTTGATCAATTTGATTATACAAAAATTGCAAACTATGATGAAAATAAGATCGCAGAATTGCTAGCTGAACCTAAAATCATTCGTAATCGGTTAAAAATAAGAGCCGCGGTGAATAATGCCCAGATGATTTTAACTATGCAGGAAAAATATGGGCGTTTTTCCACTTATATTTGGTCTTTTGTTGAACATCCTATCATTAACCACTGGCAAAGCATGGAAGAAATACCAGCAAGTACTGACTTATCAAAACAAATAAGTAAAGAATTAAAAAAAATAGGATTCAAATTTGTAGGCCCCACCATTGTTTATTCTTTTATGCAAGCAATTGGAATGATCAACGACCATATAGAGACATGTTCGTTTAAATACGAAAACAAATAAAAAAGCTGCATTTTTATTCATAAAAGTTTTTTGTATAATAAATGAATATATACGTTTTTTATGCACTGTGTAAAAATCAATGATTATGTAAGCGGCTATTTTTCAAATGTCTATATATACTGCAATATAAATAATTCAAAAAAATGTATAAAAATAAAACAAAAAGTACTTTCTCTTTTGCTAGAATTGTGATAAGATAAATTGCAATCAATAAATGAATTTTTATGCAATAATCTTAAACAAGAAGGGTAGATAGCAAATGGGAAAGTTTAAAAAGATATTTTTAGTTTTATTACCATTGTTTATGTTGTTTGCACAGCTGTTTCCAATGACGCAGGTCGCAGCAGCTGAAGAAGAACAAGATGAACGTTATGAGGCTATTCAAGATCGTGGGGAGCTAGTTGTTGGTTTGTCAGCTGACTATGCACCCTATGAATTTCATGCTACGGTAGATGGAGAAGATGAAATCGTCGGTTTTGATATTTCTATTGCAGAAAAAATTGCTGATGATATGGGTGTAGATCTACGTGTCGAGGAAATGGGTTTTGATGCCTTGCTGGGCGCTTTAGACACAGAGAAAATCGATTTGATCATTTCCGGTATGTCGCCAACACCTGAACGTTTACAGGAAGTGGATTTTTCTGAACCTTATATGAATTCACAACAACGTTTAGTAGTAAGAGAAGAAGATCAAGATAGATATACTAGTGGTGAGCAGTTTGAAGATGTACCGGTTAGTGTGCAAAAGCAAACCACCCAAGAAGAACTAGCTAATGATGAATTAAATGGCGCACAAGTTACTTCTTTACAAAAAATTCCAGATGTTGTAATGAACTTAAAAAATGAAAAAGTTGATGCTGCTATATTAGAAGGTCCGGTAGCCGAAGCTTATGTAGAGGAAAATGACGATCTAGCTTTATCTGATCTAGAATTTGAAGAAGGAGACAAAGAAACAGCGGTCGCCTTTCCTAAAGATTCGCCAGTGCTAGCTGAAAATATTAATGATTCTATTCAAACAATCAATGATGAAAACTTAATGGAAGGTTACCAGGAAGAAGCTAATGAGCTGATGTTTAGTGAAGAAGACCAAGGCTTTTTTGCCAAATATTATCCTTACTATCTTTCAGGCACTGGATATACGATTCTTTTAGCAATCATTGGCGTGATTTTTGGTATCATTTTAGGTGTCATTTTTGCTTTGATGAAATTGTCTTCTATAAAAATTTTACGAGCATTAGCTTCTATCTATATTGAGTATGTTCGAGGAACGCCTTTGTTAGTACAGATTTTTATTGTTTATTTTGGAACAGGAATCTTAGGGCTTGATTTTTCACGTTTTGTGGCGGGTTGTATTGCTCTATCGCTTAATAGTGCCGCTTATGTCGCAGAAATTATTCGTGCAGGAATCAATGGTGTCGATAAAGGGCAGATGGAAGCTGCGCGTTCACTTGGTATGGATCGTACAGAGTCAATGCGTTATATTATTTTCCCGCAAGCAATTAAAAATATCCTGCCAGCTTTAGGTAATGAATTAGTTACCGTCATCAAAGAATCCTCAGTGATTTCAGTGATTGGTGTTTCCGAGCTGATCTTTCAAGCTGGGAATGTGCAAGGTGCAAGTTTTAAACCCTTCTTGCCTTATCTAATTGTTTCACTGATTTACTTTGTATTGACCTTTACGCTTTCTCGTTTGTTAGGCTTTGTTGAAAGGAGAATGAAGGCAAGTGATTAACATTGAAAATCTGCATAAATCATTTGATAAAAATGAAGTGTTAAAAGGCATTGACTTATCTGTTGAGGCTGGTGAAGTTGTCGTGGTTATCGGCCCATCCGGTAGCGGAAAAAGTACTTTCTTACGTTGTTTAAATCTATTAGAACAACCCACTGAAGGCACACTTTTATTTGAAGGCAATGATCTTTTAGCAAAAGAAAATGACATTGATAAATTAAGACAAAAAATGGGGATGGTTTTTCAAAACTTTAATTTATTTCCCCATAAAACAGTTTTAGAAAATATTACTATTAGTCCTATTAAAGTAAAGGGACAAAGCGAAGAAGAAGCAAAGAAAAAAGCACATGAGTTGTTGGATTTAGTAGGTTTAACTGATAAAGATGACAGTTATCCAGCCAGTCTTTCAGGTGGACAGCAACAAAGGGTAGCTATCGCAAGGGCCCTGGCAATGGACCCTGATGTGATGTTGTTTGATGAACCCACTTCTGCTTTGGATCCAGAGATGGTAGGCGAAGTTTTATCTGTTATGAAGACCTTAGCTGAAGAAGGAATGACGATGATCGTTGTCAGTCACGAAATGGGTTTTGCAAAAGAAGTCGCTGATCGAGTGATTTTTATGGATGATGGTATCGTTCAAGAAGAAGGTTTACCTGAAGAGATTTTTGACCATCCAAAAAACGAACGAACACAAAGCTTTTTGAAAAAAGTATTATAAAGTAATGGGGGAGGAAATGGCTCATGAACCGCAATAATTTAGCAAAAAAGTATCAAGAACCAGAAGAAAATATTATGATGAATATTGGTGCATTGGCCAAAAGTCAGGAAGGATTGATCGATTTATCAATTGGTGATCCTGATTTAATTACAGATGAAGGTATTATTGATCAAGCAGCTAAAGATGCCAAAGCTGGACATACGCGTTATACCGCATCTGATGGTAGTGCAGAATTTATTCAAACGGTCATCGAGCACTATAAAAAACGCTATGGTTTAGACTTTGCCGCAAATCAAGTACGCGCGACTGTTGGGGCGATGCATGGTATGTATTTGACACTTTTGGCGATTACTGATCCTGGCGATGAGATTATCATCCATGAGCCTTATTTTTCTCCTTATAAAGATCAAATTGAATTAGCTGGGGGCACTCCAGTTGTTATACCTACTTATGAAAAAGATGGCTTTCAATTGGAAGCAGATGTATTAGAACAAGCGATCAGTGAAAAGACAAAAGCTGTAGTGATCAATTCACCTAACAATCCAACTGGAGCAGTTTTCTCAGAAGAAACTTTTAAAAAAATTGCAGATATTGCGATTCAACATGATTTATTTATTCTTTCCGATGAAATTTACGAAGAACTGGTTTTTGATCATTCATTTACACCTATGGCAAGGTTTGCTCCAGAAAATACCATAACATTCAGTGGCTTTTCAAAGTCATTTGCGATGACAGGTTGGCGTATTGGTTATATGATTGCACCATCTTATGTTAGTGAAATAGCCAAACTAATCAATGAAAGTATTACTTATTCTGCACCATCTATTTCGCAACAAGCGGGGATTTATGCATTGCAACATGCCAACGAAATTATTCCAGAGGTCGTCAATGTGTTTAAAGAACGTCTTGCTTATGTAAAAAAACGTGTCGATGCGATTGATTTTCTACATTTAGGAGAAGTACAAGGAACAATGTACGCATTTATAAATATCGCTGATACACAACTAGATTCTGCTACTTTTACTAAAAAATTACTGGATGAAACTCAGGTTCTTGTGGTACCGGGCAAGGCATTTGGTGTGACTACTGGTGATCAACATGTACGTCTAGCGGTCACACAAGAAATCTCTATGTTAAAAGAAGCCTTTGATCGTATTGAACAAATGAAATTTTAGGTTTTCTAACAAACAGCTAAAATAGATTTAGCTGTTTGTTTTATGGAGATGGTTTACAAAAGGATGGGATGACATGTTTGAAAATATACAAATAAAACCAATGGATCAAACAGAAGCATTAGAAATAGCTAATAATTGGAAGTATCCAGCGCCTTACAATTTTTATGATATGACGGCAGACCAAGAAGATTATGATGAAATCTTAAATAAAGAACAAAGAAAGAATACCTATTTCTCAGTCAAGAATAATAACGAATTGGTTGGGTTTTTTTGTGTTTTTCCTAAAGATTATTCTTCAAAAAACCATATAGAAATGGGAATTGGAATGAAACCAAAATTAACAGGAGCGGGCTTTGGAAAATCTTTTGTTCAGTTGGTTGTTGATTATTTAAATAAGCATTATTTTTGTCCTACAATTTGGTTATCGGTAGCTGATTTTAATCAACGTGCTATGAAAGTATATGAACAAGTAGGGTTTAGATATATTCAAAAAGTACAACAGGAAGCAAATGGAGGAGAATACACCTTCGTTATTATGAACAATGAGGTAAAAGCGTCTCATTTTAATTAACCCATAGTACTTCTTAAAAGAGCGTGGTAAAATAAGTATGAAAATAAAAAAAGGAGAAAATTTGTTGTTTA
Organism: Tetragenococcus halophilus subsp. flandriensis; assembly: GCF_030161475.1. GTDB lineage: Bacteria > Bacillota > Bacilli > Lactobacillales > Enterococcaceae > Tetragenococcus > Tetragenococcus halophilus_C. Next base: position 12,800 of record NZ_BSUG01000087.1, on the reverse strand, counting down.
ATACATTTATTTGGGATTTTGATGATACCTTGTTTGATACTTATCCGATGATTGTACAGGGTTATTTGCAAGCTTTAAAAGAATATAATATCGATAGTACAAAAGAAGAAATTTATCAGATTTTGAAAGAATATTCTTCGGCTAAAATCGCTGAAAAATATCAGTTGGACTTTGACGAATTATCTAAAAAGGCAAAAGTTTATGAAGAAAAAACCGCTTTCGAACCGCAAAGTTTTACTGGAACAAAAGATGTTTTGTCCCTTATTGTCGCAAAGCACAAAGTAAATATGATTTTATCTCATCGTAGACAAACGTCTACACAGGCCTTATTAAAAAAGGAACAGTTAGCTGATTTAGTTACAGAAGTTGTAGGTCCAGAAAATAATTTTCCCAGAAAACCGGATCCGACTTCACTGAATTATTTGTTAGAGCAGTATGGACTTGATCCTAAAAAGACGGTAATGATCGGCGACCGTGCCTTAGATGTAGACGCTGGGAAAAACGCTGGCGTTGCTACCATATTTTTTGATAATGAGAATTTACTTACTGATATTCAAGCGGATTACCGAGTCACATCTATGAAAGAAATAGAAAAATTTGTTTAAGCATCAAGACTTTTTAACTTAGGAAAAATTTTGTTTTGTTAAAAAGTTTTGGTGTTTTTTTGCGTACTTATAGGTGAAAGGAGGAGAGGACACCGATGATAAAAGAACGGCTTAAAAGATTTTTACCTTTAATTATTGCTACTTTAATTACAGTTTTTGTGCTTGTAATTTATTTTAGTCAATCAAATAATGAACAAGCTGATGCTTGGGAAGAAAATGAGAGCGCATTTCAACAAGCAACCGAAGACAGTGAAAAAACAACAGAAGAAACAGGAAAAATCATCGTAGATATTAAAGGAGAAATCAATAAGCCTGGCGTTTATGAACTAGAAGGCGATGCGCGTGTAAAAGAAGTCATTTTAGAAGCAGGAGGTTTAACTAAACAAGCAGAAGAAAAACAATTGAATTTAGCTGAAAAGTTACAAGATCAACAAATGATTTATATACCTAATAAAGAAGAAGCCGAAGAAATGGAGGTGGATGGAGATAAACAAGAAGGAGATAACAATGAAGATATGATCGATATTAATGCAGCAGATATAAATGAATTACAAGAAATAAGCGGTGTAGGACCAGCTAAAGCGCAAGCTATCGTTGATTATCGAGAAGAAAATGGCGCCTTTGAGAGTGTCGACGAATTAAATGAAATTTCAGGATTTGGGGAAAAGACAGTTGAAAAATTGCGTGATTCGATTAAAATATAATATAAGTAAAATCAAGGAAGGAGGAAAATGATGGCAGACAAACGTATTCCGTGGGATCAATATTTTATGGCCCAAGCGCTACTTTTATCCTTAAGAAGCACTTGTACTCGTCTTGAGGTTGGAGCGACTTTAGTAAAAGATCGAAGAATTATCGCTGGAGGATATAATGGTTCTGTTTCTGGTGATAAGCATTGTATTGACCATGGCTGTTATCTTGTGGATGGTCACTGTATTCGTACGATTCATGCAGAAATGAACGCTATTTTACAATGTGCTAAATTCGGGATTTCTACTGAAGGCGCAGAAATTTATGTGACTCATTTTCCTTGTTTGCAATGTACTAAAGCATTGTTACAAGCAGGTGTTAAGACGATTCATTATCTTAATAATTATCATAATGATTCTTATGCTTTAGAATTGATCGACCAAGTTGGTGGCGCCGTCCACCAAGTCACGCTTGAACCTCATTATTTTGAAAAATTATCTTTTGGTCAATTGAATGAACCACAGGATTGATTTTTCCTGGAAAAACCAACTAGTCTTTCCCATAATTATAGCTGCTAGCTTATTAAACGCTTATTTACTTCAACAACCTCTTTTATTGTTGGTTAGTATTTACTTTTCATTTTTTCTCTGCTGCAAAAAGCAAGTCGTCTTAGGGCTACTGTGTATTTTTTGCAGCTTTTTTTTATTGCTAAGGGCCCATACTATGGCTTTACCTCAAGCTCCAGAAGCAGAAAAGGAAGTATCTACTAAAATTAAGATCTATAATGATACGATCAAAGTAAATGGAGACTTGGTTTCCTTTGAAGGAAAAATTGACGATTACAAAATAGATGGACAATATCAAGTTGAAAATGAACAAGAACAAAAATCTTGGCAAAAACGTACAAACTGGAGTAAAGAAATTCAAGTAACAGCTACTTTTTTGCCCTTAGAAGGTAAACGTAACTTACATGGTTTTGATGCAAAATGGTTTGCTTTTTCCAAGCATAAGCTGGGAACTTTTAGAGTTGAAGAGATCCAAAATAAACGTCCGCTAGGCGGTATTTCGTTTTTAAGACAATGGCGGGCTTTCTGTGTTGATTGGGTAGAGGCAAATTTTTCTTCCAAAACAGCGACCTATGTTCTATCTTTGCTTTTCGGTTATCGTGATACAAGTTTTCAAGAAATTAAAGAAATCTATAGCAGTGCAGGTATTTTACATTTATTTACTATTTCCGGTATGCATGTTTATCTATTCTATGGTTGGCTCTTTTTCTTTCTGCGTAAAACGAAGCTAACTTTTGCTGAGTTTGGCTTACTTTTCTTTCTACTCATTTTTGTAAGTGTTGTTTTATTTGGACAAACCATCAGTGTTTGGCGAGCTTCTTTGATGTATATCCTACGTTTATTTTTTAAAGAAATAAATATTGAACTTGCAAGTTTAGATCGTTTTAGTATTGTATTGTTTCTACTATTATTGTACGACCCAAAAACATTGCTACAATTTTCGGGGATTTTATCTTTATGGATGTCCTGGGTTATTTTGCTTAATCAAAGCCCACGAAAGAAACATTGGCAGCGACTATTACAATCGCAAGAGATCTCTTTATTAGCTGCACCACTACTTATGTATATGTTTTTTGAAGTGCCTCTGTTAGCTGGCTTGTTAACAGCGTTATTTGTCCCTTTGTTTAGTCGAATCATACTGCCCTTGTTAGTTGCTAGTTGTTTTGTAAATCTTTTAGGCTTTTCCCATAATATTTTAGAAATAGTCTTAGAAAAGTTGATTATTTCTTTTGAACAAATTCTCAAGTTTACGAAGCTCTTTGTTATAACAACAGGACAACCGCCTTTAGTTTTGACTATACTAGCTTTAATTGCGGGAGTTTATATTTATCAGAATCATCGTAAAATTTGTTTGCTTCTTCCTAGTTTTTTATTAATTATCTTCCAGTTATTTTCTTTAGAAACTTCTATTGCTTTTGTTGATGTAGGACAAGGAGATAGTATTGTTATTCAAACCCCATTTAAACAGGAAGTATATGTTATTGATACCGGCGGGAAAATGAATTTTTTTCAAGAAGATTGGCAAAGGCGCAATTATCGCTCAAATGCGGAGTATACGTTAATTCCATACTTAAAAGGTGAAGGTGTCAAAAAAATCGATGGTTTATTTGTAACGCATGGTGATATTGACCACATGGGAGATGCAAAAGAAGTCATGGAAGAATTCAAAGTGGAGGCTCTTTATCTAGGAAAAGGTAGTTTTCAAAGTGATAATATAAAAAAACTTTTAAAAGACACAACAAAAAATACAGCTGTTGAAGAAATCGGGAGTAAAGACCAAGTGGGTAAAAAGTTAAAACTTCATATTTTAGGCCCTGAACATGTGGGAAAAGGGGAGAATGAAGACTCCTTAGTAATCGCCACTAGCATTTATGACACAAGTTTTGTAATGACCGGCGACTTAGGACAAGAAGGTGAGAAAAAAGTGATAAAAGATTATCCTCAACTAAAAGCTGATGTCTTAAAATTAGGTCATCATGGCAGTCATACCTCTACGGCACCTGAATTTATTGAGCAATTACAGCCTAAACAAGGAATCATCTCTTGTGGTGAAAATAATCGTTTCGGCCATCCACACCCAGAAGTGATGGATACTTTACAAGATTACGGAGTAAAAGCGTTACGAACAGATAAACAGGGAATGCTGCGTTATTCTTGGAACACTTTAGCGCCTAAAATGAAAATTACAGTACAAAAACAAGACTAGTCATTCTGTCTGTTCCGTGGTAAGATTTCTTTTGAAAAGTAAAAAGAGGAGCTATTTTATGAACGTTCAAAATGCTTTACAGACCATTTACGACCAAAACTTTCAACCCATTTATTTAGTAGTTGGAACAGAAGAATATCTACAAAAACAAATACACCAAGCTTTTCTTGAAAGTTTACAACTGGGGATTGATGATTTAAATTTTGCTAGCTTTGACTTAGAGGAAAACACAGTGGATGAAGTGCTGGATGAAGCAGAATCCATGCCCTTTTTTGGCGATTACCGTTTGGTTTTTGTTGAAAGTCCGTTTATTTTAACAGCTGAGAAAAAAACAAATGCACCAGAACATGATGTTGACCGTCTTGTATCTTACTTGAAAAATCCGGTCGATAGCACAATTTTAGTTTTTTTCGCTGATTATGAAAAACTTGATGAACGTAAGAAAGTTACGAAACAATTTAAAAAACAAGCAGAAGCGATCGATGTAGCGCCTATGAGTGAAGCACAGGTACGTCGTTTTTTGCAACAGACATTAGATAATGATGGCATTGATATGGACAGAGAAGCTTTTGAATTATTTATTCGACTAACAGATGCTAATCTTACAAAAGCTATGAGAGAGTTACAAAAGTTACAATTATTTGCTTCTAAAACCAAACGCATAAGAAAAAATGATGTTGAAAGCTTGGTTCCTAAAACGCTTGAAGACAATGTATTTGATTTGACCAATTATGTATTAGAAGGCAAAACAGCTGAAGCCTTGCAGTTATATGAAGACCTGCATGTACAAGGAGAAGAGACGATCAAGATCAACGCTATTTTAATTAGTCAAATACGTATTTATTTACAGACAGCGATCCTGTTAAAGCTGGGGTATCAACAAGGCAATATTACGCGCACTTTAAATGTTCATCCTTATCGTGTCAAGCTTGCGATTCAACAAGTACGTAAGATGGATAGCAAAATCCTAACTCGACTCTATGATGAGCTTATCGAAAATGATTATAAAATCAAAACAGGCCAAATGGATAAAGAATACTTATTTCAATTGTTTCTTTTACAAGCGGCTTAGTTTCAGCTTAAAAATAAAAAAAGATTTGAAGCTTTAAACTTCAAATCTTTTTTTTATTTAGCGGTAATTTTGCTTAAACGTGATTTATCACGCGCTGCTTTATTTTTATGAACTAATCCTTTTGATTCAGCTGTGTCAATTGCGCTTACAGCATCTTTGAACAACGCATCTTTATTATCAGCATTTTCACGGGCTGCTTGTTCTGCTTGTTTGATAGCAGTACGCATTGCACTCATTTGAGCTGAGTTTTTAGGAGTAACTTTATAACTTTGGCGAACTCGTTTGACTGCACCTTTAATTTGTGGCATTTATTTCACCTCCGGATCAGAAAATATTATACGAAAATAACGTATAATTCAACAATAGTCATTATACAGAATGCTTCAGTTGTTTGCAATAACAACTTGTAAAGAATTTTGTTACTAAAAAGAAATTACAATGGCGCGATTATCAAAGTTACTTAAATAAAAAGCCAAGAGTAATATAAATTTAAATATCAAACTCTTGGCTTTTTATTTAGTTGTCTCTACATTGCGACCATCCAGTAAAGAATTAATACAATACCTAAAACAATACGGTACCAACCAAAAGCAGTGAAATCGTTTTTCTTAAGATAATTCAATAAGAATTTAATAGCAAGGATTGAAACAATAAATGAAATCACTGTTCCAATAAGTAAAATGATTGTTCCTGTAAAGTCAAAGCTATTGCCAGTGCCTAAAAATTTCAAGATTTTAATAAAACTGGCACCAAACATCGTAGGAATCCCTAGGAAAAAGGAAAACTCAGTGGAAACAAAACGCGAACCACCAATCAAAATAGCTCCTAATATCGTAGCGCCAGACCTTGATGTTCCAGGAACTAAGGAAAGAACTTGAAACATCCCTACAATTAAAGCAAATTTATAGGTAATTTCATTTAATTGGGCAATCTTAGGTGTTCGATTTTGATTTCTTTTTTCCACTAGAATAAAAGCAACACCATAAACGATCAGCACAATAGCGACAGGTAAAAATTTATGAAGATGCGCATCTAACCAATCGTCTAAAAAGATTCCTATGATCCCTGAGGGAATGATTGCTACAATGACGCGAAACCATAATTGCCAGGTAGCATTTTTTTGGGTAGTGTTCTTATTTGAAGCAAATGGGTTTAACTTATTAAAGTATAAGACGACGACAGCTAAAATTGCGCCTAATTGAATAACTACATTGAACATCGACATAAATGCTTCGCTTGCTTCTAAACGAACAAATTCATCTGCCAAAATAAGATGTCCAGTACTGCTGATAGGTAACCACTCCGTGATCCCTTCAATGATCCCTAGAATGATCGCTTTAATGACATTTGTAAAAAACATATTTTCAATCCCTTCTTAAGTAATGCCAAAAATAAGTATACCTTTAAAAAAGAGGATTATAAATAATTTTTGATAAAAAAAAGCAAGTTTTTAAAACTTGCTTTATAATTTAGCTTTTATTTGTTTTAATTAAGCTTGTTCTAGTTCTTTGCCTTTTTCAATATAAGCTGTTGAACCAACTTCTTGGCAAGTGAAATCGCCATTTTCATAAGTTAAGCGAGTAACAGAGCCATTTTCTAAGTCCATGCGAACGTTACTTTCCTCATTAATTAAATTCAATAAGAAGGCAATCGTTAAACCATGAGAGACGACCAGTGCTTTGCCACCACCATTTTTTTCAATACGATGAGCGATATCTTCAAAACCAGTACGCACGCGATAACTTAGTTCATCGTAGGTTTCGGCCCAGTTTGCTGTATCTGCATCGTAGATGGCTTCGCAGATCTCTTTAAAACTGGTTTGTTTATCGATCATTTCATCGTAATTATGAAAATTCAAAACTCTAGGAACAACGCCCCACATTTCAGCATCATAACCACCTTCTAGAGAACCAAAACACCATTCGCGAATTCTTTTATCTACACGAAAAGGTACCTCAGAACCTTTAGGAAGTTCACTTAAAATAATTCTTGCGGTTTCAATAGCGCGTCCGGAGTCACTAGCATAAGCTTCTTCAAAGTTAATATCTTTAAGTCCTGCTCCTAGATATCGGATACCTTCAGCACCTGTTTTGGTAAGGGGTGTATCGCACCAGCCTTGCACTCGTTGTACTGTATTAAACATGGTTTTACCATGTCTTACGATGTATAATTCTGTTTTTGTCATTTTCTTCACTCCTTGCTTAATTAATCAACGAAAAATGGATTCGTTACTTTTTCATGACCGATCGAAGTTATAGGACCATGTCCTGGATAAACTGTATATTCATCGGCTAATTGGAATAATTGCGAATTAACGCTATCAAGTAGCTGTTCGTAGTTTCCTGTGTAAAAATCAGTTCTACCGATGCTGCCATTGAATAAAACATCTCCTGAAACAACAAAATCATCAAAAATAAAACTTACGCTGCCTATCGAATGTCCCGGAGTAGGAACAACTTTGAAGGAGATACCAGCCAAATTATAATCCCGCAGCTCTAATTTATACTCTGCAGGACGAACGATTACTTGTCTTTCTTCAGGTAATTGCACGGATAAATTTAAAACTGGATCTTGTAGCCAGTCAAATTCTAAAGGATTGAGATAAACAGGAATTTGATATTCATCACGCAATTCATCTACGGCTCCAATATGATCAAAGTGAGCGTGGGTTAATAAAATCGCGACGGGCAAGGCATCTGTTTGTTTAATCTGTTGTTTAATAGTAAAGGCATCAGCGCCTGGATCAATAATTAAAAGCGATTGGTCCTGCCATATTAAATAACAATTTTCGCCAATATCGCCTGTTACCAATCGATTGATACGCATAAAAGTTAAAACCCCCTCTATAAAATACTAACTCAAGTATAACTTAAATTATTCCTACAAACAAAGAAAAAGAAGATGAGTAGATTTTTTTATCCTGCTGTAAAAATACACAAAAGTATTCTATAATAATAGTTTGGAAGAAGGTGGCAACATGTTTTCTAAGAAAATTTCGGTCAGACATCTCGTTGAATTTATTCTACGCAGAGGAAACCTTAGCAGTCAAAAAACTAGCAATCATACTGCACAAGAAGGGGCAAAAATCCATCGCAAACTACAAAAAGCTGCCGGAGATAATTATCAAAAAGAAGTATTTTTAAAAGAAGAAACAACTGTTGAAAATGATAAGATCACTGTTGAAGGTCGTGCAGATGGTATTTTTAAAGAAGACGAAGGTTGGATTATTGATGAGATAAAAACTTCGGAAGTACAATTTGAAGAATTAGAAGATGATCAAATTGAAATGTACTTCTATCAAGCAATGGTCTATGCGTATATCTACTCTTTGCAAAATGATTTAACAAATATCCAAGTACAATTAACCTATTATCAAACGATTGAAGAAAAAACCGTACAAAGAAGACGTTCTTATGAATGGAGTTTTTTAAAAGACTTTTTTGATAAGTTAATAAAAGAATATCATAAGTGGTTGGTCTTTCAAAAAAAATGGCGAGTGCAACGTAATAAAACACTGCAGCAAATGGATTTTCCCTATCAAAAGTTTCGTAGTGGACAACGTGAATTAGCGGCAGCAGCTTATAAGACTTTACGTAGCCAGCAAGAGTTATTTGTTGAAGCACCTACTGGAATAGGCAAGACTATTTCTACACTTTTTCCAGCGTTCAAAGCTTTAGGAGAAGACCGCGCGGATAGAATTTTTTATTTAACAGCTAAAACCATCACTAGACAAGTGGCCGAAGATACATTAACCGTTTTAGCGGATAAAGGTGCGCAAATAAAAAGTGTCACCATCACAGCAAAAGATAAAATACGCTTTCCAGAAGAACAAGAGGGCAATCCAGACGATAGTCCTTATTCTATAGGATATTATGATCGCATCAATGAAGCACTATGGGATATTTTACATCATGAAAACCAAATGACTCGTTCTGTAATTGAAAGTTATGCAAAAAAACATGTTGTTTCTCCTTTTGAATTCTCCCTTGATATTAGTCTATTTTGTGATGTGATCATTGGAGATTACAACTATTTATTTGATCCTACAGTATACTTACGTCGTTTTTTTGAAGATAACAGCGAAAAGTATTACTTTTTGATCGATGAAGCTCATAATCTCGTGAATCGTTCGCGTGAAATGTATTCTGCTTCTATTCATCGAAAGTCTTTTAACAGTGTTTTTAAAAGTTTTTCTAAAAACGATAAAAAAATTTTAAAGAGTCTTAAAAAAATCGAGCAAGAATTTGCCGCGATTGAAGAAACTGCGCAGGAATCTGGCTGGACTTTCCATCATCAAAAAGGACAGGCGGATACTTTGCTTAAACTTTTATTTCGTTTTAGCGAATTAATCAAAGAATGGTTAGCTGCAAATGAAGGAAATCCACAAGAAGAAAAAATCTTAGACCTTTATTTTGATGTGCTACGATTTTTAAAAATTAGTGATTTCTATGATGAAAGCTATGAAACAACGATTGAAATTATGTATCACGATTTAAAAATCCGCCAATTTTGTATGTCACCAGCACTATTTTTAGCGGATACCCTTAATAAAGGGAAAGCGAGTCTACTTTTTTCTGCGAGTTTGACACCTTTGCCTTATTACCAAGAAGTGTTAGGAGGGGACCGCGAGGCATTACGTTATCGTCTAGCTAGCCCATTTCCGGAAAAAAACCAACAAGTCTTCATTGCCGATTATATCCAAACAACTTATAAGAAAAGGAATAATAGTTACCAAGCAATCGCTCAAGCTATTACAGAAGCAGTTTCTGCGCAAAAAGGAAATTACTTAGTGTTTTTTCCATCTTATAAATATCTGGATGATTGTTTTCAAATTTTTCGCGAGCAATTTCCAGAAATCGATACGATTGTTCAAGATACACAAATGAATGAAAAAGAACGCGAAGATTTTTTGGCAAAATTTGTTGAAAAGCCAACACAATCTCTGGTCGGCTTTTGTGTATTAGGCGGCGTATTTTCTGAAGGTATTGACTTAAAAGCTTCACGCTTAGTAGGCAGCATTATCGTTGGTGTTGGATTACCTCAAATGAATCATGAACAAGAATTAATTAAGGAATATTTTGATGAAAAAGAGGGAAAAGGTTTTGCATATGCTTATCAGCTGCCGGGAATGAATAAAGTATTACAAGCTGCTGGTCGTGTTATTCGAGATAGTACTGATAAAGGCATTGTTTTACTTTTAGACCAAAGATTTACTTCTAGACCTTATCGCCAACTCTTTCCTGCGCATTGGCAGAATATGAAAATTTGTCACAATCTTGAACAATTAAAACAAGGAATGGAAAGTTTTTGGCAAGAAGTTGAATAAATTTCCCCATTTAAAACAGTGACAAAATAGAATTTCGTTAAAAAATAAAAGATTGTTAAATTGTTTACAAATAGCGTTTACAAATGATATAAAACAAGGTATGATTTGCTTAGAGAGAAAAAGCAGAGGGGGATTAGAAAACATGGGTGTCGCACGAACAGAAGAAGAAATTGAAGAAATAAAAGATAATATTTTAATGGCGCTAGAAACCGTTATCGACCCAGAGTTAGGCATCGATATTGTTAATTTAGGTTTAATCTATGGCGTAGAGTTCGATGATGCAACAGGAGACACTGAAATCAAAATGACACTGACAACGATGGGATGTCCTTTAGCTGATATTTTGACTGAGGCAATTTTGGATTGTCTAAATGAAGTACCTGAAGTAAATCAGGTAGATGTAAAACTCGTCTGGTATCCACCTTGGACACCAGAAAAAATGAGTCGCTACGCGCGTATTGCATTAGGGATCAGGTAAATAAAAATATGAATTTGTTTATTCAGTTTATTACAACTAACGAAAGTTCCTTTATTAAAAAATTAATGAGGGAGCTTTTTTCTATTTTATTTGTTTTTATAACCGATTCTTTCATTGCTTTTTGCTTTAAATTTGGATAAACTACTAACAAATATTAAAGAGATCATCTAGGAGGTAAGACCATGTTTGATGTAACTTTCCAGGATTATACATTTCAATCTCCACTAATGAATGCTTCAGGTGTTCATTGTATGACCAGTGAAGAATTAAACGGCTTGATAGACTCAAGGGCGGGCACGTTTATAACAAAAAGCGTAACACGGCAGAAAAGACAAGGGAATCCGGAGCCACGATATTATGAAACAACACTAGGTAGTATTAATTCAATGGGTTTGCCTAATTTAGGATTTGATTATTATCTTGATTACGTCAATGAATATCAGAAAAACTTTTCTACCCCGATGTTTTTTTCAGTGGCTAGTATGAGTATGCAAGAAAATATTGAAACTTTAAAAAAGCTTGAAGATAGTGAGTTTCATGGTTTTACAGAGTTAAATTTATCTTGTCCTAATGTAGCGGGTAAACCACAAGTTGCTTATGATTTTGCGTTGACCGAACAAATTTTAACTGAAATCTTTTCCTTTTATACTAAACCACTGGGTGTCAAACTTCCTCCATATTTTGATATCGCACATTTTGATCAAATCGCTACAATTTTAAATAAATTTCCTCTTGCCTTTGTCAATTCTATCAATTCAATTGGTAACGGACTGATCATCGACCCAGATAAAGAACAAGTGGTTATCAAACCTAAGGAAGGGTTCGGTGGCATTGGTGGCGAATATATCAAACCTACTGCTTTGGCAAACGTACGTGCTTTTTATACGCGTTTAAATCCAAGCATTCAAATCATTGGGACCGGTGGGATTGTTTCGGGCCAGGACGCTTTTGAACATCTTTTATGCGGTGCTTCAATGTTACAAATTGGTACGCAATTGTATAAAGAAGGGACTTCTGTTTTTAATAGGATTCTTGAGGAGTTAGGCGAAATTATGAAAGAAAAGGGATATGAAAATATTCAGCAATTCCGCGGAAAATTAAAAACGATAGAAGAGTAAGAGGGGAAAAAATGATTTTTAGAGCAGCTGACACTCAAGATATTGCACAAATTATGACACTTATTGCGCAAGGCGTAGACTCATTAAGAAAACAAGGCTCGCCGCAGTGGCAAGATGGTTATGAGCCAAGCCGGCAACAGGTCGAACAAGATATTAAAGCGGGCGCCGGCTATGTGCTTGAAGATGAGAAGGTTGTTGCTTACGCTGCCTTAATTAAAGGGACGGACCCAGTTTATACAGCGATAAAAGAAGGCGGCTGGTTAGGAGAAGGACCTTATGTATCTATTCATCGAGTTGTCGTTGACAAGCACAAAACCGGGAAGGGGCTGGCACAAAAACTATTACGCCATTTAATTGCCGTCAGTCAGCAGCTAGGTTATCGTGATATTCGTATCGATACCTATCACTTAAACATTGGAATGCAAAAGGCGATAATAAATGCTGGCTTTGTTTATCGCGGGAAAGTTCATTTTCCCATACCTTACGGCGATCGTTGGGCTTATCAATATTTAATAGAATAAGAGGAAGCTTTTATGATAAGAACTATTTTTTGTTTGTAAGAGAATTTTAAAGAAACTAAAATTAAATAGCATATTCGCCCTATTTTTGATATGATCCTGAATTTGACACTTACAAAAGGTTAAAATGGCCTAAAGCCTTGATATTTCAAGACTTTAGGCCATTTATTTAGGAGACTAAAATGTAGTAATATTTCCTGATTTTGTTTGTTGTAAAATTT
>NZ_BSUG01000086.1 GCF_030161475.1 Tetragenococcus halophilus subsp. flandriensis | reverse complement strand
TTTTTCAGGTTCAGCTCCTGCTAATTCTGATAAAAAGTTAGTTCCGTCCAAGTGAGCTTTTTCCATATCGCCAGCAACGGCATAAATAATATCTTTTTCAGAATTAAGCACTACATTAAAGATAAAGGCCAAATTAGCTTGTCTTGCTGCAGAAATCATTTCTTCATGAATCGGGTTATTTTTTAAAATTCCGGTACGAGAATTTTCGTCTGCAATATACTCTGCACAATGATTTGCCACTACAGATTTTCTACTGGTAATACCCGGGAAAACACTCTTTCTTCCACCAGAATATCCAGCAAAAAAGTGTGGTTCAATAAAACCTTCGGCAACTAGTAAATCTGCTTCAAAAGCGCGTTTATTTATTAACAAATCACTACCTGATGGAAGTTTACCAATTTTTACTAATTCAGAATTAACAGCGTCATGAACAACAACTTTTTCATTTTTGACAATTTCTTCACCAAATTTATTTATCAATTCTTGATCAGTGGTCGATCTATGCGTACCAGTAGAAATCAAAATTGTAATGTCAATATCTGGATTTTTCTCCCTAATCTCTTTTAACATTAAAGGCATCATAATTTTACTCGGTACAGGTCGAGTATGATCGCTTGCTATAATAACCACATCTTTTTTATCTTTTGCCAATTCCGACAATTTATCCGAACCAATAGGATTTTTTAAAGCTTCTTTACATAACTCTTTTTCACTTAACTTAGGTTGATAACTGTCTGTTTTTGATAATACCAGTTCTCCAACTCTATCATCCGCTATTTCAAAATCTAAGTATCCTTTACCATACAATACTTTTTGCTTTACCATCTTTATTATTCCTCCCAAAATATATTTTTATTCATTTGATAATAATCTGTTCATTTTT
>NZ_BSUG01000085.1 GCF_030161475.1 Tetragenococcus halophilus subsp. flandriensis | reverse complement strand
ATCACCGCCTGCGCTCGCTTTACGCCCAATAAATCCGGACAACGCTTGCCACCTACGTATTACCGCGGCTGCTGGCACGTAGTTAGCCGTGGCTTTCTGGTCAGCTACCGTCATAGAAAAAGCATTGCCTCTTTCTCCTGTTCTTTGCTGACAACAGAGCTTTACGATCCGAAAACCTTCTTCACTCACGCGGCGTTGCTCGGTCAGACTTGCGTCCATTGCCGAAGATTCCCTACTGCTGCCTCCCGTAGGAGTCTGGGCCGTGTCTCAGTCCCAGTGTGGCCGATCACCCTCTCAGGTCGGCTATGCATCGTTGCTTTGGTGAGCCGTTACCTCACCAACTGGCTAATGCACCGCGGGGCCAGCCATCAGTGACGCTGTAAAGCGCCTTTGAGCTTTCTTTCAGGTGAAAAAAAGCCGTATGCGGTATTAGCACCTGTTTCCAAGTGTTATCCCCCGCTGATGGATAGGTTCCCCACGTGTTACTCACCCGTCCGCCACTCCGCTTAGAAAAAAACCGAAGTTTCTTTCTAAGCAGCGTTCGACTTGCATGTATTAGGCACGCCGCCAGCGTTCGTCCTGAGCCAGGATCAAACTCTCATCTTGAATTTGATCGATCAACACCGTTGATCGTACTTAGCTCTTCAACTTTTTGCTCGCGTGTTGTTCGCGTTTATTGCTTGGTTGCTTCTTCTTTCAAAGAAGCGCCCGACACATTGGTTCGTTTGCTTGCTTTGTTCAGTTTTCAAAGGTCTACTGCTTGTTGCCGTAGCAACTTTTATATCTTATCAATTCGACAAGTGTTTGTCAATAACTTTTTGCAAGTTTGAGACAAAATATTTAATCGATTATGTGGTTAACATTTAACCAACAACAACGTTTAATTTAACGCCTTTGTTATAATATCATTTGTTCTTAAATCCGTCAACAACTTTTTTCACTAATAAATTTCAAAAAAATGTGTTGGCTTATTAAGCACATCTATTAATATAGCAATTCTTTGAGTAAAAATCAATAATAAAAATTAATGAAATAAAGAAAAATTTTGAAAACGAACTTTTACGCTTAGTTCGTTTTCAAAGTTCGTTTATTTGTTATTGTTTTCTAAAATTTCCAGAAAAAATCAGTTGGATAATTCGCCCTTTTATTTAAACCAAGGGAAGGCTTATTCTAAAAACAGTTCCTTGACCTAAACTACTTTCTGCTACAATCGTACCTTTATAATTATCTAATAATTTTTTAACAATCGATAAACCTAAACCATTTCCATCTTTATCCCTGGCTCTTGCTTTATCTACCCGATAAAAACGGTGAAAAATTTTATTGAGATTTTCTTGCGTAATACCTTCACCAAAATCTTGTATAGCCAATTCTAATTCTGTTTGGTTACGAGAGATGGAAAGATGGATTTCTTTACGTTGGGTAGAATACTTAATTGCATTATCCATGATAATGATTAAAATTTGTTCGAAATGATCACGATAGATTTTCACTGTTTCTTCTTCATTTAAATCATCATCAATTGTAAACATAAATTCTGGATATAGCATCTTAAAATTGTTAAAGACTTGGTAGACAACCTCTTTAGCTGAAGAAGTTTCGTTCTTATAATAGATATCGACCTGTTCCGCACGCGAAAGATCCAGCATCTCTTGAACTAAAGTTTTCATCCTAGCAATTTCTTGTAAACTTGCTTCTATTGATTCTTCTAAAACTTCTGGATCCTCTTTTCCCCATCGCTGCAACATCTTTAAGTGCCCTTCAATAACAGCAACAGGCGTACGTAATTCATGGGAAACGTCCTCAACGAATTGTTCTTGTTGTTCAGTATAGGAACGCATCCGATCTAGCATATCATTAAATATATCTGATAAGTCCGCCAATTCATCTTTACTTTTTGGCTCAGGAGCATGAATTGTTGTTTGAGGGTCTTTTTGAATATTTTCCATCGTATTACGTAGTGTCTTCAACGGTTTTAAAAAATGAGCGGATAATAAATACCCCAGAATACTGCTTACAACTAAGAACAGAATTTCTAATACAATCAAGGTGAGAAGTAAGTGATTTCGAATATCGTAAAACGAAGAAATATTATAAAAGGCCTGTGCATAACCTATTTTTTCTCGCGTTTCTTTTGAGTAAACTGGCTGTACCAACAAAAAAGCAGGTTGCCCTTTATTCCTTGTAAGTGTAGGCCCTTGGGCGTTTTGTGATTGTAAGTCTAGCTCAACTTGACTTGTCCTAAAAACTAGTTTTTCTTGTAGATCATAAACATATAAGCTCAGATTAACTTGTCCAAATTCGGATACATAACTGCTCTTTTCTTGACTGTCTTTTTCTAAATTACTATTTATATCAGGGAATTCAATTAAATTTTCATAAGAAGTCTGTCTATCTAGTTCCTTATTAGCATCAGCTAAATGCGAAACGGCTTCATAAGTGGTCTGTTCTGCATCTTCTTGCTCTCTTTCAAACATAAGATTAACCGCTGTTTTATATGTAATAACGGCAAAAGCGGTAATGACTACAAATATAAAGAAAGAACTTGCAAAAGCCCACTTTAACGTCAAAGAAGGTTTTCTAAGTTCTTTTTTCTTACTATTTTTTCTTTTCACGAACGCATCACATACCCTGTACCTCGTACTGTTTGTATATAACTTTCTTCATCCGGGAGATCTATCTTATTACGCAAATAACGAATATAAACATCCACAACGTTTGTTTCGATTTCTGTCTGATATCCCCAAACCTTTTTTAGCAAGACGTCTCTTGCTAAAACAACATTTACATTTTCCATTAAAGTTAGTAAAAGTTCGTATTCCCGCTTTGTTAGCTCAATAACTTCTGAGCCACGTCTTACCACACGATTTTCTTTTTCTATAACTAAATCACGATAATTAAGCGTCGTCTGTTTACCAGAATTTTTGTCTCCTTCAATATCAATGCGGCGCAATAAAGCTCGTAACCGTGCCAAAAGTTCCTCAATGGCAAAAGGTTTAACAATATAATCATCTGCACCATGGTCTAAACCAGAAACTCGATCGATCACCGAGTCACGAGCAGTCATCATAATAATAGGTGTATTTTTTATTTGACGAACTCTACGACATATTTCTAAGCCGTTTAATTCGGGTAACATCAAATCAAGCAAAATTGCATCCCAGTCGTTATTTAACGCTGCGTCTAAACCAGTTCTTCCATTATAATGAACCTCGGTATCGTAACATTCATGCTTTAATTCTAATTCAACAAACCGAGCTAAATTTTTCTCGTCTTCAATTATTAGAATACCGCTCATTAAATTTTATTCTCCTTTTTTTGGCTTCATTTACTGTATTAACAATAAAACACTATACAGAGTTTATCATGTCCATACAAAATAAAAAAGAGATTCGTCCGAAAAAAATTAGAACGGACTCATCTCTTTCTTTTTTTATCGTCATTTTTTCTTATTTTTCATCATACCAAGAATAATGGAAAATACCTTCTTTATCTACTCTTTCGTAAGTATGAGCACCAAAGAAATCCCGTTGTGCTTGAATTAAATTAGCAGGTAATCTTTTCGCACGATAAGAATCAAAATAAGCAATCGCTGAGGAGAATGTTGGTACCGGCACGCCAGCTTGCACAGCCACGCCTATAACATCTCGCACCGCTTGCTGATATTTTTCCGCAATTTCTTTAAAATAATCATCTAACAACAGATTATCGATATCTGGATCTTTATCATAAGCATCTGTAATTTTTTGTAGAAATTGTGCACGGATAATACAACCAGCACGCCAAATTTTGGCAATTTCACCAAATGGCAGATTCCAATCATACTCATCAGATGCTGCACGCAATTGAGCAAATCCTTGTGCATAACTCATAATTTTGCTGAAATACAACGCTTGGCGAATTTTTTCGAGCAATTCTTTTTTATCCCCTGTAAAGGAATATTCAGGTGTTTTTTGTAAGATTTCACTTGCTTGTACACGTTCTTGTTTAAAGGCTGAAATATAGCGAGCAAAAACAGATTCTGTAATCAAAGGCAGAGGTACACCCAAGTCCAATGAACTTTGACTTGTCCATTTACCAGTACCTTTATTTCCTGCTGAGTCTAAAATCATATCAACAATCGGTTGGTCTGAACCTTGGTCATCCTTACGTGTCAAAATATCAGCAGTAATTTCAATTAAGTAACTATCCAGTTCCCCTTGATTCCATTCTGAGAAAATATCAGCCATTTCATCAACAGATAATCCTAATACATTTTTCATCAAGTCGTATGATTCAGCAATTAACTGCATATCTCCATACTCAATTCCGTTATGGACCATTTTCACATAGTGACCTGCGCCATTAGGACCGATATAAGTAACACATGGTGTACCATCTTCTGCTTTAGCAGCAATTTTTTCTAAAATTGGCGCTACTAAATCGTAAGCTTCTTTTTGTCCACCTGGCATGATCGAAGGTCCTTTCAAGGCGCCTTCTTCACCACCGGAAACACCAGTGCCGATAAAGTTAATTCCAGAGTCCGCTAATTCAGCATTTCTTCGCATCGTATTTTCAAAAAAGGTATTTCCGCCATCGATTAATACATCGCCTTGGTCTAAGTGAGGTAATAGTGATTGAATCGTTGCATCCGTTCCTTTACCAGCTTTAACCATTAATACAATACGTCGAGGTTTTTCGATTGCATTAACAAATTCTTCTACACTATAGGTAGCTTTTAAATTTTTATCCGAATTTTCTTCAACAACTGTTTCTGTTTTTGAACCAGTGCGATTATATAACGCAACGGAATATCCGCGACTTTCAATGTTTAAGGCTAAGTTTTTACCCATCACGGCCATACCGACGACGCCGACTTCTTGTTTTGCCATTTACAGTCCTCCTAAGATTACTTAAATTAATAAACCATTTATATTATAGCGTAAAAATAGTCTTATTCAAAGAAAACCACCGAGATTTCATGATTTATTATTTAGTTTTTACTAAAACATTCTTTCTTTTATTAAGTAAGTGACTGTTTATAAGCTAGTTCTAAAGATCGGCCTGTTTCCCCTTTTTTTCTTGCCAAGTAACTTTATTTACCTCTGAAAGTTGAAACTTTCGATTCTGCTGCCAATCATTTGGTTCTTGAGCATAAGTCTCAAAATCAATTGACTGGACCAGCCATTCCTCCATATCTTCATCAAATTGTAATGTCACAATGGCATTATGGGAAGAATTAGATAGTGTTTCTTCTTGTTTATCTTCTTCTGTTTTTAAATCAACAGACAAGGTATTGTCTGTATATAGATCAAATGTGACGGTGGGCTCATCACTTCCTTCAACTTTAAGCGATTCGGTATTCATGATAAACTCTTGAAAGGATTGTTCAATCGTTTCAGCGTAAGAACGTAATTCGTCAAAAGTATATTGCAATAATGCCTGCGTGTCTTTGTGAGCCGCGTCAAGATTTTCAAAATTTAAATCATTTTGGATTCCCTGATTCATAGATACATAATAAGAAACCACTTGTTTTAGTAATTGTTCTTGAAAATCTTTACTTTGTACAAAAGATTGTTGTTCATCAAAATCAAAGGTTTGATTTTCACTAATAAGGTTTTCCTTATGTTTTTCTTCTGATTTTCCATAGATTGAACTGCTAATACCATAAGAAATTTCATAATTAGCACCAATTAATGGCCCCGCTTTTTCATTCTTATTTTCCACTAAATGGCTTCCAACTGATAATGTCGCCGTTGTTGTATCTGCTATTTCTAAGTCTACATAACGTGGGTATGGCAAAAATTGTGTGGGTTTCATCCAATCGTCTTGATTTTTAGGAGTAAAAATTTTCGAATTAGTCACATATTTCTCTATATTCTTTTTTTTACTCTCACCCGAAAAATTACCCGCAAAAATCGCAAAAGTCCGTTTATTTATTTTCTTTCCATCAGCAAAGCTTGGAACAACTTCTTTAAACTGTTCATAATCTTTTTTCTCAATCGCCTCTGTCAGTATTTTCACCTGATGTTTTGTAGAGTTTTTCCAGTAGTTCCACCCTAACATGACGATAACAACGCTCAATAGCACAGCAAATATTAAGATGATCTTTTTTATTTTATTGGTCACCTAATCCTCCCATAAAACCAGATATTAACCCTTTATAATCATAATTATCATTTGAATCTGAAGTATCGACTGTCCACGTACCATCTTCTTGCGTTAAATTTATTTTATAACCATCTGCAGACATATACTGCGGCTGTTCTACATCTTCCTCGTTAAGTTGTTCTGGAAGCTCCTGCAAAATATATTTTTCGGCATCTTGTTGCGCCTTTTCATAATCGTCATATTTCCCTTTGTTTTCGTCAACAAATTTATTCGTAATAGCTTCAAAGTCAATTTTATTAAAATCAATCACTTCTGGTTTTACATAAACAGATGCATGAGTAGGCGTCAAGGAGGCCATGGTATATTCAACATTTGCTTTTTCCTGATTCGTCTTTTCAAATGCTTCAACTACTTTTTGTAGCTCACCATCTGAAGGAGAGTAAGCATCAAATTCATTTTTTAATTCATCAATAAAACTTTGGTTAAAATCTGCATGTTCTTCTTCAGTATTATTTTCTAATTGTACTTGCGTATCACTGTCTGAATCTTCTGTATTTTCATCAGCCAAAAATACTTGAGAAATATACTGATCCATCACTTCTTGAACATCTTCTGAAGGATCATTATAATCTGATGGATCTAATGCAATTTCCACTTCTTCTGCATCGGCTTCTTCGTCTTGAGAAGCTGTTGGTGCATATTGTAAATTATATTTTTTATCTTTATCTACTTTAAATACTACATAACCCGAAGTACTTTTTCCTCCAGATAAGTTTGTTCCTCGAAACATTTCAAAGTCATCATCATCTGTATAGATATCAGCATTAGAAATCTGATTATCATCACTATCATAAAGCGATAATTCGCTTGCTGATACCTGTAAGGTCTCTTCGGTATTATTCTTAATGCCCACATTTAGAGCTAGATAACCTTCTCCATCTTCAACTGTTTCGCCGTCTTGTAAAACATAGTCTCCTTGATTAATTTTAACTGTAGCATCCTCTGTTTTACCTTCGGAATTATCTTCCTCAGCGTTATTGTCACTCCCACCGCAACCAGCCAACGCTAATGTACTTGCCAACATAACCAACTTAATAACATTTCTTTTCTTCATATAAAACAGCCCCCTAACATAATAAATAAAATAAAAACAAACACTTCATTTGTCCTATTATACCTTATTTTTTTATAAAATGTCTACATGTCAGAACACAAACAATAAACGATTGTATAAAACAGCCACAATTTATTCTTTAAAATAACATTGATGTTTTTATAAAAAAACAACAGGTAAAAATTATAATAATCAAGATGGTAAGTTGCTCTTATGAAAAACATTTCGTTATTTAAAATAAGTTCGGCAAAATAGCCTAAGGTTAATCGTTTATTTTTATTTCCCCATACTACTTTTTAAAATATCTTTATTGCACAAAAAAACCTTAGGCACCATGGTCAGCCTAAGGTTTTTGCTCATTTTCTATTTAAATGAATCTATGCTTCTTCTTTTGCGGTAACGTCTTTACCATCATAATAGCCACAATTTGCGCATACATGATGACTTTTTTTCATTTCACCACAATTTGGACATTCGTTCAATCCAGTAATCGTCATTTTGTGATGAGTACGGCGTTTCGCTTTTTTTGACTTCGAAGTTTTTCTAGCTGGTACTGCCATTTACTACACCTCCTTGTAGTGTGATCTATCTATTCAAAGTTTGCTTGAGGTAATTAATCATCTGTGTCATCTTCTTTTAAATCTTCTAATAATGAAGATAAATCTGCAAGACGAGGATCTGTACTTTTTTCTTTTTCCGCTTCTTTTTGTTTATTGTACTCTTCTTCTGAAATTACAGCCCAATCATCGCCCGAAGGCATTGTGCCATATTTTCTTTCTTCTTCAGTGAGCACTTGCACGGGAATTTCAAGTAATATATTATCAGCAACCGAATCACTTAAGTCCAATTGCTGGTTTTCTAACAGCAATATCTCTTCAACTGATACTGTTTCATCTAGTTGTGCATACTGCTCTGGTGTCATAAACACTTCATCTACCGAAAAATTCATTGGTAATTCTACAGGCTCAAGTGAACGAGACGAAGGCAAAGTGATAGTTGTTGTAACTGTATAATGTAAAATATAATCTTCTTTTTCTACCACAACCAAACCCTCAACCTGTACAGGTGCAAGGTCTAAAATTTGTTTGTCTCGAGTCATCAATTCATTTTTAAGGTCAAGTGTTTCATTAAACTGCAGCGGTGTTTCTTGGTTTTTTCTTAATTCTGCTAAAGACCATTTCATTTATTTCACCCCTAAGCAACAAGAGCTATTATACAGACGGAAATTATCTTTGTCAACGAAATATTCGTCACCTGTAAACTCTAAAATGGAAGTAAATATTGCTCTTTTTAGCCGCTATTTACTTGCTAATCATAACTAAACAGTTCTATTTTAATTAAACTGCCCTCGTTTCTCCACGGTAAACAATGCCACGACGAGAATCAATTGTTACTAATTCACCATCATTAATAATATTCAAAGCATCTTTAGCACCCACAATGACAGGTAAGTCTTGGGCTACACCAACAACTGCCGCATGTGAAGTCAAACCACTTTCTTCTACAACTAAAGCAGCTGCTTTTTCAATAGCTGGCATGTATTCTTTATCTGTTGATGGTACAACTAGAACCATTCCATCTTTAGCTTTAGCCACAGCTTCTTCAGCATTCTTAGCTACAACAGTATTAGCAACTACTGAATGATCGCCAACGCCTTGGGCTTCAATTAATTTTGAGCCAATCATTTGGATCTTCATAACGTTTGTTGTACCACGTTCGCCCACAGGTACACCAGCAGTAATCAAAATCAAATCGCCTTCTTTAGCAAAACCTAATTCCAAGGTTTTCTTTGTTGCTAATTCAAACATATCATCCGTTGTTTCAGGCTTTTCTGTAACTGTTGGATAAACGCCCCAGTTTAACATCAGACCGCGTTTAGTATGGTCATCAAAAGTTACAGCCAAAATATCTGCATCTGGACGATATTTTGAAATCATCTTAGCTGTATGACCAGATTCAGTCGCAGCTACGATACATTTAACACCCAAATTCTTGGCAGCACGTGCTACAGAAAGACCAATTGTTTCCGTAACATCCGTTTTATCAAATTGGTTAATTTGGTAAGAACCCAATTGTAACATTGATTTTTCTGCTTCTACATCAATACGAGCCATAGTGGTAACAGCTTCAACTGGATAGCTTCCATTAGCTGATTCGCCAGAAAGCATAGTTGCGTCTGTTCCGTCAAAAACAGCGTTAGCAACGTCAGAAGCTTCTGCACGGGTCGGACGTGGATTTTCTTGCATAGATTCTAACATTTGTGTTGCTGTAATAACTGATTTACCTGCAGCATTACATTTTTTAATAATATTTTTTTGCGCCATAGGGACTAATTCAGAAGGAATTTCAACACCCATGTCGCCTCGGGCAACCATAATACCGTCGGAAACTTTCAGTATTTCATCAATATTATCAATACCTTCTTGAGATTCAATCTTAGGAAAGATTTGAACATGAGTCATTCCTGTTTCTTCTAAAATCTCCCGAATATCTAATACGTCTTGTGCTTTACGTACAAAACTTGCTGCAATATAGTTAATATTATGCTGCAAGCCAAAACGAATATCATCAGCATCTTTATCAGTGATTCCAGGTAAGCTGATAGAAACACCTGGCGCATTCACGCCTTTACGTGAACCCAAAATCCCAGGGTTTTGCACTTCAGTAACTAGTTCCCGATTGCTTTCATCTTTTTCTAAAATAAGCATGTCAATTAGACCATCATCAAATAACACGTGTCCACCTTCATGAACATCATCAAAAAGACCTTCATAAGTAACAGAAATTTTGTCTTTTGTACCTTCTAATTCCGCATCCATTGCAATACGTACTCTATCGCCGATCTCAAAAGGGATCTTACCTGTTTCAGTAGCTTGAGCTGTTGTCCGGATTTCAGCACCTTTTGTATCCAAAAGAATCCCTACGTCTATTCCAGTTCTTTCAACTGCTTGATGCACTTTATCCATGCGATCTAAATGCTCATCGTGATCACCATGAGAAAAGTTAAAACGAAAAACGTTCGCTCCAGCTTCAATCAATTTTGCGATCGTATCTACCGAATTACTAGCAGGTCCTAAGGTACTTACGATTTTTGTTTTTTTCATTAATAATATACTCCTTATTTATTTAAAATAGTATGTCTAATTTATCTCATCAAAAGAAAATATCAGAATGACAATTCTTGGTTCAAATCATAAAGGGAAAGATCAGGTTGATGCTTGCCATTTTCTAGTGTATCAACAATATCTGATGAAACGACCTTATTATCAAGCAAGCCAACACAGCGACCACCTTTACCTTCTTGTAAAAGCTCAACTGCAAAACCACCGAACTTACTAGCCAACACACGATCTCTAGCACTTGGTGAACCACCACGGGCAACGTGGCCAAGAATAGAGACTCTTGTATGAAAATCGCCATAGTCTTTTAATTTTTCAGCAAATTCATTACCGCCCATTACACCTTCAGCTACAACAATTAAACAATGTTTTTTGCCACGATCGCGACCTTCTTGAATACGTTTTGCAACTTTATCCATATGAAAATCATGTTCAGGGATAATAATCTCGTCAGCGCCTCCAGCTACTCCTGCCCATAAAGCAATATCGCCTGCATCTCTTCCCATAACTTCAATAATAAATGTGCGTACATGAGAAGTCGCTGTGTCTCTGATACGGTCCAATGAATCTAGTATAGTATTAGTAGCTGTATCAAAACCAATAGTAAAATCGGTACCAGGAATATCATTATCAATGGTACCAGGAATACCAACTGCTGGATAACCGTGTCTTGTCAAAGCAAGCGCTCCATGATAAGAGCCATCGCCACCGATGACAACTAAGCCTTCAATGCCAAATTTATTTAACTGTTCTATACCTTTTAACTGTCCTTCTTCTGTCGCGAATTCAGGATAACGTGCTGAATAAAGGAAGGTTCCTCCACGTTGAATTTTATCTCCAACATCAGCTATTTCTAAACGACGGATATCTCCAGCTACCAATCCAGCAAAACCATAATTGATTCCGTAAACTTCCATTCCGCTAAAAATCGCTTTACGTGTAATCGCACGAATCGCCGCATTCATACCAGGTGCGTCTCCGCCGCTGGTTAAAATTCCAATGCGCTTCATATTCTACTTCACCTCATTAATAGTATAATATAGCAAATCCAAATGATTGCTTTTAAAGCCTTCAATTCGTTTAATATTCTATCATTAATTAAAGTAAATGTCTTGGTAAAACAAGAAAAAAACGTGATTTATGAAAATATTTAATGAAAACATTCCAGAAAATTATTTAAATACAACATTTCCTGAGCCTATAATCTCTTCTAAAGAATTCTGCAAATCTTTTGTATAAGTCACCCAATTTTTTTCCGGTAATAAGCGAGTTTCTCCGGTTTTTTCGTAGTAAATAATAATCGGTACATTACCCCTAAATTGTTTAATCACAGCATGCAAACTTGCGACAAGTTGCTTTTGATCCGCTGCTGCTGGTATCTTCAAATAAGCTGTTTTATCAGCAATCGTATCAGCCAGTGTTTTAGCTACAACCACTTGATTAGCAATCACTTGAAGTTGATCATTATATTTATTTTTTTCCACTTTACCTTCAATATAATAGACCTGATTTTCTTCCAGCTGATTTCTAACTTTACGATACAAGCGCGGAAAGATCGTTACAGAAGTTTCATCCGTTGGATCGTTTCCTTCTAAAAAAGCCATCTGTTCACCCTTTTTTGTTCGAATTTCTCTAATTTCAGTGCCATAGATCAACAAATTGACAGTAGTATTTTCGACAAGTTCAGAAATATCGGTTACTTTTTTTCTTTGCTTGATTTTCTCAAATTGTTCTACAGGATGTCCTGATAGATAAATACCTAAATATTGTTCTTCTAAATTTAATTTTTCCTCCAGACTAAAATCAGTAAGTGCTTCATTTTTTAAAGCCATCATATCTAATAAATCAAGGCTACCTCCACTGTATACTACATTTTGGATTTTACCTTCTAGTTGAGAAATTGCTTGCCGACGATTTTCTTCTAACTCATCAAATGCTCCTATAGCTATTAAGGGACGGATATTTTCTTCTTTCAACCACTTACTATTATATTGATTCATCCGAGTTAGAAACTGATTTAACGAGGCGTAATTGCCATTTTCTCTTCTTTCTGCAAGAATGTCATAAATAAAATCACGACGGATGCCCTTAATACTTCCCAAACCAAAGCGAATTTCTTGCAAAGAGTTTAAATAAAAGGAATACGCACTTTGATTGATCGAAGGATTTAAAACTTTGACACCAGCATTTTTAGCGTCGCTAAGATATTCTTTTAACTTCTTAGGCGTATGCAAGACTGAACGTAACAGGGCCTTATAAAAAGGCGCTGGGTAATGAACTTTCAAATAAGCCATTTGAAAAGCGACAAAAGAATAGGCAAAGGCATGCGAGCGATTAAAACCATAATCCGCAAAACGTTCAATATAATCATACATTTGATTCGCTTTCTCTTGGGTAAAGCCCTTATTTTGTGCACCTTCAATAAAATAGCGTCGCTGCTTGTCTAAAACACTTTTTTTCTTTTTACTGATAGCCCGCCGCAAAATATCAGCCTGACCTAAAGTAAAACCAGCCATTTGAGAAGCAATCTGCATAATCTGTTCCTGATAAACGATAACGCCATAAGTATTTTCTAATATAGGCGCTAGACTTGGGTCTAGATAATCGATTTTTTCTTGTCCATGTTTTCTTTTAATAAAGGTGTCAATATTTTGCATCGGACCCGGCCGATATAATGCGTTCACTGCCGCGACATCTTCGATCGTTTCAGGAATCAAACGCCGTAAAACATTACGAATACCTGCTGACTCAAATTGAAACACACCTGTAGTATCCCCTTTTTGAAACAAGCGTAACGTTTTTTTATCATCTAAAGGAATATCTTTTTGACTAATATTTTGTTTAGTAATTTTTTGAATACTTTGCAAGGTATCAGCAATGATCGATAAATTACGTAAGCCTAAAAAGTCAATTTTTAATAGTCCAGTTTCTTCTACATCATTCATAGTAAATTGGGTTAACCAAATACCTTCAGAACCTTCCTGTAAAGGAACTAAATCTAATAAGTCTTGATCACTGATCACTACCCCTGCCGCATGAGTTGATACATGACGCGGAAGTCCTTCCAGTGTCTTAGCCGCTTGAAATAACTGTTTATTTCGTTCATTCATATTGGCTAATTCTCGCAACGCTTTTGACTGATCATAGGCCTCTTCCAGAGTAATTTTCATTTGCTTAGGAATAGCATTAGACCAACGATTTGCTTCACTTTGAGATAAGCCAAAGACTCTACTAGTATCACGTAAAACCATCTTAGCAGCCATCGTACCAAAAGTAGCGATTTGCGCAGCATGATTTTGTCCGTACTTTTGCTTTACATATTGTAAAACCTCTCCTCTTTTATTATCAGGTATATCTAAGTCAATATCTGGCATGGTATTACGTTCAGGATTTAGAAAACGTTCGAACAATAAATCATACTTAATGGGATCAACATCTGTAATAGACAAGACATAAGCAGTTAAAGAACCAGCAGCTGAACCGCGTCCTGCGCCAGTTACAATTTTATTTTCATGTAAAAAGTCCATAACATCCCAAACAATCAGAAAATAATCATCAAAACCCATTCTGTGGATAACTGAAAGTTCATAATCCAAGCGTTCTTGATAACGTACATCAACTTTTGCAATTCGTTGAGGAAGTTTTGTTTCACACAGCTCTTTTAAATATTGGCTAGCATTTTTATTATCTTTTATAGGATAATGTGGCAATAATTTTTGATGTAAAGGAATTTGTGCCTGACAGTTTTCCGCAATCATTTCAGTCTTTTGCAAGGCTTGAGGCGCACTTGTTTCATACCAAGCTGCTTTTTTTTCGGCTGTTTCTAAACTTTTAAAAGAAGTGATTTCTTGCATCTCTTGTTGGAGATTTTCTATTTGTTCACCTTCTCTAATATGATGCATAACTTTTACTGAAAAAGCTTCCTCTGGATAAAGTGAATCTATCAATTGATAAGCAGCAGCTTGTACTCCTTGCTGTTGCATCCATTCATTCATTTCATCTGCTAAAGCTTCTTGATAAGCAACACCATAAAAAAGCTGATCTTTTCCAAATGTTTCTTGCAACTCAGTCACTCTATTTTTAGCTATTTTTTCGTCTTCAAGCTGTAATTCAGTTAATTCATTTTCAACAGGTAAAATAGCAAATAAGTCGGTTAAGGAAGATTCTTCCAATAAAACTTGCGTCCCGCTCATCTTTTGGCTTGATAAGTGCATAAGCTTTTTGTATCCTTGGTTATTTTTTGCAAATAAAAAGATTTCATGCTCTTTTTGAGTTTGTTGAGAGTAATATTCAAGTAACAATCCGATAACCGGATGTATTTGTTCTTTTTGACAAGCCTTTACAAACTCTAAAGCACCATAAAGATTATTCCTATCCGTAATTCCTAGATGCTTATAGCCCATTTTTTTCGCTAGTTGAACATATTGTGGAATTTTGATCGTACTTTGTAGTAAAGAGTAAGATGACAATGCTGTTAAATGTGAAGCGCTCATTTTCATGTCTCCCTTAAAAATTATGTAGTAGAAGCGTAAAGTTGAAATGTTTTAACTTTACAAGTTTTTAAATTATGATAGACTGAAATCGAATATGTAAGTATTGAAAGAAGGTGTAGCAATGCGCTACCTTATCACAATTATTTGGTCTTTGATTTTAGGACAAGTTGTTGGTTTTTTGGGCAGTGCGCTAACCAGCACAAACTATGATTTTACCTTGACGACAATTTGTTCTGTCATTGTTGGTATCATCGTTATCGCTATAGGATCAATCGCTTATCCTAATAAAAAACAAACACATTAATCACGGCTCTTTGTCAACTGGTGTTGGTAAAGAAAACTCGATAAATAAAGGAAGCAGTTAGGCGCTATGGTCTAGCTGCTTTTTTTAGTTTGTATAGGTAAGGGTCCGGGTTGGAAATACTTTCCTCGGT
>NZ_BSUG01000084.1 GCF_030161475.1 Tetragenococcus halophilus subsp. flandriensis | reverse complement strand
CGACTTTACAATAACACGAAGTGCGTTCTTTTTGTACACCCAGAAGGTGAAGCAACTAAACTTTTAGAAAAATGAGCATACCAAGGATTGATTCATCCTTGGAAAAATTTATAAATCATTCAGGAATAAGTAAAATCGTACAATTTTTTTAGATGACACAACGGTTGAAACTTTTTGAAAAGAGTGAAGATCTAGATAACGTGTATTTTCTCTTAAACGTGGAATTAATACCTTGAACCAAGATCAGCTAACTTTTGCTAATTTGAAGAATAATTTATTAGATTTAAGACCACCAAACAGAGCTATGAAGAAAATTTGTGAAAAGTATAACTATAAATTTGTTACAGTGCACGATCTCCGCCACACTCACTGTAGTTTATTATTCGAAGCTGGGAGATCGATTAAGGAAATCCAAGAAAAATTAGGGCATAAAAATCCAGAATTAATCTTAAAAGTGTATACGCATGTAACGGAATCTAAAAACGAAGAAACCGCAGTTGCTTTTGAAGAATTTATGCGAAATTAATTTTATCGTGTAAGAATCGTGTAAAATCCAAAAAAAGCTCATACTAAAAAAGAGAAAGACTGTCACATCAGCCTTTCTCAGCTTAATTATTTGCGTTGTCCCCAGTACTAGAAGTATTGATATTTATGCGTTTGTATATGACAGTATAAGTATTATATGACTTTGTAATACTTAAGTAAATAATTAACTAACTCTATTTGCTTTTAACGATTTACTATTCGTGTAAAAAATCGTGTAAGAATTTCTTTACTATAAATTTTTACATGATTAAACAAACAACCCGGGTCTTTGACACTTAATTTTTCTTACGACTATTCAAAAGCTTGTTAAACAGGCTTTTTTTTATTGTTTTTATGTCAAATCTATTATTTTATTTGTAGTAATGTGTAGCAATTTATGGTATAAT
>NZ_BSUG01000083.1:27805-28405 GCF_030161475.1 Tetragenococcus halophilus subsp. flandriensis | reverse complement strand
AGCTAAGACCAAATAGTCGTTTCGTTTATTGCGATTGCGAATATATACCAACTTAATGGGAAGGATTTTCCCTTCTACGACAGCTTCTACTTGGACACTCAAAAGATAGCGAGAACGACCGCGGCGTTTCTTGTTTCGTTTGAAGATTTCTTTGACATCCATCTTTTGGCCTTGATAACGGTAGTAGATCTTTTGACTACGTTTAACCATCGCTACGCAGTGGCATTTCAGGTCACGGATCTGTTGGAACATTTTGGGACTGGAAAACCAAGTATCGAATAAGACATAATCCGCATGGATCCCTTGGTTCAAAGCCGATCGAAGCAGTTCCAGTGTCACTTCCGTACCTTTACGAAGCGCTTGAGCTTTACGTTTCCCCCTATTCGTGCGTTGATCCCCGATATCAAGATCAGATTGGAGCTTTCTTTTCCCGGAGAGCAAGGAAAAAGCGACGGGGACAAAGCTGTTGCCATCACTCCAGCCTAATTGTAAATAACGAAATCCTTTGAAATATTTTTTCTTGGCATGGTCGTATTGTAAAGCGGCACATTCCACTTTTTTCGCATTCGAGCGGGTATACATGGAGTCATCCACGATAAA
>NZ_BSUG01000083.1:0-27795 GCF_030161475.1 Tetragenococcus halophilus subsp. flandriensis | reverse complement strand
TCTTTTCCCGGAGAGCAAGGAAAAAGCGACGGGGACAAAGCTGTTGCCATCACTCCAGCCTAATTGTAAATAACGAAATCCTTTGAAATATTTTTTCTTGGCATGGTCGTATTGTAAAGCGGCACACTCCACTTTTTTCGCATTCAAGCGAGAATACATGGAGTCATCCACGATAAACGTGGTCTTTCGGGCATCATCCGTCAATGGACGTAGGAAAGTAATGACGGATTTAGCCACTAAGATCAGTAATTTTTGCCAATGAGTGTGCGGATCATTCAAGACATTGCGAAAGGTCTTATCCGAAAAAGACAATTGTTCCTTCTGCTTTTGGTAAAACCGATAGGTAGAACCGTTGGTAAAGATCGAAGCTAATAGGAACGAAAAAATAACAGAAACGGAGAAACCCTTCCTGTGCACGGCATTCGATTTTTTAAGAGCAGAAGCTACATGGAACTGATGAAAAAAATCAGACACAGAGGTAGAAATTTTTTCTGAGTTTGGCGTTGTTTGTGTTATAATTGACATGGCATGAACACTCCTTGGTTAGTGGTTTTTCGTTGATTCTATTATACCAGGATTTGAGTGGTTCATGCTATTTTTGTATCAAAAAACGTTTATTTATCAAGGGATGAACTGTATTTTTGAACTTTCAAGTTTTAGTTATTAAAACAAAATATATTGGAGTAAATTTTGCGGATATTTATAGAAGAAGAGGCGATTATCACATAGAGGATCATTCTCCTCCATATATCAATGGTTATGAAGGCGTTGGAGAAGTTGTTAAAATAGGAAAAAATATTAAAAGTTGCTCTATAGGGGAAGATATTTTGTTTGTGGATGTTCCTTTCGCTAATGCAGAACTGGTATCAGTACCAAAGGAAAATATTATAAAAATACCCAAAAATATGAATATAAAGCTGGCAGCTAGTATAGGTCTGCAAGGTTTAACTGCCGAATTTTTAGCCAATGATTTGGGGCAAAATGTGAGAGGAGATAAAGCCTTTATCTACGGGATTAGCGGTGGAGTTGGTCAAATTCTATCTCAAATATTGGGAGCAGACGGTGTTGATGTCTACGGGCTTACTTCTTCAATAGAAAAACAAGAAACTGCATTGAAGCAAGGGGCAAGGGAAGTATTTTTAAAAGAAGAGGAATGGTTTAACGATGTTCAAAATTCCTTTGATACTGTTTATGATGGTGTAGGCATTACTGTTCAGCAGAGTATTGATTTGACTAAAAATAGAGGTAAAGTTGTTCTTTTCGGTATGGCAGGGGGTACACCGCCTCAAGTTAATTTAATTGAACTACTTACAAAATCAAAAAGTATCTTAACTGGAGACTTATGGGATTATTTGACAAGCTACGAAGAAAGAGAAGAAAGAAGCAAACGATTATTTCAATATTTTGTAGATGGTCAAATTACCATTAGTGAACCAACTATTTTTAGATTAAGAAACGGCAAAGATGCTCATGAATTTTTAGAAGCTGGAAAGAATATTGGCAAGGTTTTATTAACTCCTTAGAGATACATTTTGGTATGAGATATTTTCAAAGAGAACAAGAATAGAAGAACTGATCATTTCATAACAAAAGTAGTGTATTCCTGCCATAGTAATCTTAGCGTAAATTTTTGATTACTATGAGAGGAATTTTTATTTTGCTTAAAAGTATAAATAGCTCCCCATTCTCTGGCAAGAAAACAAAAATATTTTTTTATGATAAGTTCGAAAAAATAAAATAAAATCTTTTTTTATATAAACGAAATGTATCAATAAAACTAACCTAATACCATTACTGTTTCTTCCGTTTTTGTTTAATAAACTCAATATAATCCAAGATATCTTCCATTTCATCTTCTGAAACACTATCTCCCATATGCTTGGCTACGGTCTGGCTTTTACTTTCAGGTAAATCATATTCTTTATTTTCTCTTCCTAATAGATAATCAGTAGAAACAGTAAAGACGTCAGCGATTTTTTCTAGCTCGTTAGTAGAGACTTTTCTTGTGCCATTTTCAATTTTATTCATCGCTGATTTGTCCAAATTAAGTTTTCTTCCTAATTCTACTTGTGTCCAGTTATTTGATTCTCTTAGATTTATAATTCTTCTAATCAAAGAAGTATCAGACATATTAAGCGCTCCTTTCGTTGCTAATTACGCAAATATAATAACATGGTTTCTAAAAGTGAAATAAGCAAGTTTCGATATTTGATAAATTATAGTTGACGTTGCTAAAAAAGCAATGTAATCTAAAGGTAGTAGTTGCGCTAAAAGAAACTTGTAATATTTTTCGGGAAATAGAATTGGGAATATAGCAAATTTTGTGAAAATAGGGAGTTGCTGAAAAAGAAACAAAAAAAGAAAGGAGTTTATCATCTAAAATACTTATGCGTTTTTCAATAAACGATAAATTAATAAAATGGAGGAAAGAACAATGACAGAAGAAGAGAATCAATTATTTACTGAAGTTTTTAAGAGCGGTTTTGAATTAGACGGTTTAGTTCAAAATTTAGATTTTTTAACTTTCGAACGTTTTCCAGGTACGAGTATTACAATGAAAGATATTGAAGCTTTACATGGTTTGACAGCAGCTTTTTCAGTTTTATCAAAAAAACATATTAAAGATATTACTACTCTGAATGAATTACATTAAATTATTCTGGAAAAATTTGTCTACAATAAAAAGACGTGTTCTTTAGCGATTGACGGAATATATATAAAAGGCTAGGATTTAACTATAGAATTAAAACCTAGCCTTTTTTGAGGAGGCGCTGTTGTGCGTATAAAACCAAAAGATAAGAGAAAAGTTGCATTAGTGGGAAACTCTGATCCTAGAACGAACCTCCAAGAAGTTTACGATATAAAAGAGATATTAGAAAAATTGGGTTTAGACGTTATACTTAGTCCAACTTTGCAAGAAAATACGCTTTTTAATACTGGTGAAAAGGCTGAAATTATGAATCAATATTATGCAGATGATTCGATAGAAGCTATTTTTGATATCTCTGGAGGTGATATCGCTAATGGTATTTTAGATAAGCTAGACTATTCACTTATTCGGAAGCAGAAAAAGAAATTTTATGGTTATAGTGATCTTACAACAGTGTTAAATAGTTTAATAAGTCAGAGCAATCAAGAGGTAGAATTATTTCAAGTAGCAACTTTACTGTGGGATGCTAGTGGAAAACAAATTGATAAATTTAAATCTTCTTTTTTTGATGGCGCAAAGGATTTGTATCAAACTAGTTGGGAGTTTTATCAAGGTAATGAGATAGAAGGCGAAGTTATTGGTGGAAATATCCGTTGCTTTTTAAAATTAGCCGGAACAAAATATATGCCTGATCTAGCCAACAAGGTATTGTTTTTAGAAAGTCATGGTGGAGGAAAAGAAAGCTTATATTCCATGTTTTATCAGTTAAAAGGATTAGAAGGTTTTGATAAGATTGCTGGAATTTTATTAGGTACTTTTATTTCTTATCAAAAAAGTTATGAGCAACCTATTGAAGAAGTACTTCAAAAGATTTTGCAAGATGATGATTTACCGATTGCAAAAACAGAAGAGATTGGACATGGCGCCAATTCTAATGCATTAAAATTAGGAGAGTATATGGAAATAAGTCACTTTCATAAGTAAGGTTTTATTGTTAATTTAAAAAGGAGGAAGTAAGATGGCAGTTGAGCTAACAAAAGCAGAAGTAACATTAGAAAGTGGATTGAAAGTATCTTGTAAATCTAGAGGTTTTGAAATTACGCTAGATGAACCTGAAGCTGATGGTGGTACCAACACTGGAATGAATCCAGTAGAAGCATTATTAAATTCTTTAGGCGCGTGTTTAACCATTGTGGCAAAGTCTTTTGCAAGAGTTAAAAAAATCAACCTAAAATCGTTTAAGGTTGATCTGGAAGGGGAGTTAGATTCAGATGGTTATTTGGGAAAAAATCCAAATGCTAAAAAGGGATTTTCGAAAATCAAGACAACTTTTCATGTTGAAGCAGACAATACAGTAGAAGAGATCAAAGATTTTATTGAATTTGTCATTCAAACATGTCCAGTTCACGATACC
This sequence comes from Tetragenococcus halophilus subsp. flandriensis, assembly GCF_030161475.1. Lineage (GTDB taxonomy): Bacteria > Bacillota > Bacilli > Lactobacillales > Enterococcaceae > Tetragenococcus > Tetragenococcus halophilus_C. The sequence goes on along the minus strand of NZ_BSUG01000083.1, from coordinate 23,731 downwards.
ATCGTAAATACGCCAGATTTTGAAACAGAAATTGTGACTAAATAATTTGAAACAAATTTTTGTGTTTGTTACTATCAAAGTGAGAAGTTGTTAGTTTTTGCTAACGGTTTTTTCGATTTTTAGGAGTGATAAAATGAATGCGTTGTTAGGGACGTTATTTTTGTTAGGAATTATTGGTACATGGTATTTTGTAAAGAAAAGACCTAATAAGCAGTATCGTAATATTTCACTTGGCATAGCATTAGTTGCTGCTGTGCTTATATGGCTTGTTCCAAGTAGTTATTTTTACTTTGTTAGCGATAATAATATGACTAAACAACCAGTTGAAAAGGTTATAAAGAATGGACTTAAAAACGAAAATTTAAGTCAAAATTTTGTAGGAGAAAATTAAAAAATATTCTGGAATTAGTGTAACATTTTGTTTCAAAATTTATGAAAAAAGGTGTTCTATGTGGCTGGTAAAAAGAAAGGTACAATGTATCCTTTAAAGGTTTTAGGTAACTTAATGGGCTGGGTTGTTATTTTTGGCTTAGTAAGATGGGCTATTAAAAATAAACGTGCTAATAAAAATGCTTGAAGCTAAAATAATATTTAACTAATAAAAAGGTTTTCCCATTAATTTTGGAAAACCTTTTTATTGTTTTGTTATTCATTTTTTGGAATGTTCTGTTGATTTTTATCATATTTTAGCAACAAGCCTTATTCTATTTTAAAACGAATGCGTTCAGTTGCAGTCGGAATTTCATTTTTCATTTTCTGCCAAGATCCACCATTATATTTTTCATATTGTTTAAAAACAAAAGGAAGTCCTTGCGCAATTTCGGGATTAAAGGAATTCATTAAATGAAAATGTAAGTGCGGCTCGGTAGAATTTCCGCTATGGCCAACTTTTCCTATAAATTGTCCTTTTTGAATTTTATCACCGATATTAACAGTAATTGAGTCTTTTTGTAGATGGGCAAACACGGCATAGACATTATCTTTTCTTTTTAAAATGACATAATTACCAGCGATTGACTTCAATCCATCTTTTTTAGGACTGAAGAAGAGGGAATTACGAATAGCTGAAGTTTGATCGTTCAACCAAGAAGCTGTTTTTCCATCTGCTATACTATCTTCAACTGTCACAACTTCAGCTGTGAAAGGAGCGTAAACAGCTTTTCCAAAACAGTAATAATTCTCTAAAGGAATCCCTTTTGTAAAATAATCTAGTTTTCTTTTGTCGTGAGTAGGGTGTTCTGCTTTTTGCCAATCAACCTGTACAAAATCAAAAGCGTACCTTAAACCAAATTTATCTGTTCCGTGACTAGGAACACGATCTGCTGGACTCACTTCGACAAACCATTGGCCACGTAATGGAAGTTCAATAGATATTGGGCTCTTATACATTATGTTCTCTCCTTCTAAACTGACAGTGAAACATAGAAATTTATAAAAAGTTAAAAGCTAGAAATACAGAAGAGATAATACTTATAAAACTATGGGTCAACCAACTTGGTAAAATTGAAAAACAAATGGCTTGAATTTAGTATCGAATGAATCGCATCTCTCATAGCATACGTGTTATATAAAGTATAGCAGGAATGATGAAATAATTGAAATTAATATTGTTCAGACAATTAAAGTTCAAAGCGTATTATGAGGAATTCTGATTTAGCTAATTCTGATTTTTGTAATCGTTTTCAAAAATGAGTGATAATTAATTGAGCAAAGTGGTGATTATTGCTAAAATGAAATAAAGAGTCGAAAATTTATGCAGCAAAAATATCAACAATCTTTTCATTTAATAAAAAATCGTTTCTCAAGCACAGTCGTGTAACCTTAAGTAGTCAAAGTATTTGAAAATCTTTGCTAAAATACTCTGTGTTATGATAAGAAAAGAAAAACAAACAGAAGAGGTGTCCAAAAGTGGAGATTTATATTATAGGCGCATCCTTTGCAGGAATAAGTTGTGCTTTACATGCCCGTAAATTATATCCAAATGCAAAAATTACGATTATTGAAAAAAATACAATAGTTGGTTTTTTACCTGGTGGCTTACTATTATATTTACAAAATAAATTTGAAAAGCTAAGTGATGCAGTATTTGTTACAGAAAAACAGCTAGAAACACAGTCTATTCAAGTAAAACTTTCGGAAATTTTACTTGATTGTCATCCAGAAAAACATGAAATAATTACAAATAAAGGAAGTTATCATTATGACAAATTAATTTTAGCTAGTGGTTCCGAGCAAAAATCACTGAACATTGGTTTGGAAGATGATGACGAATGGGATCCTAGTTTTAAAAATTATGATTTGTCTAATAAGGTTTTAGATCAAATCCAAAATGCTGAAACCATAGCAATTATCGGAGCTGGACAAGCCGGTATCGAAGCAGCGAGTACTTTTGTTGATTTAAAAAAGACGGTTCATTTAATCGAAGCGATGGACTATCCGCTATTTAAATACTTCGATCCAGACTTTTTAGTTCCTTTTTTATCTACATTAAAACAACAGTCAAACTTATATTTTTATCTTAATACAACGGTGACTGAAGTGGCTAAAAATAAACAGTATGAAATTTTACTCGATGGTCAAATAGTTGTTAGTGATTATGTGATAACAACAGTCAATGTACATCCTCAATTGGCGGCATTTACTAAAAAATTTCAATTGCATAGTGACAATACAATTCAGGTAAATGATTATTTGGAGACCTCTGCAAAAGATGTCTTTGCTGTAGGGGATTTGATACATAGTCCTTTTCAAATTAGAGATGAAAGTGTTTATTTACCACAAATTAATCATGCAACTCGTTCTGGTGTTATAGCAGCTGAAAATCTGTTAAAACAAGAAGTGAAATTTACAGGAGGACTACGTACTATAGGGACAAAAGCCTTTGGTTGGTATTTGGCTAGTACCGGCTTGATTGAAGAAGAGGCATTTGTTTATAAAAATGAAATTGCAGTGAAAAATTTTACTCAGCCGTTTTCATTGACCGATAAAACCACAATTTATTGCAAAGTGGTTTATGAAAAATCTTCGGAAAGATTACTAGGTATGCAGTTGCTATCAAAGGCAGATTGTTTGGAAAAGATTAATACTGCAGCGCTAGCTATTGAGAACAATATGACACTAGATGAATTAATGCAAAATGATCATTTTTTCCAAGCAGAATTTACTAACGTCATGGAACCTTTAAATAGAATCAATCTAGGAAGTGAGGATCGTCATGCGTTTTGAAGAATTGCTAGAAAAAAAAGAAGCAAAGCAAGTTTATCTAATCAAGCAATTGATCATCGCTGGCGGACAAATGAATGTTCATGAGATACGTAAAGTCTTAGAACTAACGAAAAAATCAATCGATAATTATATCGAAGAATTGATAGAGGATTTCAAACCTTATGGTAAATGTTGCCAGCTAACTTATGATGGCGCAACGATTACCTTTTCAAAAACCCCTGATTTTTCTATTGAAGAATTTGAAAAAGCTTTGTATTTAAATTCGCCTAAGTATCAAATTTTATTGGCTTTATTAGAAGAAAAAGAAATAAGTCCTGTTCGCTTGTCCCAAGAATTGAAAATTAGTGAATCTTCTTTATCTCGTAAAATCAGAGATTTGAATAAAATATTGAAAGAATTTGACTTGCGTATTTGGCAAGGAAAACTAATGGGAGAAGAAAGTCAGATTCGCTACTTTTATTTTCAATTGTTGTGGTATTTAAAACAAGGTTATGCCCAAATTTCTGCAAGAGAATCACATATTATAGAAAATATCGAACGTGGCCTTAACTTAGAATTTATGTCAGTTGCTAAACGACGTGTTCTTCTATGGTTACGGGTAACTAAACAAAGAATGACCATCCCTGACCCACAATATAAGCAATTTAAAGAAAAGTTTGAACCTTATAAAAGAGACCCACTCTATTTGAAACTAGTACCTATCATTCGTCGTTCTTTTAGTTTTTATGCTGTGGAAATTAAAGAAGAAGAAATCATGCTTCACTTTGTATTTTTAACCGGTATGTCGGTGCTTTCTCAAAAAGGGTTCCATGCTTACTCTCTACAACGTTCAAAGATGACGCCAACAGCCTGGTGTGACTCGATTATTTTAGAAACAATCTTGCGGATATACGGTCCAAAAAATATTCGTAAAGAGTTAGAAGAAACTTGCTATTATCATTTATCACAAATACATTTACGACTTTATTTTTTCGTTGGAGATGTCGAAGCATATGATCGTAATAATATTTGGCAGCTAGAAGAAACACTTTCAACCAGTAATATCCAGTCACATGTGAATCAGTTATTGGAACTTTCGGCAAAAGAATTACAACCTCAATCAAATGAGCAGAATAGTTTGTGGGCGATGACAGCTATTAAGTACTTAAGTGTGCTGTCGATTATTGATATCCGTGTCAACCGCGAAGTGCGTGTGGGTATTTATTTGCAACTTGATGAATTATTTAAAGAAGCAACTAAAAATATGTTGACACTACAGTTAAATAGTCTGAATGGAGTGATAGTGGAATCTTTTGACGAAGCTAAACATTATGATTTAGTTATTACAAATACTGAACTTGATTTAGATACTAAAATTTATCGAATTACTGAACTAGGTTCAGCTTATGATCTAAAAGAAATCAAAAAGTTAATCCGTCAAGCTTAGCGCAAACGCTGTCAAAATAAGGTTTTGTCAGAAATTCCCAAAATTTGAAAAAAAATGGGAAAATAAAGCGTTTCATAGGCGTTAGTATTAGAAATGTAAGGAAAACGTATACAAAAAGGTATACATAAAAAATAAAAGGAGCGTTTTTTATTATGGCAGAGAAAAAATATGTTATGGCGATAGATGAAGGAACAACAAGTGCTAGAGCGATTTTATTTGATAAAAATGCCAATGAAATTGGCAGTTCGCAGAAAGAATTCACGCAGTATTTCCCGGATTCTGGTTGGGTTGAACACAATGCCAATGAAATTTGGAATGCTGTGCAAGCGGTTGTAGCTGGCGCATTAATCGAATCAGGGATTCATCCTAGTGAAGTTGCCAGTGTGGGGATTACTAACCAACGTGAAACAGCAGTTATTTGGGATAAAAATACAGGCCTTCCAATTTATCATGCTGTTGTATGGCAATCACGACAATCATCAGATATTGCTGAACAATTAATCAACGATGGCTATAAAGACTTTATCCATGAAAAAACAGGATTAATTATTGACCCTTACTTTTCTGCTACTAAAATTCGTTGGATCTTAGATCATGTAGAAGGTGCGCAAGAAAAAGCTGAAAACGGCGATTTATTGTTTGGTACAATCGATACTTGGTTGGTTTGGAAATTAACCAGCGGAAATGTCCATGTAACAGATTATTCAAACGCTAGTCGTACGATGTTATATAACATTCACAACTTAGAATGGGACCAAGAAATTTTAGATCTATTAAATATTCCTAAGGCGATGCTGCCAGAAGTAAAAAGTAACTCAGAAGTTTATGGCTATACTGAAACTTATCATTTCTTTGGTAGTGAAGTTCCGATTGCTGGAATGGCAGGGGACCAACAATCAGCGTTGTTTGGTCAAATGGCTTTTGAACCTGGTATGGTTAAAAACACCTATGGTACTGGGTCATTTATCGTTATGAACATTGGAGAAGAACCTCAATTATCTGAAAATGATTTATTAACAACCATTGGGTATGGTATTAATGGCAAAATTTATTATGCTTTAGAAGGGAGTATCTTTGTTTCAGGTTCTGCGATTCAATGGCTACGTGATGAAATGAATATGGTAGAAACGGCACCTGAATCAGAGGAAATTTCAAAAAGAGCTAGCGATGACGATTATGTTTACGTAGTTCCAGCCTTTACCGGTTTGGGCGCGCCTTATTGGGATTCTGGCGCTCGTGGTGCAGTATTTGGTCTGACACGTGCGACGAGTCGAGCAGACTTTGTTAAAGCAACACTACAATCGATTGCTTATCAATCTAAAGACGTTATTGATACCATGAATAAAGATACAGATACTGATATTCAACTTTTGCGAGTAGACGGCGGTGCTGCTAACAACGATATGTTGATGCAATTTCAATCAGATATTTTAAATATCGAAGTAGAACGTGCGGCTAATCTTGAAACAACTGCGCTTGGTGCTGCTTATCTAGCTGGTTTAGCTGTTGGTTTCTGGAAAGATATGGAAGAGTTGAAAGGCTTGAAAGAAGAAGGGAAGACATTTAAACCAGAAATGGATGATGAAAAACGCGAAGACCTTTATGCAGGATGGCAAGAAGCCGTTGAAGCAACCCGAGTATTTAAACATCGTGCAAGGAAAGAAGGATAATTGATGGTCTTTTCATATAAGACAAGAAATGAAGAAATACAAAAAGTTCAAGATGAAGAACTAGACTTACTTGTAATTGGAGGAGGGATTACCGGAGCTGGCGTTGCTGTACAAGCCGCCGCTTCCGGTATGAAAACCGCATTAGTTGAAATGCAAGATTTTGCTGAAGGAACTTCTTCTCGTTCAACAAAATTAGTCCATGGTGGTATTCGTTATTTAAAAACATTTGATGTAGAAGTTGTTAACGATACGGTAAAAGAACGTGCAAATGTACAACATATCGCACCGCATATTCCAAAACCAGATCCAATGCTTTTGCCTATTTATGATGAAGCTGGCGCAACATTTAATATGTTTTCAGCAAAAGTAGCGATGGATTTATATGATCGTTTGGCAGGCGTTACTGGCAAATTTGCTAATTATACCTTAAATAAGTCAGAAGTGTTAGAAAGACAACCTCAATTAGAAAAAGAAGGTTTGCAAGGTGGCGGTGTTTATCTTGATTTTCGCAATAATGATTCACGCTTAGTGATTGAAAACATCAAAAAAGCACATGAAGATGGTGCTCGAGTATTAAATAAAGTCAAAGTTGTTAAAATTACACATGATCAACAAGGTATGGTCAATGGCGCTGATGTTCAAGATGTCATTAGCGGTACGAATTTCCATATTAATGCTAAAGTTGTGATCAATACTTCTGGACCATGGACAGATGAAGTACGTGATTTAGATAAAAAAGATGATTTATCTGATCAAATGCGTCCTACAAAAGGTGTTCATTTAGTTGTGGATAAAGAAAAATTAAATGTTCCACAACCAACTTATTTTGATACAGGTGAAAACGATGGTCGTATGATTTTTGTTGTTCCTAGAGAGGACAAAACCTACTTTGGAACAACGGATACCGACTATCATGGTGATTTAAAACATCCAAAAGTTACACAAGAAGATGTCGACTACTTGTTAAGAATTGTTAACCGCCGTTATCCAGATGCTAAAATTAGTTTAGATGATATCGAAGCTAGTTGGGCAGGATTACGCCCATTAATCACTACAAATGGCGGTTCGGATTATAATGGTGGTGGCGGCAGTGAAAAACTTTCTGCTGAAAGTTTCAATAAAGTAGTAAACACCACAAAAGAATATTTAGAAGACAATGCTAAAAGAGACGATGTCGAAAAAGCGATCCAAGAAGCAGATAGTGCACAGGATAGCGGAGAAGTTGATCCATCACAAATTTCTCGTGGAAGCAGCTTGGAAGAAGCTAGCGACGGTTTAGTTACCCTTTCAGGTGGTAAAATTACTGACTATCGTTTGATGGCAGAAGGTGCTTTGAAGAAAATTAATGAGAAGTTAGATAATCAATTTGACTTAATTGACTCTAAAGAATATCCAGTGTCTGGCGGAGATATTGATCCTGATAATGTTGATGAAGAAATTGAAAAATTAGCTAAACAGGCACAAGATAAAGGATTAAATGAAAAAGATGCTCTTTACTTGGCAAATCTTTATGGCTCAAATTTACCAACAGTATTGACTTACGAGGAACCAATCAAAGGGTTAAGCCAACGTGATAGTTTTTCATTAAATTATGCGTTAAATGAAGAACTTGTGTTAACTCCGGTTGATTTCTTCTTGCGTCGAACAAACTTTATCTTATTTATTCGCGATGAGTTAGATGCTTTAGAACAACCAGTACTTGATAAAATGGCTGAATTTTATCAATGGAGTGATGAAGAAAAAGCCAACTATCAAAAAGAATTAGCAGAAGTTGTGGCAGAATCAGATTTGAAAGAGTTGAAGGAGGACGAATACCGTGAGTGATAGTTTACAAATATTTAGTGAATTTTTAGGGACAGCTGTACTCGTTTTACTAGGTGACGGTGTTGTTGCCGGTGTAAATTTAAAAAAGAGTAAAGCAGAAGGTGCAGGCTGGATTGCTATAACGGTAGGTTGGGGCATGGGTCTAGCGATGGCCGTATACATTGCCGGTTTTATGGGACCAGCTCATATCAATCCAGCTGTAACACTTGCTTTTGCAGCTATGGGTGACTTTTCTGTCGGACTTGTTGTGCCATTTATTATTGCACAAATATTAGGTGGGATTGTTGGAGCAACAATTGTTTGGTTAGCTTACATGCCGTTATGGAGCGAAACAGACGATGCAGATGGCATTTTAGCTTCGTTTGCTACTGCGCCTGCTGTACGTCATTTCACCGCTAATATGGTTACCGAAATTATTGGTACCTTTGTTTTGGTACTAGGTTTACTCAGTTTAGGCGAAAATGATCTTTCTGATGGATTTAATCCTCTTCTTATAGGTATCTTAGTTCTTTCCATTGGACTATCACTTGGTGGTCCTACAGGTTATGCGATCAATCCAGCGCGTGACTTAGGACCAAGAATTGCTCACCAAATCTTACCAATTGCCAATAAAGGAACTTCTGATTGGTCTTATTCATGGGTACCCATCGTTGGCCCTATCGTTGGAGGACTTGTAGCAGCTGGTGTATTTAGCCTTATTCCATTTTAAATAAAAGTAATCCTCTATCTAAGATTCTTTAGTTTTCCTAGATAGAGGACTTTTTTTGCGAAAAATTAGATAGAAGAGCTCAAATTTCCAGATAAGAATAATAGTAAAAAAATCGTTATGAAGTAGTTTTTTATTTAATTCCTTGTAGTAGCCATTTCTTTTGAAAGTGGAAGTCATGGACCAACTCTTCTGTATTCCAATTATTGACAATGCAATCAGTAAGAGCATCCATCACTAAATTCATTATGAAATATAAGAAACTAAGAGCCTCATCATAAGAATCCATAACAAAATGATTGTGTTTAAGCAGATCTAACCATTGAGAAAACATAGGTGAATCTGGTGACAGTTTTTTTCGTTGGGTCATTTGTGAATGACTACTTTGAGTAAGTAATTGAAGCATTTGCCAATAGTGATCGTTTCGGTCTAATTCGCTGCAGTATCTCAGAAAATTTTCGATACCTAAGAAAAAGTCCTGTTTATGCTGACTGATAGACGTCAAAATATCTTCATGAATTTTCATAGCATATTTATGAATAAGATAGAAGTAGGCATCTTCTAAATCTTGGAAATATTTGTAAAAAGCACCGCGAGACATTTGCATTGCTTCAACGATTTCTGAAACTTTCACTTGACTAATATGTCGATTATAAAATTTTTCCAATAAGATTTGTTCAATATGCTGCTTTTTTTCCAGTGACAAATTAAGAAAGGTTTCTTTAGGCATTACTTTTCTCCTTTAGTGATCTTTATTCACAGTATACTCGTGCTTACTTTTTTTGTCACTACGGAAAAGAAACAGCTCAATTTTTATCCATTTTAAGTAATTGACCATCTTTCATTTGGTAGGTTCGATCACTCCATTGAATCATACGCTCGTCATGGGTTACCATAACCGTAGCTTTTTGCTTTTCATGCGCTTCTTTTACTAATAACTTAACTACTTCATAAGCATGTTCTGTATCTAAACTTGCCGTGGGCTCATCTGCTAGGATCAAACTTGGGTTATTAAATAATGCGCGTGCGATAGCCACACGTTGTCGTTCACCGCCAGACAGATCCCGAGGGTAGCTGTTTTTCAAAGAAGCAATATCTAAGGATTCTAATAGTTGGTTTATTTGCTCGTTAGAAGCCTTACGTTTATCTACTTTGTCGACTAGAATAAATTGCTCTTTAACCTTTAAAAAAGGAATTAAATTAGAACTTTGTAAAATAAAGCCAATTTCTTTAAAACGTAAATCGGAGCGCTTTTTTTCTGATAAGTTAGAAAAAGAACTTCCATTAATTGAAATATCTCCAGCTGTTGGGCTCTGTAGACCACCAGAAATAGTTAAAAAAGTACTTTTTCCTGAACCTGAGGGCCCAATAATGCTTATGAATTCTCCCTTTTTGGCTGTAAAATTAACTTCTTTTAACGCGGTAATTTCTGTATGGCCGGAACCAAATTTTTTAAAAATATTGTCCATAATTAATATATCTTCCATATTTATCCTCCTATAGCAGTGATGGGGTCAACTTTAGCGACTGATCGTATCGAGAATAGTCCGCCAATAATAGCGACTGAAACTAAAACGAAACTATAAAGTAGCCATTGGGACCAAATAATGGCAAAAGGCATCGCAGTAGGTAAAACCAAGCTTGTAAGGTAAGCAAGTATCATCGCGATTCCAGTACCAAGTATTCCTATTACGAACGATTGGGCAATGATTGATTTTGCTATAAACCAATTCCGTATACCTTGTGCTTTCATCACACCAAAAATGGCGTTTTTCTGTAATGTGATAACATACATAAAAATGCCTATGACGGCTGTAGCTGTTACGAACAAGAAATAGATCATAGCATCTAATGTGAGATTTTGGGCTGAGTAGCCAGGAATATTTTCAATTAGTTCGGGAGTCGTCAAGAGATCAAAATCTTCATCATTTTCTATTTGGTTAACCTTTTCTTTTGTAGCAATGGCGTTGATCGGTTTTTCCTCATCAGAAGCAAATGGTTGATCGCCAAACTTCAATGATGTCCAAGTTTCTAGATCTGTATAAACCACAGGACTTACGGTATAGTAAGATTCGGGGAAAATACCAGTGATGGTTAAATCTTCTTCGTATTGACCAATATTAATTTTATCGCCAACTTGATAGCCTGTATCTGCTAGGTTTTGCGAAATAATAATATCATTTTTATTTTTGAAATTTTCACCTTGAATTAGTTCAGGCAATAAAAAAGCTTGCTTAGTACTACCAAAAACTGTGATATCTTGTTGAGTTCCCTTAATCGCTCCGCTGTATAAACCAATGGGAGCTTTAGTAGAACTTTGAATATCATCAATATTGCTTCTTGTTAGCTGAGAAGCAGTAAGTGTTTGATTTGCTTCCTCAGACAAGACAATTTCTTCAGCTTGCCAGTCCTCCACACCCTTTTTAAATTCTTCTGCTAGTCCTCTTGCTAATCCGGAGAGCATAAAGACGACATAAGCAATTAAAACCATCATTCCAATAATTAAGCCAAAACGTAATTTAGAATAATGCATTTCTTTTAATGCTAAAAACATATTTGTAACCTCCTGAATAAATCATGATTTAATAAAAGTGACGATATGTCACTCGCTTACTATACAACAAAAGTGACAAAATGTCACTGATAAAGTGAAATTTTTTTAAAAGAAGCTTAGACATAAAAAAAGAAGCTACCATCAGGTAACTTCTTTTTAAATAAAGTTTAATCAATTTTCAGTAACATTGCGTTAATAGCAACAATAACTGTACTTAATGACATCACGATCGCGCCAACTGCAGGGCTTAAGATAATACCGATAGGTGCAAGAACACCAGCTGCCAATGGAATAGCTACAATGTTGTAGCCAGCGCCCCACCAGATATTTTGTACCATCTTACGTTGCGTACGTTTAGCTAATGTTAAGAAATGCATGATATCGGATGGATCGCTTTTGACCAATATGACATCAGCTGAGTCGATAGCAACATCTGTACCAGCACCAATGGCTATACCGACATCTGCTCTGGCCAAGCTAGGTGCGTCATTTACACCGTCACCGACCATCATTACAGTTTGGCCATTATCACGATAATCTTTGACCATTGTTTCTTTGTCTTCCGGCATTAATTCAGCGTGCACATCATCAATACCTAATTCTTTAGCGACAGCTTGTGCTACTTGTTGATTATCTCCTGTTAACATCACAGGTTCAATATTTTGATCTTTTAGTGATTGTATCATGGATTTAGCAGTAGATTTGATTTGATCCCCTTGAGCGACTAATCCAATATTTTTCTCATCAATTAATAGGAAACTAACCGAATTTCCTTGTCTTGATAATTCATCAAAATTATCTTGATCGTAGTCAATCGATTGTTTATTCAAATAAGAAACACTAGCAACTTTAATATCTTTTCCATTAACGGTTCCTTCTAATCCAACGCCCGGTAAATTATCAACATCAGAAGCTTTTGGAATATCTAAAGATAATTCTTCGGCTTTATTTAAAATTCCGACGGCTAGTGGGTGATTAGAATTTTGTTCTAGAGCTGAAATATAAGTGAGTACTTGATCTGCTGTATAATCCTCACTAAATGAACGATAGTCATTTACCGCAAAGTTCCCTTCTGTCAAGGTACCTGTTTTATCCATTAAAATGACATCAACTTTTTTAGCTGTTTCTAATGCTTCGCGATTTTGTAATAGCAAACCATTTTTAGCACCTAGCGAAGTTGAACGGGCAATCACTAGCGGAATTGCAAGCCCTAATGCGTGCGGACAAGCAATAATAAGCACTGTTACCATACGTTCAAAAGCTGTGCTCAAATCTGCTGTGATTAACCAACCGATAAAAGCGAGAATACCAGCTGCTAGAGCAACATAGAATAACCATTTAGCCACTTGGTCTGATAGGGTTTCAACTTTTGATTTTTCATTTTGTGCATTTTCAACAAGAGTCATAACTTGAGAAAGATAACCTGATTCACCAGTTCCGGTGACTTCAACTGTAATAGTACCCGATCCGTTAACAGAACCACCGATAACAGTATCTTTTTGTTCTTTTTCTACATCTTTAGCTTCACCAGTAACCATCGCTTCGTTAACACTGGTTGTTCCCTTTAATACTGTACCATCAGTTGGAATTTTTTCACCTGCTTTGATTAATACATGTTGACCTTCTTGTACATCTTGCAAAGAAACATCTTTTGTATCTCCATTTTTATCGACAACATGCGCAGTATTTGGTAATAATTGCGCCATTTCTTCTAGGGCGTTTCCAGCATTACTTACTGCATTCATTTCAACCCAATGACCTAGTAACATAATAACGATCAATGTAGCTAATTCCCAAAAGAAATCTGTCACATGGTCAATTTGAGGGATAAAGTTATTGGCAATGAAAGCATATAAACTGTAAATATACGCTACTGTAATCCCTAAAGAAATTAATGTCATCATTGCTGGTTGTTTTGAGGATAGTTCCATTTTTGCACCTTGTAAGAATGGCATTCCGCCATAAAAGAACAAGATTGTAGCTAAGATCAATACGAGCCATTCAGAACCTGGAAATTGAAATTGAAAAGGTAAATCCAAACCCATCATCGGCGACATTAAAATAATTGGGATAGTTAAAATTAATGAAATAAAAAATTTTGGTTTTAAATTTCCCATATGCATGGAATGATCCATTCCAGAATGTCCGCCATGTTCATGGTTGTGTTCCATTGCTGCGTGATCCATATGTTCATGATTTTCACTCATTACGACTCCTCCTTTTTTATCATACATTTATAGTGTAGCATCGTTGTTTACGATTGTAAACGAAAATGATTACTCCTATAGTAATCAATTAAGACAAACCGTCTAGACCACCAGCGCCACCGTTGTGTCCACCAACTAGATGGCTGCGAGCAAGGCTGCGAGCACCTTCTAATTTACTCGTCGCATAAAAAATTGAGTGAAAACCATATTTTGCTCGAATTTTATCGATGATCTTATCTAAGCGTTCTTCGTTTATATAATTATCTACATCTTCAAATAAATCCATTTCTCGGGCCTTAATATAAGTTAATTTAGAATAGGAGATACCAATATGACGAATCGCTTGTCCTTGATAATATTGTCGAAATAAACGCAGGCAATGTGCTTTTAATTCTTTATTAGTATTGGTCGCGGGAATTTTCATCTGATGGGAAAAGTCACCATCTGTTTCACCATAAGCTGCACCGATATAAAGATGTACACATGAGGTGAAATAACCATGTCGCCGAATTCGTGCGGCCACTTGTTCTGCTAATTCGCTGATAACAATCTCAATTTCACGCTGTTTGGTATAATTTTTGGGAAGTACCTGACTATTACCGTAAGATTTTTCTTTAACGGTAGGTGGGGTTTCCGCTAAGATGGTTCGATCGATACCATTGGCATGATGATAGAGCTGTTCACCAATAACGCCAAATCGATAATAAAGTAAATCAATATTTGAATTCGCTAATTGTTCGATGGTGTTAATCCCTATTTTAGCCAGTTGTTTTTTCGTACGCGAACCAATCCCCCAAAATTCAGTCATAGGATCAATTTGCCAAACTTTGTTTTTTACATCCTGATAAGTCCATTCGGCCATATAGCTATTTTCTTTGCGATACTTAGCTTCTGTATCTAAAGCTAACTTTGCTAATAAGGGATTATCACCAATTCCTACAGAGAGAATCAAACCTGTTTTTTCATAGACTTCTGTCTGGATTTTTCTAGCCATTAACCAGCGCTTTTCTTGTCGCGATAAGTTGAGATCTGGAAAAAATAAATTTAATGAATAAGTGATATCCAGAATAGATTCGTCAATGGAATAGATCAATAAATCTTTTGGAGCTACATATGTTTTAAATAAATTATTAAGTAGAACATTTTCTTTAATATATAACCTCATCCGTGGAGGAACCTGCTTTAATAAAGGATGATCGGGCAAATTATCAATTCGCGAGACATTAGATATTCCCAATATTTCTTTGGCTTTAGGCGAAGCAGCTAAAATCAAACCATTACCAGTATTATCCGCGTGGCTAGCCACTACAAGTAATGTTTCTAAAGGATCCCAACCATGATAAATACATTCTACTGTAGCATAAAAACTTTTTACATCAATAAATAAAATATCACGCAAGGGTTCTTTTTTATAATTAAAAGAAACCAAATCCATCACCTGCTTTCTTCTATCATTATACGAACAAACGTTCCTATTTGTAAAGGGGAACTTAATTTAAAGAAAAAATGATGGTAACGTTTTATTTTGTTATAATGCTTAGTCATGGTACACTTAAAATGTAGCATATAAATTATGTAGGAGGGGAATAATATATGGCAAAAATTGGAAGAGAGTTATTAGATCGTTTGTCAAATGAAGGGGTACAAGGTCCATTTGTTACAATTATGATAAATACAAATGTGACTCCTCAAGGCGTTGAAAAAGATCAATTAAAGATCAAAAATTTTATGAAAGAAGCGAAAAAACGCTTTGATAAACGTTATCCAGACCAAGATTGGGAACCATTCCAAGAAAAATTTGACGATTTATTAAACGATAGAACATTTTTCCGTGATGCAACTACAAGTGTTGCCATAATTTTGACTGCTGAAGAAACTTATATTCATCGTTTAAGTATTCGAGTTGATGATCAATATTATGTCGGAGATACACCTTATCTACTGGCTATTATCAAAAATGCGCAATTTAACTACCGTTACTATTTAATGGCGTTAAATCGTAGTTCGATGAGTTTATATTTTATGAGTAATAAAAAACTCTCAGAAGTTGAACTTCCAGAAGATGCACCGACTGATTTAGAAACAGCACTAGGAACAGAACTTACCGGTGGTGACGCCGATTTCCGTTCTGGCTTAGGTTATCATAGCGGAAATCCTAAAGATGAGGAAGTAGAAATCGATTGGAACAATTATTATCAAGCAATCGATAGTTTCTTGCGTAATGAGGTCGAAAATGAAGAAAAAGTACCACTTTACCTTTTTGCTCTTACCGAAAATCAAACCGCATTTAAGAAAAATGCAAAATACAATTATTATGACCCAAGTATTGCTATTTCTCGTTCGCCAGCGCAACTTTCTACCCAAGAAATAGAAGAAGCAACAGGTCCAATTACCGAAGAATTATCAAAAAGAGAAATTGAAAGTTATCAAAAACTGATGAATCGCAAAAGTTTCGAACAAGTTGCTGATATTAAACAAGCTGCGGAATTAGGTCGAGTAGATCAATTCTTTATCGCGACATCTAATTTGCAAGAAAACTTTGGTGAAGATCCTGAGGCTGAATATGATTGGCGTCAAGTACTAAATACAATTGCTCGTGATGTATTACGTAATAGCGGAGATGTATTTGTACTAGAACAAGAAGATGCTCCTGGTGAAAAGAGTTTATATGCCACATTAAGATATTAGTTTGTTTATTAGGCGTAAAAAAGTAAATAATAAAAATCTTTTGCAAAAAGTTAGTTATTTTCTAGTTTATGTGTTATACTATGAAATGTAGTTTTTGTTACGTAATTTATGGTAGCTTGTTTCATCTAAGAACATCTTCCAAATATTCACTTAACAAGGATTTGCAAAATATGTGTTTATACACAAGGAGGATTTTTTTACATGGAAACAGGAACAGTTAAATGGTTCAACGCAGAAAAAGGCTATGGCTTTATCACAGGTGAAGATGGAAACGACGTATTCGTTCACTTTTCAGCTATCCAAGAAGAAGGTTTCAAAACTTTAGAAGAAGGCCAAACTGTTAACTTCGATATCGAAGAAGGACAACGTGGACCACAAGCTACTAATGTAGTAAAAGCTTAATTTAAAAAATCAAGCAAAAAACGGGGCAGTTGCTGCTCCGTTTTTTTTTTAGTCGTTTAGATAACGTGTGTGTTTTTTAAAAAAGAGGATAGTTATTCATAGCGACTCTAGTTTCCTTTAAAACTAAAGTAGGACCGCTAAAGTAGCTCAAGATTTTTTCAAAACTAAATTAAGACTGTCAAAGTAGCTCAAGATTTTTTCAAAACTAAAGTAAGTCTGCCAAAGTAGGTCTAGATTTCTTCCAAACTAGAGTAAGTCTGCTAAAGTAGGTCTAGATTTTTTCAAAGCTAGAGTAGGTTTACCAAAGTAGCTAGTTTTCTCTAAAAAAAGACCTTACTTCAAGTCGCTTTATTTTCCTTCATTGGTTTTTAAGCGGTTCTGTATTATAATGCAGGAAGCAAAGAAAAGGTGAGAAGTAATGAATACCACTTATGCAATTGTAGATATCGAAACAACCGGAACGGATCCTAAGACGGATCGTATTATTCAGTTTGGCTGTGTACTAGTCAAAGATGATAAAATCATCGATCGTTTTGCAGTAGATATCAATCCGATTAAAACAATATCAAAACAAATTCAACACTTAACGCATATTTCGAATAAACGTGTGAAAAAGGCGCCATATTTTGAAGATGTCGCAGCAACCATTTACAACTTTCTAGCAGATACAACTTTTGTTGCTCATAATATTCACTTTGATTATAATTTTTTAAATCATGAATTAACACGTTGTGGGATGCCTGAGTTACAAATTCCAGGTATTGATACTGTGGAGTTGGCACAAATTTTTTTACCTACACAGGTTAGTTTTCGTTTAAATGATTTGGCTGAAAGCTTAGGTTTACAACATGATTCACCGCATCAAGCAGATAGTGACGCTGAAGTGACAGCTGCTTTATTATTACATATTAAAGCAAAGATGCAGGAATTGCCGCTGGTAACATTAGAAAAAATCACGCAACTAAGTGAGGTAACCAGTAAAGAAACCAGTATTTTTATCGAACAAATCACAAAAGAAATGCAAACAAAACTGCCGCCTTTAGCACCGTCATTAGAAGTCATTGAGGGAATTGCTTTGCGTAAAAAAGAAGTCCCACTGTTTGATGAAAACTATTATGAAAAGCCTTATCCTAAAACTAAAAAAGAAAAAGTAAAACTTTATCAAGATAAACTATCTTATCGTAAAGAACAAGGGCAGTTAATGAATACTATTTTTCGTCACTTTACTGAAAGTACAGAAAAGAATTTATTGATTGAAGCATCAACAGGTATGGGAAAAACGATTGGTTATTTATTACCTGCCGCTTTTCTAGCAACACCAGAAAGTCCTATGGTAATCAGTACTGTTTCGATTTTATTGCAACACCAGTTAATTGATCAGGATATTCCTTTGTTAAATACCTTAATTGAACAACCGCTTTATGCAACAGTTGTGAAAAGCAAAAGTCATTATATCGACTTGCAGCGCTTTAAGGCTACTTTGGATACACCTGTCCAGCAGAAACAATATGCTTTATATCAAATGGGGATTTTAGTATGGTTGACGCAAACGATGACAGGAGACTTAGATGAATTAAACTTAATTCGCTTAGATCACTTATTATTTCAAGAAATTAGTCATCGTGGTGTTGCATATTTGTCAGATCAACAGCCGCTTTACCAAGAAGACTTTTTACGTCATTTGCAAAAACGGATGGCACAAAGCAATGTTTTAATCATAAATCATGCTTTCTTAGCACAAGAAACGCAGCGGGCCCAGGCTTTATTACCGAAAAGTCGTTACTTACTTATTGATGAAGCCCATCATCTGCCAGAAACCATGGAAAAAGTGTCCAAACATTATCTTGATACACCAGCGTTTCAACGCAGAGTCAATCAATTTTATGACGATGATCAGTTGTTTGATCAAATAGAAATAATGCTAGAAGATCAAACTGAAAGTTTGCGATTGTTTCATTTATATCAAGAAGAACTACAAGCGATAATCGAATGTCAAGAAGACCTTTTTGCCGAGTGGTTTGAAGAATGGCCAGTACAAGAAGAAATTATCTTGCAGGCAGAACAACGCCAAAATTTGTCAGTAAGTTGTGAGAAAACCATTCAGCGATTATTACTGTATTATCAAGAGTTACTAGAGATTCAGTCACAATTGAACGAGCAGATGAATAAAATAAGCAATGCCTGGTTGGATCGGCAAAGAATTTATTTTGGCGAATTTCTTTCTTTTTATGAAGAAATGAAGGCTCAAGCTTCTTTTATAAAGGACTGGCTGACTAATTGGTCTTCTCATTATGTGCATTGGTTGTATTTATACGGAAATAAGAAAACAGCACGTATTCAGCTTATTGATTTCCATGCGGCAATTTTACCGAATACTTCTTGGTATGATCGTTATGAAAAAATTATTTATATGGGGGGCACGTTGAAAGTTCCTAAAAATAGAAACTATTTTGCTAAAAAATTAGGTATCCCTGAGGCGCCATTAAAAGTAATTCCGCAAACCTATGATTATGCGAATCAAGCCAAACTCTTAATTGCTAAAAATGATATCAATGTAAATGAACTAAGTAGTGATGCTTATGCAAGCTATCTGGCAGAAAACTTAACAGTACTTTTAGAAGATATGAATCAACCAGCTTTAGTTTTATTTACCTCTCATGAAATTTTGCAAAAAGTATATAAAAAAATTCATCAACATTTTTTAAGTAAAGGTAGAGAGATTCTGGCTCAAGGAATGGGCGGGAGTAAAGAAAAATTGCTTAAACGATTTATTCAATCTAAACAGTCTATTTTATTTGGCGCAGATAGCTTCTGGGAAGGTGTTGATTTGCCAGGAGATGCATTACAGTTATTGATCGTAACGCGTTTACCTTTTGAAAATCCGCAACGGCCGCTTATTAAAGCTAGGAATTATTATTTAAAAGAGCAATCACTTGATCCTTTCTCACAAGAAAGTTTACCTAAAGCTGCGTTGAAATTACGGCAAGGATTAGGCCGTTTAATCCGTTCAGAAAATGATAAAGGATTGATGATTTTGTTTGACCGGCGTTTAATCACTAAAAGTTATGGCAAACGACTGGAAAAAGCACTGCCAAAAGAATTACCTATTCAAGAAGCCACAGTTAGTGAAATGAAGCAAGTAATAGACGAATTTTTAGAAAAGCAATAAATTTTGTATAAAAATGGTACAGTTTCCATCTAACTTTTTGTATAATAGGGATTAGCTAAAAAGAAAGGGTGCGTTTAAAAGTGCCGGATAATGAAAAAAGAGAAAAACAGAAAGTCACTGTTTTATTTGTCATCAGCATGGTTTTGCTTTCCATTATTTTCTTTTCTATAATTTTTTATATTCGTGCTTCACGTCCAATGCGACAAGCAAAAAAAGAAGCAGTAGAAATTGCCGAAGAATATGCGAATATTGATACCGTCGATGATTTTTATTGGTTTAGACGTGATGAAAACTATTTTACGGTAATGGGGAAAGATAAAAATGACCAAGCACTGGCTGTGATTATTCCAGAATCAGGAAATAAAGTAACAATTGAACAGCAGGATGACGGATTAACCGAAATAGAGGCAAAGCAAGCAGTGTTAGAAGAACATGAAGATGAAAGTATTGAAAAAGCAAGCTTAGGCATGGTAGACGGCACGCCAGTTTGGGAAGTTGTCACTACTGATGATGAAGATGGTGAGGATAGTAATTATTACTTACTGCAATTTGAAGATGGAGAAGAAGTCGATGATCTTCAGGATATCTAGCTTGTAATTAGGAAGGGATGTATGTACATGAGATTTTCACAACGATCCGAGAATTTAGAGCCTTCTGTAACTTTAGGGGCTTCAGAAAAAGCAAAACAATTAAAGGCGCAAGGTGCTGATGTATTAAGTTTAACTGTCGGAGAACCAGATTTTACCACGCCAGTTCATATTCAAGAAGCTGCTGTGGAAGCAATTCGTTCTGGAAAAACGAGTTTTTATACACCTACAGCAGGGATTCCGCAGTTAAAACAAGCCATAGTTGCTTATTTGAAAAAATATTATGGTTTAAGCTATGATACATCAGAAACAATGGTAACTGATGGTGCGAAATTTGCACTTTATACCTTGTTTCAAGCAATTTTAAATCAAGGGGATGAAGTGATCATCCCTGTTCCTTATTGGGTAAGCTATGGGGAACAAGTAAAACTAGCTGCGGGGACACCTATTTTTGTTACAGGTAAGGAAGAAAATCAATTTAAGGTGACCGCTGAACAATTAGAAGAAGCAAGGACTAAAAATACCAAGGCAGTCATTTTAAACTCCCCTTCAAATCCAACGGGTATGATTTATAGCAAAGAAGAACTTGAAAAAATTGGAGCGTGGGCAGTTGAGCACGATATATTGATTGTTTCTGACGATATTTATGGACGGCTCGTTTATGATGATAATGTATTTACACCTATTGCTACTATCTCTGAGAGAATTCGTCGGCAAACATTGATCGTTAATGGTGTTTCTAAGTCATATTCGATGACTGGTTGGCGCATTGGATTTGTTGCTGGTGACAAAGACTTGATTAAAGCAATGTCAGATATTGCTTCGCAGTCGACAAGTAATCCGGCAGCCGCTAGTCAATATGCAGCAGCAGAAGCATTAAATGGTCCACAAGATTCTGTAGAGGAAATGCGCAAAGCTTTTGAAGAGCGTATGAAACGCATCTATCCATTATTATTAGAGATCCCTGGATTTAAATTGCAAAGACCGCAAGGCGCCTTTTATTTCTTTCCTAATGTAAAAGAAACAATGGAAATTTGTGGTTATAATGACGTAACTGAATTTACAGAGGCTTTATTAAATGAAGCTCATGTAGCTACTGTTACAGGCCAAGGTTTTGGCTCCAATGAAAATATCCGTATCAGCTATGCAACAGATATGAAAACGTTGGAAGAAATGGTGAAACGAATAAAAGAATTCGTAGAGAAAAAACGACAAAATTAAAAATGTTAAATGTAGTATATAGAATGGAGAGTCACAATTGGAAAAAATTCAAATTATCGATGCCAACAAGCATATAGGTGAAGTTGTAAAAATCGGTGCTTGGGTAGCTAATAAACGCTCTAGCGGGAAAATCGCATTTTTGCAACTACGCGATGGTACAGCTTACTTTCAAGGTGTTGTCGTAAAAAATGATGTTTCTGAAGAGATCTTTCACTTAGCAAAAGAATTACCGCAAGAAACTTCAATTTGGGTTACTGGTGAAATTAGAGAAGATAGCCGTTCAAAGTTTGGCTATGAATTAGGTGTACAAGATATTGAAGTGGTTGGCGAAAGTCATGATTATCCTATTACTCCTAAAGAACATGGGACAGAATTTTTAATGGATCATCGTCATTTGTGGTTACGTTCTTCTAAACAACATGCCATTATGCAAGTACGCAATGAAATTATTCGCGCAACTTACGAATTTTTCAATGATCGTCACTTTACCAAAGTAGATCCGCCGATTTTAACTGGATCTGCACCAGAAGGTACGACCGATTTATTTGAAACGAATTATTTTGATCAAAAAGCTTATTTATCACAATCAGGACAATTGTATATGGAAGCTGCTGCGATGGCTTTTGGCAAAGTATTTTCCTTTGGCCCAACTTTCCGGGCGGAAAAATCCAAGACACGTCGCCATTTGATCGAATTTTGGATGATGGAACCAGAAATGGCTTTTATGCATCAAGAAGAAAGTCTAGGTATTCAAGAAGAATATGTAGCATTTCTAGTACAAAGTCTTTTAGATAATTGCGATTATGCTTTACATGTTTTAGAACGTGATCGTTCGGTGCTAGAGAAATATACTAAATTACCTTATCCAAGAATTTCTTATGACGATGCAGTAAGTATGTTAAAAGAAAATGGTTTTGATGATATTGAATGGGGCGAAGATTTCGGCGCGCCGCATGAAACGTTTATTGCCAATTCATTTGACCAGCCGGTATTTATTTTAAATTATCCAAAAGATACAAAACCTTTTTACATGAAACCTCATCCGACAAGAGATGATGTTGTGATTTGTGCTGATTTGATTGCTCCAGAAGGGTATGGCGAAATCATTGGCGGTTCCGAACGGGCAACTGATTATAATTACTTGTTAGAACAAATCAGAAATTATGGTTTGGATGAAAATGAGTATTCCTGGTATCTAGATTTACGTAGATACGGCTCTGTCCCACATACAGGCTTTGGACTAGGGTTAGAAAGAACAGTAACTTGGTTAGCTGGGATCGAACACGTGCGTGAAGCCATTCCATTCCCACGCTTGTTGAATCGGATTTATCCGTAAAAAATGAAAATTTTGCTTAAACCTCGGAGACTTTAGCTAGTCTTTGAGGTTTATTTTTTATTAAATGGAAAGTATTTCCATTTAATAAAAGTTCATTATCGTTATTTTTAGCATACGGTTGTTGATTCCAATTGTTTTCTCTTTTATAACATGCTACGATTAAAAAAACATGGTGTCGAGAATAATAGTAAAAATTTATGAGGAGAGTTAGTAAATGACTAAAACTTGAAATATAAAAAGTACACATTAAGCCTATGGTATCAAGCAAAAGGACGATAAATTTCATTTCAAGCAACCTTTTTTAACTGTCTTTGTGTTGATTGAGGTAGTTTTTGTATAAACTGACTCATGATGTTATTTAAAGTTTCTTCAGAAAGGATCATCTCGTTCGCAAATACTTCCTTAAAAAGCTCGAGAAGTTGGACGATAGCTTCTGAAAAACTAATATCAGATAGTTCTTCAATCATCAAATAAAATAACTCGCCCATCGTTCGTTCATCGGCTTGTTCACGATGTTGGACAGCCAGAATGAGATAACTAACGGCGACTGTAATGGTATGCGCAAAAATCCCATCATAAGAAAGCCCTTTGTACTTGGCTAGACGGAGATGTTGTTTACAGATTTTAAAATACACTTCGATCGACCAGCGTTTTCCATATAGCTGAATGATTTCATCTTCGTTCAAAGAAAGATCGGTTGTAGCCAAGACAAGATA
>NZ_BSUG01000082.1 GCF_030161475.1 Tetragenococcus halophilus subsp. flandriensis | reverse complement strand
CACGAGTTGTTGGCTGTTTTGCTGGTCCATGCCTAAATCGCCAAGTTTTTTCGCCACTTGTAATAGTTGATTAACATTTTCTTCTGTCAAGGTATGAAGCAAAGTAGACATCATAAATTGCGAACTGAGTCGCTCTTGTTTCAATGCTTCCTTAAAAAGGCGATCATATTGTAAGGTATTGGCGTCTCGGTCTCGAGAATAACCAGCGATCAATTGATATAGCCATTGTTTTACGACATCCAGCCATTCATGTTGGGCGAAGGCACGATACTCTGGAATATGAACGTATTGCGCTAACAGGGAATCAAAACGAATTTGATTTAGAAACTCCGAAAGTAAGACGAGCCCCGCGTCATTGGTTAAGGTGCCACCATCATTGGCGATCGAGATGGCTTTTTGCTCATTGAATGTAAGAGAATTTTGTTGTAAAGTGAAAGACATAAGAACGCACTCCTTATTGTTATGTTTTGTCGACTTTACAATAACACGAAGTGCGTTCTTTTTGTACACCCAGAAGGTGAAGCAACTAAACTTTTAGAAAAATGAGCATACCAAGGATTGATTCATCCTTGGAAAAATTTATAAATCATTCAGGAA
>NZ_BSUG01000081.1:1274-1794 GCF_030161475.1 Tetragenococcus halophilus subsp. flandriensis | reverse complement strand
AAAACAACAATCAACACCAACCGAGAATCCGCGTTGAACACGTTTTTTAACGAAGTTTACGCACATGTTCGAAGGGCTTTGATCGCTCAAAGCATCAACCTTCGAGAAACCCTTGACCGCAAGGTCGAGTCAGGTTAAGTAAGAAAGGGCGCACGGCGGATGCCTTGGCACTAGGAGCCGATGAAGGACGGGACCAACACCGATATGCTCTGGGGAGCTGTAAGTAAGCTTGGATCCAGAGATTTCCGAATGGGGAAACCTCGCATTTTTAATCGAATGCGGCTTGCACTGTGAATACATAGCAGGCAAGCGGAAGACGCAGTGAACTGAAACATCTTAGTAGCTGCAGGAAGAAAAAGAAAAATCGATTCCCTGAGTAGCGGCGAGCGAAACGGGAACAGCCCAAACCAGAATGCTTGCATTCTGGGGTTGTAGGACGTTTATTAGCGGACATGAATGTTAGCCGAAGGCTTTGGGATAAGCCGCCGGAGCGGGTAAGAGCCCCGTAGGCGAAAACAAT
>NZ_BSUG01000081.1:0-1026 GCF_030161475.1 Tetragenococcus halophilus subsp. flandriensis | reverse complement strand
CGGAGCCGCAGCGAAAGCGAGTCTGAAATGGGCGTTGAGTCAGACGGCGCAGACCCGAAACCAGGTGATCTACCCATGTCCAGGTTGAAGGTGCGGTAAAACGCACTGGAGGACCGAACCCACGTATGTTGAAAAGTGCGGGGATGAGATGTGGGTAGCGGAGAAATTCCAAACGAACTTGGAGATAGCTGGTTCTCTCCGAAATAGCTTTAGGGCTAGCGTCAAGGAAGCAATGATGGAGGTAGAGCACTGTTTGGACGAGGGGCCCGTCTTGGGTTACCGAATCCAGATAAACTCCGAATGCCATTGATTGCCCCTTGGCAGTCAGACGGTGAGTGATAAGATCCATCGTCGAAAGGGAAACAGCCCAGACCACCAGCTAAGGCCCCTAAATGTATGTTAAGTGGAAAAGGAGGTGGGGTTGCTTAGACAACTAGGATGTTGGCTTAGAAGCAGCCATCATTGAAAGAGTGCGTAATAGCTCACTAGTCGAGTGACCCTGCGCCGAAAATGTACCGGGGCTAAACATACTGCCGAAGCTGTGGAATGCACCATCAGGTGCGTTGGTAGGAGAGCGTTCTAAGGGCGACGAAGGTCGACTGAAAAGACGGCTGGAGCGCTTAGAAGTGAGAATGCCGGTATGAGTAGCGAAAGACAGGTGAGAATCCTGTCCACCGTAAGACGAAGGTTTCCTGGGGAAGGCTCGTCCGCCCAGGGTTAGTCGGGACCTAAGCTGAGGCCGAAAGGCGTAAGCGATGGCCAACAGGTTGATATTCCTGTACCTGTTATCTTCATTTGAGTGATGGAGGGACGCAGGAGGCAAAAGAAAGCAGACGAACGGAAAGGTCTGTCCAAGCAGTGAGTCGGAGAAAGAGTCAAAGGCTTTTTCTTGTTAACGATCAGCTGTGACGGGGAGGGAAATTGAAGTACCGAAGTTCTGGCGTCACACTGCCAAGAAAAACTTCTAGCAAGAAGGTAATGGCCCGTACCGCAAACCGACACAGGTCGTCGAGGAGAGTATCCTCA
>NZ_BSUG01000080.1 GCF_030161475.1 Tetragenococcus halophilus subsp. flandriensis | reverse complement strand
ATCGGGAAGACAGGATTCGAACCTACGACCCCTTGGTCCCAAACCAAGTGCTCTACCAAGCTGAGCTACTTCCCGTTACGCGCCCAGAAGGATTTGAACCCTCAACCTTCTGATCCGTAGTCAGACACTCTATCCAGTTGAGCTATGGGCGCTTATTTGTATCAATGCCGAGGACCGGAATCGAACCGGTACGGTAATTACTTACCCCAGGATTTTAAGTCCTGTGCGTCTGCCAGTTCCGCCACCCCGGCGTGGTTTTGGCATCAAGCGGAAAACGGGATTCGAACCCGCGACCCCCACCTTGGCAAGGTGGTGCTCTACCGCTGAGCTATTTCCGCATCTTGTCGGATGCCGGCTAAAGGACTTGAACCCTCGACCCTCTGATTACAAATCAGATGCTCTACCAACTGAGCTAAGCCGGCTTTTTCCTACATGCGGGTGAAGGGACTTGAACCCCCACGCCTTGCGGCGCTAGATCCTAAATCTAGTGCGTCTGCCAATTCCGCCACACCCGCTGATTTTGTGAAATGAGTCGTACAGGATTCGAACCTGTGACCCTCTGATTAAAAGTCAGATGCTCTACCAACTGAGCTAACGACTCAATGGAGGTTATAGGGCTCGAACCTATGACCCTCTGCTTGTAAGGCAGATGCTCTCCCAGCTGAGCTAAACCTCCGCTTGCTGCGTGGCGATGTCCTACTCTCACAAGGGGAAGCCCCTCACTACAATTGGCGCTAAGAAGCTTAACGACTGTGTTCGGCATGGGAACAGGTGTCTCCTTCTTGCCATCATCACCACACAACTTGAC
>NZ_BSUG01000079.1 GCF_030161475.1 Tetragenococcus halophilus subsp. flandriensis | reverse complement strand
GGGTCACACTTTTTAACACTCGTTCGCCCGCACGTTTTGACTTGACATAGATGACGAAGTCATCGGCATAACGAACAAATTGGTGTCCTCTTTTCTCAAGTTCTTTATCCAGTTCATGTAAGTAAACATTGCAGAGAAGGGGCGATAGGACCGCTCCTTGAGGTGCGCCGGTCTTTCTTTCTACGTATTCGCCAGACAGGTCAATAACACCACTCATCAAGAACTTACGAATAACCTTGAGAATCGCTTTATCTTGAATGAATTGTTCCAAATGGTACATGAGTTTATCATGGTTCAACGTATCAAAACATTGCTTCAAATCACAATCGACCACAACTCTATAGCCTTCCTTATAATAGGCAACGCATTGTTTCAAAGCTGTGTGCGTTCCTTTATTTAGACGGAAGCCATGACTTTGGGGTAGGAAATGGGGGTCAATAATGGGTTCAATCACTTGTCGGATCGCTTGTTGGACCACTCGGTCTCGCGCACAAGGAATTCCTAGTTTACGCTTATCGCCATTAGACTTGGGAATCTCTACTTGTTTGACCGGTTGCGGTTGGTACGTCCCTTGAAGTAATTTCTTCCTTAGTGGCTCATACCATTTCTCAATGTGAGCTTCCACTTCATCCACAGCCATACCATCGACACCAGCGGCTCCTTTATTACGTCGGACCCTTGTTGCGGCTGTCTTAAGATTTTCTTTTCTTACAACGGACTTCATCAAAGATGAAGACTTACGATACATT
>NZ_BSUG01000078.1 GCF_030161475.1 Tetragenococcus halophilus subsp. flandriensis | reverse complement strand
TTTACTTACATGAACTGGATAAAGAACTTGAGAAAAGAGGACACCAATTTGTTCGTTATGCCGATGACTTCGTCATCTATGTCAAGTCAAAACGTGCGGGCGAACGAGTGTTAAAAAGTGTGACCCGTTTCATTGAAAAAGATCTTAAACTCATTGTTAATCAAGACAAGAGTCAAGTGGGGGCACCAACGCGTTTAAAATTCTTGAGCTGTCTGATAATGAAAGTCAATGGCACCTGTCGTTTTATCCCTACCAAAGAAGCCAAGAAGAAATTCAAAGCCGAATTGAAACGTCGAACAAGCCGTAAGCGTGCGGGTGATTTTCGAACGATCATAGAGGAAATCAATCAAGTCACGCGTGGCTGGATAGGCTATTTCGGATTGGGATTTATTCGAGGTTTTATTCAAAAGGAAATTGAACCATGGTTACATCACCGCATCAGGCAGCTGATCCTCAAACGTTGGAAAGTTCCCAAAACGAAAATAACGAAGTTATTGTCTTATGG
>NZ_BSUG01000077.1 GCF_030161475.1 Tetragenococcus halophilus subsp. flandriensis | reverse complement strand
GGGTCACACTTTTTAACACTCGTTCGCCCGCACGTTTTGACTTGACATAGATGACGAAGTCATCGGCATAACGAACAAATTGGTGTCCTCTTTTCTCAAGTTCTTTATCCAGTTCATGTAAGTAAATATTACAGAGAAGAGGCGATAAGACCGCCCCTTGAGGTGCACCCGACTTTCTTTCTACGTATTCGCTAGACAGGTTAATCACACCACTCGTCAAGAACTTACGAATAACCTTGAGAATTGCCTTATCTTGAATAAACTGCTCTAAGTGATACATGAGCTTGTCATGATTTAGTGTGTCAAAGCATTGTTTCAAGTCACAATCGACCACCACTTTATAGCCTTCCTCATAATAGGCGACACATTGCTTCAAAGCAGTGTGTGTTCCCTTATTCGGGCGAAATCCGTGGCTTTGTGGAAGAAAATATGGGTCAATGATGGGCTCAATGACTTGTCGAATCGCTTGTTGAACTACGCGATCACGCACACATGGAATTCCCAATTGGCGTTTTTCACCATTGGGTTTCGGTATTTCGACTTGTTTGACCGGTTGTGGCTGGTAGGTCCCTTGAAG
>NZ_BSUG01000076.1:54059-146265 GCF_030161475.1 Tetragenococcus halophilus subsp. flandriensis | reverse complement strand
CGCGAATAAGTGGCTTCTGAAGGAATGGGTTCAGAATAAAGAAAGCCGACACTTAGTTTCAAGCGTAAATCACTTTTCAACCGTTGAATCAAGGCCTTTTGTGTAGGAATTTTCTGGTCAATACGTACCATTAAAGAGCGAAGAAGTGCTTCATAGTTTACTGTAATCGACGGTCCGATATTCGAATCTTTTTGGAATAGATCTAACACTTTTGTCCAATCGATTGGGGAGAAAATTTCTTTATACTTCTCCTGAATATCCAATTTTTCTAAATAATCGATGTCAAATAAGGTTGGTTGTTGTATAATAGACATAAGGAATCCCTCCTGAAGTACTTGTCTGTCTAGGACAACCTAATTGTACCATATGGGGAGGTTCCTTTTTTGTGTTTTTTGAACGTATTGTCATATCAAGGTTTTAACAAGGCAATGAATTATGAAATTAATTCAGATATGATTTTAACAACAGAAAAATTAGATTTCTCTACAGATATTCCTATATATATGTACCAATCTTTTTTGTCTGATAAAGATTTGGACCATATTACACAAATTCTATCAGAAGAGAAAATAAAATCTACTATTTTAGAAAGTTTACTAAAAAAAGAGTTATTTTTTCCAATTCAGAATTTTGCTAGTGCTAAAGAAGTTATAACTTTCTTGTGTGAACGACTATATCAAAACGACTATGTTGAGAGTAACTATATACAAAAAGTTCTCGAGCGAGAATCGCTTTCCAGTACAGCATTTGGTCATTCATATGCGTTACCCCATGCTATCAACAGAGAAGCTAAGAAAAATGCAATAGCTGTTTGTTCCTTAGAAAAGCCTATACAGTGGGGCGATAAAAAGGTTCGTTTAATATTATTACTTGCCTTAAAAGAAGAAAGAGATAACTCTTTCGAACAGCTATTTGAAGAACTTGTGGTTTTGTTAAACGATGAAACGATAGTTAAAAAGTTGGCAAAACAAAAAGATTTTGGCTCCTTTTTGGCCTTTTGTAAAAAAATAAGTAAAAAAAGTAGTACGACAATGATAGACGATTAAAATTATTTAACATGTAAAAAGAACGGTCATACTTTATAGAACATAGACAACAGTATGAAAAAAACGCTGAGAAAAAACTTTTCCCAACGTCTTTTTCATACCGAAACAACTTGAGTTTAGCGAATTATAGTAGGAATTTCAACCACGTGTAAGAAATAGCAATTACCTAGATTTCTATTTCACTCCATTCTCTGTAAATTGATAAGGCGTTCGTTGGTAGATATCGTTTAACCAATTGTGATAAAACAAGTAAGCTTCAGAACGCCAACGATTCTTTATATTCTCTTTTTTGGGTGCTCCCGAATAATAATTTTCCGGTCTTGTAGTTGCAAGTCCTTGTGTTTGATCTCGAAGGTATTCATCGTGTAGAGTTGCAGTTTCATATTCCATATGTCCTAGGATAAATACATTTTTTTGGTCATTAGATATAAGCATAAGCGATCCTAATTGTTCATTTTTTGACAGAATAGTTAGCGGTGCTTGGCTAACTTGTTTTTCGTCAATACTGGTATAACGTGACTGAGGTGTTAAGAATAAATCACTAAACCCGCGTAAAAGTTGATGTTCATTTACAATAGTATTTTCGTAAATACCAAATAACTTTTGGGAATACTTTGTTTTGTTAACACCATAGTGATAGTAAAGAGCAGCTTGTGCGCCCCAACAAATATGCAAAGCTGATGTTGTATGTGTCCGGCTCCAAGATAAAATATAGGTCAGCTCTTTCCAGTAATCTACTTCTTCAAAGTTCAGTTGTTCTACAGGAGCTCCCGTAATAATCAAGCCATCGAAATAATAATCTTTAATCTGATCAAATGTTAAATAATACTTATTCAAATAAGCGACATCTGTATGTTTGGTCTTGTGACTTTTCATTTGAATAAAATCAATATCTATCTGTAAAGGACTTTGCGATAGTAAACGTAATAGCTGTAGCTCTGTTTCCATTTTCCCGGGCATCAAGTTTAAAATCGCGATTTTTAAAGGTCGTATATCTTGGTGAAGGGCTTGGTCATGATTTAAAGCAAAAATATTTTCTTTTTCCAATTGTTGTTTTACTGGTAAGTTGTCGATTAACTTTAAAGGCATGTCCGTACCTCCCTTTTTAAATAGTTTCTAGAGCTTGTGATAAATCAGTAATTAAATCTTGGCTATTTTCTAAACCAATGGAAAGTCGAATTGTACCTGGTTGAATGCCTGCATCTTTTAATTGTTGTTCATCCAATTGTGAATGTGTTGTAGAAGCAGGATGGATAATTAATGATTTTGCATCACCAACATTTGCTAATAGAGAAAATAATTCAACTTTATTAATCAATTCTTTACCCGCTTTGTCCCCATCGTTTAAAGCAAAAGTAAATATGCCACTCACGCCTTTAGGAAAATATCTTTGAGCTAATTCATGATATTTATTACTTTTTAGGCCAGGATAATTTACCCAAGCAACCTTTGGATGGTTTTCTAAAAACTCGGCAATTTTTTGTGCATTTTCCACATGTCTTTCTAAACGAAGAGATAAAGTTTCTACACCTAATAATACTAACCAGGAATTAAATGGGGAAGCAGCGGCACCAGTGTCGCGTAAAATGACGGCGCGAGCTCGAGTGATAAAAGCAGCGCTGCCTGCAGCCTCAATCCATGATGTGCCGTGATAACTAGGGTCTGGATCTACAAATTGCGGGAATTTTCCATTTTTCCAGTCGAAATTTCCTGAATCAATAATCGCGCCACCCAAAGCTACACCATGTCCGCCTAAATATTTAGTTGTTGAATGAACAACGATATCTGCACCATGTTCAAATGCTTTAAATAAATAGGGCGTTGCGAAAGTATTATCGATGATGACTGGAACATTGGCTTGATGCGCAATATCAGCAATCGCTTCGAAATCAGCAATGTTAATGTCGGGATTACCCAAAGATTCAAGAAAAATAGCTTTAGTGTTTTCTTGAATAGCAGCTGAAAAATTAGCGGGTTCGTCTGAATCGACAAAGCTGGTTGTAATTCCTAGCGTAGGAAGAGTGTGGGCAAATAGATTATAGGTACCGCCATAAAGGCTGGAGGCTGAAACAATATGATCTCCAGTTTGTGCTAGATTTTGAATAGCATAAGTAATCGCTGCTGATCCAGATGCGGTTACAATGGCTCCAACACCGCCTTCAAGTAAGGTAAGTCTTTCTTCTAAAACAGCATTGGTTGGATTAGTAATACGAGTATAAATATTTCCAGGATCACTTAATTCAAAACGTCCGGCTGCTTGGTCCGCATCCTCAAAAACATAAGAAGTTGTTTGATAAATAGGAGCTGCACGACTGCCTGTTTCTTTATCGACCGTTTGTCCTCCGTGTAATTGCAATGTTTCAAAACCTTGTTCTGTCATGATTATTCCTCCTTTTAAAATAAAAAAAATCCTTAAAAGAGAATCTTCTCTTTTAAGGATGTATTAACATACATGGTACCACCTTAGTTCGTAAAAGCTTGAGCTTTTACCTCTGCGCCAATACAGCACAATAATAGTGCGATATTACGATCGTTTTAACGGGGATATCCGTGTACCTCTAAAAAATCATTTCTTGAAGTACCCACTCAAAAGCCATTTTCAAACTCATTTCCTTTCACTTCTTTTCAGCTACCGAAGCTCTCTTTTAGAAATTAATGAATTTTACTTTCTTTATCGACGTGTTTCAATTATATTTGTAAACGATAACGTAAAACACTTTTTTTGTCAAATGATTTTTTTATTTAAAAAAAAGAAATGATGATTTTTTGCGTATATATAGTAAAAGGGGCTTGATTATGCGACAAAAAAGTCATGATTTACAATATTTAGAAACGCTGTACAGACGAAATGGATTAACAAAATTGGAAGAAAACGAGTATTGGAAGTTGTTGAAAGGTTATCAGGGAGAAGTGCAATTTGATAAATTTTGTCGGTATTTTAACGAAGATTTGACAACAATGGATGATGTTACACTCCAATTAGGAAATAGTGTTACTCAAATCGATAAATTAATTACTGGAAAAGACATACTTTGGTTAGCTGATGTTAAAAACTATCAAGGGAACTATCGATATGAAAACCACTGTTGGACAAGAAATGAAAGTATTTTTACCGAATAACATTTGTGAACAATTGTCACGTGCCTGTCGAATAGCTCAACAAATACTTTATCAAGAAGGAATAAAACTCACTGTTCAGGGAGTTTTAATATTCATCAATCCTAACGCTCAAATAAAGATAGTTGATCCTTTGAATGAGCTTGTGCTCGACTCTAACCAAATCGCACAATGGTTGCTATCATTGAAAAATTCTAGTGAGTCGACTTCTTGGCAACAAGCACTTTATAAATATCGTATACCTGGTTATAAGACAAGCCGTATCACTCATCCTGAACGTTTTGCAAGCCTAAAAAAAGGAATTTGTTGCCCAAATTGTGGTAGTTGTGCTACAAAGAAACAATTTCGCTATACTTTAGAATGTCACTGCGGTCATTCTGAAGCAAAAGAAAAAGCGCTACTACGTACGGTATGTGAGTATGGTGTCATCAGACATCATATCCCATTAAAGAAAAAGAATATTTTGGAATTTATTGGCGAGGAATATAGTCCAGGTTACATTGAAGCACTGTTGAAAAAGTATTTCGTACGTTTGAAAAATACTTATTCTTATGAGAATAAAGGAGTTACTTACGATATTTGGTTTGAGAAGCAAAAAGCATATTTCGCTTCTATGGATAGTAGAGTATTTTGGAATCAAAAATAATGTGTATGTGTACAAATGGGACTCTAGAAATCAAAAAACTAGAGCAAGTCTGGCAAAGAAACCCTAGAATTTACAAAATTAGAGTAGTTTTAGCAAAGAAGCTCTAGAATTCGTAAAACTAGGGTTACTTTGATAAAAAGATCGTTCCCTTATTGTTAGGTGCGCCAACCTTTATAGAAATTAAGTTATCTACAAAAGTTGGAATTTTTATCTATTTAGTAATTGTTGAAACCGAACTTTATGATTACAAATCGCTTTTATATTGACCCGCTCTATAAAAAGCGGTAGGATTATTTTCATAAAGTCGAAATGAAGAGGTGTGAAAATGAAAAAAGGTTTTTCTGTACAGACAATCGTGGCCATTGGGATTGGTTCTGCTTTGTTTGTTATTTTGGGTCGTTTTGTGACAATTCCTTCTGGGATTCCGAATACAAATATCGAAACGACTTATCCATTTTTGTCGCTAATGGGCGCTCTATATGGACCATTGCCTGCTGCTTTAATTGGATTAATTGGTCACACATTAAAAGATTTGACTTATGGTTTTCCTTGGTGGACATGGATTATTTGTTCCGGACTTATTGGTGCAGTTTACGGCTGGGCAACACGGAAAGTTGATCTTAAAAGTGGGGAATTTACTAAAAAAGCAATGATTTATTTTAATGTTGTACAAGTTTTGGGTCATGCTGTTATTTGGGGCTTGATCGCACCGACACTAGATGTCTTAGTATATAGCGAAGCCGCTTCTAAAGTGTATACTCAAGGCGTGTTTTCAACGTTATTAAATTCAATTGCTGTGGGTGTCATTGGTACGCTTTTAATGAAAGCTTATGCTTCTACCCAAACGAAAAAAGGTAGTTTACAAAAAGATTAGTTTTTTTGAAGGTAATGGACGTTTTTTGTCCTTATCTTCTTTTTCTTTGTTAAAATAAATGGGAAATAATTGTGTAGGAGAATATTATGAACAAACCAATCATCGAATTTCAAGATTTTTCTTTTCAATATAATAGTCAGTCCGAGCCAACTTTGAAACATTTGAATTTAACCATTAATGAAGGAGAAAAGGTGCTGGTTGTCGGTCCTTCGGGTAGTGGAAAATCAACTTTTGCTCATTGTATTAATGGGTTAATTCCGTATAAATATCAAGGTGAAATCACGGGCAAAGCGAAAATCAAAGGGAAAAATTTACAAGAAACTTCGATTTTTGATTTATCTTTTGACACAGGAACTGTCTTACAGGACACAGACGGACAATTTATCGGATTAACAGTGGCAGAAGATATTGCTTTTACCCTGGAAAACGATGCTGTAAAACAATCGCAAATGCAGAAAAAAGTAGCACAATGGGCGAAAACTATTGGAGTAGCTGATCATTTAGATAAACGTCCACAAGATTTATCTGGCGGTCAAAAACAGCGGGTTTCAATGGCAGGCGTTTTAATTAATGAATCACCAATTTTACTTTTTGATGAACCGCTGGCCAATCTTGATCCTGCTACAGGTAAAGAAGCGATCGGTTTGATTGATGAAATGCATCAGCGTAGTCAAGCAACTGTTGTAATCATTGAACATCGATTAGAAGATGCTTTAGCAAAACCTGTCGACCGTATTATTGTATTTAACGATGGAGAAATTATCGCAGACCAAACGCCAAATGAACTATTACGTACCGATTTATTGCCTACTAACGGTATTCGGGAACCATTGTATCTGACGGCTTTGAAATATGCTGGTGTTGATTTTTCTGATGCAAGAAATACTGAAGATCTTATAAATCCTACAGTGCAACAAAAAGTATCGGATTGGCAAGCGAAATTGCCAGAAAAGACTGAATATACTTCTCAAATACCACTTTTTTCTATGGAGCATGTGAGTTATAAATATCATAAGCAAGATCCATACATATTAAATGACCTTTCACTTACCTTACATCAAGGAGAAAAGATTAGTGTAGTAGGTAAAAATGGCGCAGGGAAGTCGACATTATTCAAAGCGATTTGTGGATTTATTCAACCTAGTGGACAAATGAAGTGGCAAGATCAAATCATAGATAAGGAATCTATTAAAGAGCGAGCAGATAAAATTGGCTATGTGATGCAAAATCCTAATCAAATGATTTCACAAAAAATGATCTTTGACGAAGTTGCTTTAGGATTGGTGTTAAGGGGAGAAGATTCAGAGAAAATCAAAGAAAAAGTTTTTCATACTTTAAAAGTTTGTGGTCTATACCCTTTTCGTAATTGGCCTATCGCTGCGCTAAGCTATGGTCAAAAAAAGCGGGTAACAATTGCGGCGATTCTTGTTTTAGAACCAGAAATGCTAGTACTTGATGAGCCGACCGCCGGGCAAGATTTTAGACATTATTCGGAAATGATGGCTTTTATTGAAGAGCTAAATCAGCTAGGAAAAACGATCGTAATGATCACTCATGATATGCATTTGATGCTTGAATACAGTGATCGAGCTTTAGTAATTAATGATGGGAAAATTTTAGCTGATACTGATCCAATTGATGTTTTGACTAATGAAAAGTTAATTGAACAAGCATCTTTAAAAGAAACCAGTCTTTTTACTTTAGCGAAGCGCTTGAAGTTGGCCGATCCAGCGGAGTTTATCCGTCGGTTTATTCAGTATGATCGTGAGGTACGTTTTTTATGAAAGAACAACAAATATTAGGATTTCATCCAGGGGATACTGTCTTACATCGAATCAATGCAACAGCGAAAATGATATTTTTATTACTAGCAACAGTTGCTTCTATGACGACTTACGATACGCGTTATTTAATCCTATTTAGTTTAGGTTCCTTAGCCTTATTTAAAGTGGGGAATATCAAATGGTATCAGATTTCATTTGTCATGAAGTTTATTTTGTTCTTCTCTATTTTAAATGTTGTAGCGGTATATTTATTTGAACCAGAGTATGGGGTGACACTCTACGGTTCCCGTCATATGATTTTTGCTGGTTGGGGACGTTTTACTTTTACCCAGGAAGAATTATTTTATTTATTCAATTTAGCTTTAAAATATTTTTGCACGATTCCATTAGCAATCGCATTTTTGTTAACCACGAATCCTAGCAGCTTTGCTTCTAGTCTGAACCGGATCGGTATTAGTTATAAAGTTAGTTATGCGGTGGCCTTAGCTTTACGATATATTCCGGATATTCAAGAAGATTTCTTCAGCATTTCTCAGGCGCAACAAGCTCGTGGTTTTGAAATGTCGAAAAAGGGAAAACTAACTCAACGGTTAAAAGGTGTGGCACGAATATTATTACCGCTTATTTTTTCCAGTTTGGATCGTATTGATACAATCAGTACTTCAATGGAATTACGTCGATTTGGTCAAAAGAAAAATCGCACCTGGTATGTTGCAGGACCTTTTGCAACAAAAGACTATATAGTCGTCATTTTTGGCGTAATATTATTTCTAATCACTCTTGTTTTATTCCAAGTAAACAATGGGAGATTTTATAACCCATTTTAGAAAAACATCAAGATAGAAAGTGTAATGAACGTTTATATGAGTTTAACTATTTATATAAACGTTCATTTTTATGTTAAAAAATCTAACATATGTCTTGCAAGAAGATTGACAAGTAAAATAACTTCCATTAAACTGACAATAATAAACTGAATTTTTTGAAAATTCAGCATAAGGAGTTGGATAAATTGGAGTATTTTTTAAAGAAAAGGGTTTATTTGGTGTTAGTTTTTTGTAGCTTTATTTTAGTAGGGTGTCAATTCGGCTCACAAGAAAATACAGAAGAAGACAGTCAAGAACTTACGATGGCTTTTTCAGGTGAAATGGGAAGTGCTGATTTATCATTAGCAAGTGACTTATATAGTTTTACGACTTTGAATAATGCTTATGAAGGATTATATCGTTTAGATGAAAATAATGAACCTATACTGGCGGGGGCTAGCGAAGAAGCAGAAATTAGCGAGGATGGTTTGACTTATAATATCAACCTAAGAGAAGAGGCCCAATGGTCAAATGGAGATCCAGTAACAGCTGAAGACTATGTATTTAGTTGGCAACGGACGGTAGATCCTGATACAGCTTCTAGCTATGCTTATATGTTAGCGCCTGTTGAAAATGCAGAAAAAATCAGTGATGGGGATTTAGAACCAAGTGAACTTGGAATTCAAGCAAACAGTGAGTATGAGCTAGAAATTCATTTGGAAGATCCAACCCCTTATTTCTTATCCCTACTTGCATTTCCTACTTTTTTCCCGCAAAATGAATCGGTCGTAGAAGAGTATGGCGACGAGTATGCTTTAAATAGTGAAAATGCAGTTTATAATGGACCGTTTTTATTAACTGATTTTGATGGTTCGGGTGCGGATACTTCTTGGAGTTTAGAGAAAAATCCGGATTACTGGGATGCGCAAGAAGTCAATTTAGATGCCATTAATTTTGAAGTTGTTGCCGAAACTTCGACAGCTTATAATCTTTATGAAGATGGACAAATGGATGATGTAACCTTAAGTGGTGAATTAGCATTACAAAATGTGAATCATGAAGATTATGTTGTCGAAGAAAGTGCGATGACTCAATATTTAGAATTGAACCAAGAAGATGAAGACTCTCCGTTTAGAAATAAAAATTTAAGAGAAGCGATTTCTTTACTGATAGATCGTGAACATATTGTGGATTCGATTTTAGGCAATGGTTCGCTAGCTGCTAAAGGATTTGTTCCAAGTGATCTGTCTTCTAATCCTGAAACAGATGAAGATTTTGTAGAAGATGCTGATACAACGTTGGAAACTGATGTCAAGCAAGCACAAGAAAGTTGGGAAACGGCTAAATCTGAGTTAGGTGTTGACGAGCTGTCTATTGAATTGTTGACTTCAGATACAGACGAGTCAAAACAGTTGGCAGAATATATTCAAGGAACTTTAGAGGAAAATTTTGAAGGAATGAGTATAGAAATTAGTAACGTGCCTCTTAATGTGCGCTTGGACCGTTCTGATAGCGGTGATTTTGAAATGGTTATGAATAATTGGATAGGCGATTATCCTGATCCGATGGGCTTTTTAGAACTTTTAACTTCAGACAATTCTTATAATCGTGGTAGTTGGGAAAATGAAGAGTACGATCAACTGATCGACAAAGCCAATAACCAAGACGCCAATGATCCAGAAGCACGTTGGCAAGATATGGTGGAAGCTGAGCGAGTATTAAATGAAGACCTGGGAGTAATTCCTTTATACCAAGGAGCGGATGCTCATCTACGTTCATCTCATATACAAGGGTTAGTTTCTCATACCGTGGGTGCAGAATTTGATTTCAAAACAACTTATATGGAATAAAAAATATATGTAAAGTACAGTAAAAAGCGACTTCATTGAGAGGGTGGGATTTAAACCCTCTTCCAAAGTCGCTTTTTAAAGGATAAAATAAAGGAGAATCTGTTTTATGAGAAAGGTCGTAACTAGTGCTTCAACTTTTTTATGGAAAAAACCGGAAAGAAATAATGTCTTAGACAAAATAGAGGAGCAGCCAAAAGAAGAACTACATACTTTTCTTGAAGCTAAAGATACTATGAGACTCTATGAAGAAAGTCTCGTAGATTCTGAAGTGACCTACGGGACAGTTGTGGAAGTTGTATCTGAAGAAAATGGTTGGTCACAGGTTATTGTATTGGATCAATCGAGTGACAAAAACGCTAAAGGCTACCCTGGATTTATCCCCACAAAATATTTAAGCGTTCAAGCTAATGAATATAACCAAAACGAGGAACAAGTAGCTGTAATCTTTCCTAAAACCGAACTTTACTTGGAAGGAACAAAGCGCTCTTTAGCTTTTGGTACTGTATTAGAATTATTAGAAGAGACAAAAGAAGATTACTTAGTGAATACACCTGAAGGTAAAGGTTATCTTACTAAAGAAACCACGCAAAAAACCAAAAGTTATCGTGGAAAGAGTCTTGCTACTCGAATGGTTGATTTGGCGGAACAATTTATGGGACTTCCTTATGTCTGGGCTGGGACAAGTGGTTGTGGGTTTGATTGCTCGGGCTTCATGTATAGCCTACATCGCGTTAATGGGGTATTAATCCCTAGAGATACGCCCGAACAAGCAGCTGCAGGAAAACATTTAGCTTATAAAGATGCAAAACCGGGGGACTTGTTGCTTTTTGCTTATGAACAAGGAAAAGGCGAAATTCATCATGTAGGTATGTATGTGGGAAATGACGAAATGATTCATTCTCATACACCCGGTTCTAAAGTAATGAAATCAAAGATTAGTGGTTCGAAATATGAAACAGAACTTATTGTGGTTTCTCGTTATTGGGAATAAGAAAAATTGTTGAAGACTTTCTGTTGGAGGTAGTTGTTGTGATTTAACTCTGATATCTCAAGTTATTGGTGGCATATATTATGACATCCCACCAATTTGTTAATTATTGGAGCTACATCAACAGACTTACCATTAATAATTGTATATATTGGTGGGAACAAAAAGTATTTCAATACTTTTATAAAATATAAAGGAGAAAATATGAAATTATTTATTTCGGCAGATATTGAAGGTGTGGCAGGTATT
Source organism: Tetragenococcus halophilus subsp. flandriensis (assembly GCF_030161475.1). Classification (GTDB taxonomy): domain Bacteria; phylum Bacillota; class Bacilli; order Lactobacillales; family Enterococcaceae; genus Tetragenococcus; species Tetragenococcus halophilus_C. The sequence goes on along the minus strand of NZ_BSUG01000076.1, from coordinate 134,905 downwards.
AGTCAATGGAATGAAACAGAACAAGGTCCCTGGTATGATTATTTTTGTCAGGAAATGAGCAAGGAAGTTGCGGCTGCTTGTGAAGGTGCTATTCAGACCGGGGTAGAAAATATTTTTGTTAAAGACGGGCACCATACAGCTTGTAATATCCTCCCGCATTTACTACCCAAAGAAGCAGTTTTAAATCGTGGATGGAGTGGTGATGGTTTTGGGATGATGTCTGGCATTCAAAATAATATAGATGTAGTAGCGATGGTAGGCTATCATTCTGCTTCTTCTTCTGATCAAAATCCGCTTTCTCATACAAGTGAAAACTATATTCGAAATTTTGAAATCAATGGAAAACGAGCAAGCGAGTTTATGATTAACCGTTATACTTGCGCAATGTTGGGAATTCCAGTTGTTTTTGTCAGTGGCGATGAAGGTATTTGTGAAGAGGTAAAACAAACAGATGCAGAGATTGAAACCTTTGCGACGCTTCAAGGCTGGGGCGATTCGACTATTGGTTTACACCCGGAAGTAGCGCAAAATGGGATTTTTCAAGGGATGAAACAAGCAATACAGATGGAAAATTATCAAGTTCCTGAACTTCCTCAAACTTTTGATATTCGTATTACTTATCAAGAAAGAAATCGTGCTAGAAAAGCGAGTCTTTACCCAGGAGCGAAGTTATTGGATCCTTATACTGTACAGTTTGAAAGCCGGGAATATTTTGATTTTTTACGTTTTTATAGTTTTGTCGGATAAATAGAGATGGAGTAAGTGTATGAAAAAAGGAAGAAAAAATTCAATCGCCGACGTTGCCGGGATTACGGTGGGACATCATACGATAAAAAATGAGCAATTTCAAACTGGCGTGACAGCTATTTTCCCTCATCAAGGTGAACTATTTAAAGAAAAATTAGCGGCGGCTGTTTATGTTGCCAACGGTTTTGGTAAAAGCGTCGGTTTACTTCAAGTAGCAGAACTAGGAATGCTAGAGACACCCATTTTATTGACCAACACATTTGCTGTAGGGACTGCGATGAATGCACTTTTTCGTTATTCGATCAATAGAAATAAAGAAATCGGTGACTCAGCAGGAACGGTCAATCCTTTGGTTTTTGAATGCAATGACGGTGAAATTAACGATATTCGTGGGATGCCCATTACAGAAAAAGATGTGGAAATAGCGATGCAATCTGCTCAAAGTAACTTTGAAGAAGGTGCAGTTGGCGCAGGGACAGGTATGCGTTGTTATCAATTAAAAGGAGGCATTGGTTCTGCCTCAAGAATCTTAACTTTTAACGGAAAAGAGTATACTCTTGGTTGCCTTGTGCTTACAAATTATGGACAATTAAGAGATTTAAAGTTAGCAGGCTATCCTATTGGAGCAGATCTTGTTGAATATTATCAGGAAAAAGACACAAAAGAAAAAGGCAGTGTAATAACAATTTTAGCTACTGATATACCTTTGAATAGTCGTCAGTTAAAACGTATCAGTAAAAGAGCAACGGTTGGTATCACTAGAACAGGAGCTTTTATCGGTAGTGATAGCGGTGAAATAACATTGGCTTTTTCGACCCAACAAAAATTTCAGCAATATAGTGCTGAATTTTCTTCTCGTCAAATCTTAAATGAAGAATATATAGATGGGCTATTTCGAGCAGTTGCCGATATGGTAGATGAAGCAGTTTTACATTCTCTTGTAAAAAGTAAAGCAACTAAAACAAGAAATGGAAAGGCTATTTATAATTTAGAGCAGAGTATCGAAATACTTCAAAAGATGCAGCCGAATAAAAAGTATCAAGAGATTTTGGAATACTTGCAAAAGTTTTCTGCGAGTGAATATTGAGAAATAAAATTAAAAAATGAAGTTAATTTCAAATTTTGTTAAAATAATGATTATAAAAGAAAAATTAACTTCAAGAAGGCTAAGCAAACATTTTTTGAAACAATCAAAAGAAAAGCTAACGTCTTTTTATTATTTTAAAAGCTTATGGAGAGTGTAAGAATGGCTAATATGAATGATGTTGCTAAGCTGGCAAATGTTTCTAGAGGAACGGTTTCAAACTACATTAATGGTGTAAAAGTTAAAGACGAATTAGCAAAACGAATTGAAGAGGCTATTGAGGAATTAAATTATATTCCCGATCGGGCGGCTCGCTCGTTAAAAAAACAAAGTAGTGATACGATTGCTTTTATTTTACCTACGATTTGGACGCCTTTTTTTGCTGAGCTAACGAATTATATTCAGTTAGAATTACAAAAAAGAAATTTGAAAATGTTGCTATGTAATTCAAATAATGATTTTTTGTTGGAGCTAGATTATGTAAAAATGGCAAAAGAAGAAAAAGTAAGGGGGATTATTACCATTTCTTATAGTGATATTGATCCCTATATTACATCTAATTTGCCCATTGTTTCGATTGAAAGATATTTCAACCAACAGGTCCCCTTTGTGACAAGCGATAATTTTCAAGGAGCTCGATTAGCAGCAAAGGAATTACATCAACGTGGATCAAAAAAATTATTGATGGTTTTGAGAGATTTGCCTAATAATTTGGGAATTTATGAACGAATGAACGGGTTTATTGATTATTGCAAACATGAAAATTTGGAATACGAAGTTTATTTAGACGAAGGTGACTCAGAAGGTTTTTCTCAGAGAATAGAAAATTACTTGCAAAAAAATTATGAAAAACAATGCCCGTTTGATGGTATTTTTGCAGCAACTGATCGCTATGCTGAATATATTTTACGTGCTTTCTACAATTTAGACTGGAAAATTCCTGAAGATGTTCAACTAGTGGGATTTGACGGTGCAAGAGGATATCCTACACAACCTTTAGTAATTTCAACAATAGCTCAAAATATTAAAGAGATCGCAAAGGTTAGTGTTGACGAATTATTACAATTTGACAAAGATAGGGATTTTCAAAATAAGCATATCTTACCTATACAGTTTATGGGTCTAAAAACTACAAGAGAGTTGGAGTAGCATGGCTCCAGTTTTTGTAGTTTTTTTAATGAAAACACTTGATTTTTGGAACGTTCCAAGTATAATAATCAATGAAATGGAACGTTCCAAAATTAGGAGGGAAATTATGGATTACCAAAAGATCGCCAAAGAAATATTAGATTCGGTAGGCGGACAAGAAAATATTGATTCAGCAACACATTGTGTTACACGTCTACGTTTAAATTTAAAAAGCGAGCAATATGATCAAGAACGATTGGAAAACGTCGAAGGTGCAAAAGGGGTATTTTTTAATAAGGGACAGTTGCAAATTATTTTTGGTACAGGGACTGTTGAACGAGTCTACGAAGCTTTTGCTAAAGAAATCGATATTGACAAACTTGAAAGCGCTAATCAAGAAACACCAGAACAAGAGACTTCGTCCCAGGATAATAACAGTTGGAAAGATAAGCTAGGTCAAGGATTTAAAGCTATTTCAGATATTTTTGTGGCAATTATTCCGGCAATAGTTGGTTCTGCGATGCTATTAGGAGTTCAATCGGTTCTAATGACGACTGGTTTATTCGGATTAGAAGGTAGTTTGGCGGATAATTATGCATGGGCAGCTGATTCAGCTAGCTTTTTAGAAATTATTGCGACTGGACTAAATTTCTTACCAGTACTTGTTGCATATTCGGCAACTAAACGTTTTGGTGGAAATCCGGTTTATGGGGTTGTACTTGGGCTTATTCTTATTCACCCTGAGTTAGGTGATCGTTTTGATTATGTACAAGGAGCTTTAGAAAATGTTGACTACTGGAATTTCTTTGGAATAAATGTACCGCAAGTTGCATTCCAAGGCGGAATCTTTCCAGCAATTTTAACTTCATTATTTATGGCTAAATTCGAAAAGTTTGTCACGAAATTCACGCCTCGTGTTTTAACTTTTATTGTCGTTCCATTATTGACCATTGTGGTTTCTTCATTAGCATTATTTTTAGTTTTTGGTCCTTTAGGAGATTTGATTGCAACAGGAATCGGCACAGTAACTAATTTCTTATACGTAGAAGCAGGAGTATTTGGTGCGGCTTTTTTTGCAGCTATACTACAACCATTGGTTATTACAGGTACACAACATATGATTATGTCGATAGAAGCACAATTGGTTGCAGAATCAGGGCTTAATTATATTCAACCATTATGGGCAGTTTCTATTATTGCTCAAGGTGGAGCAGCACTGGGAATGTTCTTTTTAGCAAAGAAAAAGTCAAAACGTCGCGAAATTTCCGTTTCTAGTTTTATTCCTACTTTAGTTGGTATCAGTGAACCAGCGATTTTCGCTGTTAATTTGAAAGATTCTATTGTTCCTTTTTTTATGGCTGTACTTGGTGCTGGGCTTGGAGGAGCTTATATGAAAATTTTTGATGTCAGTGCACTAGGCTTTGGGTTAACAGGAATTCCAGGAGTAACGATTGTTAATCCACCAGTTGTTATTCACTACATTATTGGCTGTCTATTAGCACTAGTATTACCAATTGTATTCTTATTTATTTACAATAAAGTGAAAGGTGTTGCAGGAGCAGAAAAATAATATGACAAATCCAGTTATTGAAAACCATAAAGAAATGTACTATCAACAGAATAATAAAGAAATATTTGAAAAATTAAAAAAAGAAACACAGCAAAGTCAATATCTACCCAAGTTTCATATATTTCCGGAATCAGGTTTAATGAATGACCCTAATGGTTTAGCTTATTTTAATAGTCAGTATCATGTATTTTTCCAATGGTATCCATTCGCGCCAGTACATGGATTAAAGCATTGGGGGTACACTAAGTCTGATGATTTAGTGCATTGGACAAAGCAAGAATTTGCTTTGATTCCGGACCAAGAATATGAAAAAAATGGATGCTATTCAGGAAATGCTATTGAATTTGAAGAAGAATTGTATCTATTTTATACGGCAAACTATAAAACAGAAAATGGAAAGATTCCTAAACAAGCTGTAGCTGTTATGGATAAAGATGAACAAGTAATAAAATATTCAAAACCTATTATTTCTGAAAAAATTAATGGCTTATCAGGAGAATTGCGTGATCCTTTTGTGTTTGAAAGAGCGGGCATTTATTATATGCTGTTAGGAGGAAGCCGATTTCAAGGAAAATCCCATGCAGGATTTGGAGATAAAGGTGTATTAGTTGTATATAAAAGCAAGGATTTATTCCATTGGGAATACTTGGATACAATGGATCTTCCGATTGATACTGGGTATATGTTAGAGTGCCCAAGCCTTATTCAAATCGATGGCAAAGATGTTTTATTTGTATCTGTTATGGGAATGAAGACAGGTAGTTATCAGTTTTCAAATCGCTTTGCAACGCTTTATTTAATAGGGAACTTAGATATCGAAGGCATGTGCTTTCAAATAGAAAATTGGGACGAAATGGATGCAGGATTTGACTTTTACGCAGCGCAAGCTTTTCTTGGAGAAAGCAATGTTCCTCTTTTATTTGCTTGGTTTGGTTGTGGAGAGCCGGAATATCCGATAGAAGAAAATTGGAAACATGGATTAACTTTCCCACAGCGAATTTCATTAGAAAATGGAAATCTTAAACGTTATCCAGTAGACAACATAGTGGAACAATTTTCAAAAGAGCAAGCGATTGATACAACTTTCTTTAAAGTGAATTCTTCTAGCTATCATCTTCATTTAGATCAAGTAACATCATTTAAAGTAGGGTATGGTCATGATTACTGGGAATTTATATATGATAAAAATACTAGTAAAGTAACAGTTTCTAGAGAAAACTTACAACAAAAAATTGATGTAGATTATGGCTTTGAACGAAGTGCTTTTGTTAACATGCTCAATTCAGTGGATTTATTTGTAGATAATTCCTTTGTTGAAATTTATTTAAACAAAGGAGAAAAAGTATTTTCTTTTCAGGTGTTTCAAGAAAAAGCAGATAATATATGGTCCTCAAAAGGTTTACTAGCGGGAACATTATATTATTGAGCAACATGAAAAAGTAAAGAAAAAATGTATATATTTCTATTAGTTTTATAAAAAAATAGAGCCAAAATAGCTGTTCTCCAAATTCTGTGAGAAGCTATTTTGGCTTTTAAATTAGTATATAAAGCATTAAGAGGTTGTCATTTACCTTTGTAAGTTCGGATATTGCCAAATGCCTTCTAGACGTAGTAAGTCTCGATAGATTACTAAACGTTCTTGTTCATCAATGAGTTAACCAAGTCTTCATCGTCCGGTTCACCAATGGTATCAAATTCATATTCTTGTTTTTTCGTCATCCGTGTTGGATTCATTTACAATTGCGATTTGCAACTGTAAATAATACTTCTGCTCTTCGCACGTGGCTAGCAGAACTTATAATAGAAATGTAGTACTAAAGTCTAATTCAGAAGCTTTTCTTAATGAAAATAGGGCATGTTTAATTGTATCTGTCGTATCTCCTTCCTGTGGCACGCCTCCGGTAACAATAATTTTAGAGTTAGGCTTTTTTTGTGAATATCTACTATGTATTCCTATCGATTTTCTAGTATTGTTTCTATTTCGTCATTTTCATTGAGGATTTAGCGTAAAAACAAGTTTTAAATTCAAAAGCTTTCAATTTTAGAACCAAATTTACTTTTTAATCGGTAATTTATATAAAATTATTCTATGCTTAGTAAACATGCTATACTAGAAAAAAGCGAGGTGAGAAAATGAGTTTATCGCAGAAAGTACAAGGTCGTTTTAAAACGATCTCTAACGCTGTTTTTCGTTTCTGGTTTTCAAGTATAGCTTTTATTTTAGTTACTGTGGTTGAAATGATAGCGGTTGCGACATACAATTCCTGGGAAGAGTTGATTTTAACTTTAGGGATTGCAGGAGCTTTGGGAATTGCTGTTCAGCTTGTCAATGAACGTTTTTTTGAAAATCGTCGTAATTTCCAATTAGGATTATACACTGTCTCATTGTTGTTTGTTATAGGGTATTATATCTATTTACAGTATAACGATTTTTTTCAATATAGTGTTACGGTCCGCAGTTGTGTTCTCTTTTTTACAATTTTTATTGGAAGTTGTTGGGTCCCTTCAATTAAACGTGATGAGTTTGCCCTTTCTAAAAGTTTTATCGTTTTTATTAAAAGTCTATTTACATCTTTCTTTTTAGCGGCAGTGCTAATGATAGGTTTATTAATTATTATACAAGCAATTAATTTTTTAATCATGCCTATTGATACACAAGTCTATGGTTACTTAACGGCACTTGTATGGTTAGGCTTTTTTCCGATTTACTTTTTATCCCTCTTACCACACTTTCCAGGTGAAAGAGCGGTCGAAAATGAAGGTTACAAACGAGCTGTTACTGTACCGAAGTTTTTAGAGGTACTATTATCTTATATTATCGTCCCCTTGTTGGGGGTTTACACCTTGATCTTGTTAGTTTATATTTTTAGAAATATCACTGGTGATTTTTGGAATGATAATTTGCTTGAATCTTTATTAGTAAGCTATGTCGTAACGGGATGGTTTGTTTTATTTTTGATCGATTCCTTGTCTAACCAAATAGTTACTGTGTTTAAAAAATATTTTCCAGCTTTGTTATTTATCGTAACAGGGCTACAGGGTGCTGCTTCCTTGGTAAAAGTAGCGCGATTTGGCATGACTGATGGCCGTTACTTCATCTTGTTATTTGTTGTATTCTCACTGATATCCAGTATTATCTATTTATTTTTTCATCAAAGAATTACTTTTATAGCGGGGCTATTAGTAGGACTTTCTATCATTTCCATTTTACCGTTTATCGATGCTGTCTCAATTGGCACTAGAAGTCAGGTTAGACAAATGGAAAATGTCTTGCAGCAAAACGATATGGTTCAAGACCATCAAATTCAAGCAGATGATTCAATTCCGACAGATCAGAAAAGAAAACTTGTTCATAGTTATCAGTATTTAAGTAAGGTTGACCAATTACAAGACGTTTCATATCTATCTGAGCAAATGCTTGAAAAACACGATTTTTTAGAAATTTTTGGCTTTGAAATTAATTCTTTAGAAAACGCAGGAAATACTATAAATGAAAACAATCAAGCTGAAAGTTTCTCGCTCGATGTAAGAGAAGGTGAACCAATTCAAATTGAAGTAGATGATGGTGGACTTGTTTTGCCTTTACATGTAGCAGCGGGCGAATTTATACAAAGTGAAGCAAAAAATCGTATGACTGTAAGCTATCGCAATAAACAATATCGTTTAGTTTGGGATGAAAATGGAGAAGAAAAAACCGACTTAATTTTGGAAGATGACAAAGGCAAACAATTGGTTCGATACGACTTACAATTTTTACGAGAATTAGCCACCTCACGCAGTGCTGCCTCTAATAGTGAATTACTTCCAGCAGAAGATTTAACTTTTTCGGAAAGGTTTGACGGTGGTGAGTTAAAAATTTATGTCACACACCTTTATGTAGAAGAAGGGCAGGATATCGACGCTGACTTTTACTTGCAGATTTCGTTAGATGAATGAGATAAACCTCCAAAAGTTTTATGCTTTTTGGAGGTTTTATTGGTTTATGAGAGTATTTTATTCAAGTCCAGAGAGTTTTGAATAAAATTATTAAGAAGTAAGCCTAGGTGTATTTGGTTCAGAAATATCAAATAGAACTAAGATGCTACTTTAAAGACATTCACGTCGTTTTCTAGAGTTATTGAGTATAATAAAGTTTTATATTTAGAGATATGGCTAATTAATGTGAATAGAGTGCAATTTTTAAGTGATACTTTGCTTTACAAAATCAATAAATGCACGACTCATTGGATTTTGATAATGTTGTTTCATTGTTGCCATATAAAGTAAGCGACGGGATTCTGGAAAATCAATGGGGATGATAGAAACAGGCATTGTTTTTAGAACAGGCATCTCAGGGACAATACCGATGCCAAACCCTGCAGCCACCATTCCTGCTACTGATTCATCTTCTTCAACTGCGTATGCAGATGTTGGTATTTTACCACATAAAGAAAAAAGTCGTGTTACTTCAACACTTAACCCTGAGTTTAGTGCAAAAGTAATATAGTTATAAGAAAGTGTATCAACCAAATTTATACTTTCTTTGTTGGCTAGCGGATGGTCTAATGGTGTGATTAATACAAATTTTTGTTCCATTATAGGGAAGTATTCGATAGCTGGGTAATTATCAATTTTAGAACAAAAAGCAATATCACAATTTTCTGCTTGTAAATTTTGCAAAATATTTATTGAATAGCCACCGCTATCAGTAAATTCAATAACTGGTTCAATAGATTGGTTATTAAATGTATTGATAAAGTTTTTAATAGTCGTCGGTAACCAAGAATGAAATAACGGACGGATAGCAGAAATTTTAACAATATTGTTTACGTTTTTGTGTTTTTTTGCTTCTTCTACAGATGTATGTAAAATTTGCAAAGCTTTTAAAGTTCTGTCATTAAAAAGTTTTCCTTCTGCAGTTAATTTTACATGTCTTCCTTGCTTTTCAAATAATTTTACTCCTAATTCTTTTTCTAAATTAGTAATACTATAGCTTAGTGTAGGTTGAGTGATACATAAAATTTCTGCGGCTTGTGTATAATTTTGTGTTTGCGCTAAAACAGACAAATAATTTAATTGTTGTAAATTCATTTATGTTCCTTCTTTCACAAGATTTTTCATATTTATTATAAATGATAATAATGTACGATGTATAGAGAACATCTATAAATTGATGAAAAAATCCTATTGGACGTCTAGATAGTTTTCTTTTAAACTGTCTTTATAGAAAGATTGTTCAAATATTAACAAATGAATTGTTAATTGATATAAATTAAGAAGGGATGAAAAAATGACAGAGAAGAATTCATGGCTAGATCTTCATGGAAAAGTTGCAGTAGTGACCGGAGCCATTGGAGGTATGGGAACTAAAATCATTGAAGAATTTGCTAAGCAAGGTGTAAATATCGCTTTAATCGATATTCAGCAAGAAAAAAATGAAACTTATGCAAAAGAAATCAGCGAAAAATATGATATAGATACTCTAGCAGTATGTTGTGATACATCAAAAGAACACGATGTAGAGTTGTCGGTAAAAACTGTTGTTGAATATTTTGGTAAAGTCGATATCTTAGTAAATACTGCTGCAATACTTCGTTCCTCACTTTTTGAAGAATTAACTTTAGAAGAGTGGGAAAAAACGATGAGTATTAATTTAACTGGTTATTTTCTGATGTCACAGCGTTTTGGACGTATTATGATCCAACAAGGCAAGGGAACTATGATCCATATATCAACATTATTATCAAGGTTTCCTGAAACTTATAGCGGAGCTTATAGTGTCACAAAAGCTGGAGTTAATATGCTTTCACGACAAATGGCAGCAGAATGGGGCCAATACGGTATTCGTAGCAATTGTGTATTACCATCATTGGTTAAAACACCTTTATCAGAAAATTTTTATACCGACCAAGAAATCGCTGAAAAAAGAGAAAATATCACAGCGAATAAACGTATTGGTACGCTAGATGATATTGCTAATGCGGTCTTATATTTGGCCAGTGATCGTTCTGACTACACTAATGGATCAGAGTTGGAAGTTGAAGGCGGTCTAGGCATTATGATGGGGGACCAGATTGCTAAGCCTGGTGGAAGAAAAGAATATGCTCTTAGAAATCGCTAAAGTTTAATAGATTATTGTGATTTATAAAACAATAAAAGCGAGTAAAAATTAGTAATAAACTTGATTCTAGTTTTTTCTTGTTCAGTGTTTAAGCTTTTGAATCAAGGATTAAAGGAAGGAGTGTTTATTTATGGATGAAAAAGCACAACGTGAAGGAAAATTAGTATTTACTGCAGCTTTTGTCATTATTTTCTGTTGTTCAGCTTCGGCCGCTTTTTCAGTTTTTGCTGAAACTCTGCAAGATGCTACTTCAGGAACAGCTGCACAAGTTGCCATAACTTTGACAATTTATCAGTTCTTTATGGCTTTATTTGGAATTATTTCTGGCCGGGTTATTGATAGGACTAGTCCAAAAAAATTAATGTTTATAGGTGGTTTTGTTTTTGGGTTAGGCTGGTTTTTAGGAGCTTTTGTTAATAGTCTTCCTTTTCTTTATTTATCGATTGGCTTTTTAGCTGGCGCAGGTAATGGACTGCTCTATAATCCTGCCTTATTGACAGCTTTAAAATGGTTTCCTAAAAACAGCGGTACTGCTTCAGGATTTTTACTTGGTGCTGCATCTTTAGGGCCTTTGGTCTTAGCTAAAGTAGGGGCTATTTTATCTGATAGGTTTGGACAAGCAGGTTTTATTCCAATCGGGATTGCTTATCTGATCTTGGTTTCGCTGGTAGCAGGTTTTATGAAAGCACCTGCTGAAAGTGACGTACAAACAAATCAGACTAATAAGAAAAGCGGTCTTTCCCCATCTGAAATGTTGAAAACAACAAATTTTTGGTTAATGATTATTTTGTTTTCAATTGCTTGTACAGCTGGGGTAATGTTGATCGGCTCTCTTTCGCCAATTGCTCAAGTACAGCTAAACTTAACTGCACTGACGGCTTCGAATTTCGTCGTTTTAAACACGTTATCCAACTTTTTTGGTCGACTAGTTACAGGTCGTGCTGTTGATAAAATAGGACCTATTAATACAGTAATTACTGTATTAATTATTACTATTATTGGTTTATTAGGTTTACGTATATCTACGAATGTTATTCTTTTTGCTATCTCCGTTATTTTATTAGGTGCTTCATTTGGCGGGGTTTTAGTTATTTTCCCTACTTTAACAAACAAAACTTTTGGTACCAAATTTTCAGGAAGTAATTATGGAATTATGTTCTTTGGTTATGCAATTGGTTCTTATATTGGACCTCAAATTGCTACTCAGGCAGCAAATCCTGAGGCAGGCACGGGAATGTTTTATAACGCTTACTTCGTCGCTATTGGTGTAGCAGTCGTAGGAATCATTATCGCTTGGATCCTTTCTACACGCCGTATCGGACAAAAAGATGTGAGAACTAACTAAATAGATAAATTATTATTTTATAGAAAGAAGGCTGAATATATGTCAGATAATCAAGTACGCTTAGCAGTGATTGGTGCTGGCGCAATGGGACAAAACCATATTCGTTTTATTCAAGAAGAAAAAGGAGCAGTGCTTGTTGCGATTGCTGATGCTTATGCTGGCGCTCAAAAAGTTGCTGAAAAGATAGGTGTTCCCTTTTATCAAGAAGCTACACAAATGATGGATGAAGTGAAACCGGACGGTCTTTTAATTGTTACACCTAATAAATTACATCTTCCTATGGCAAGAGAGGCAGTTAGGCGTCATATTCCTGTACTTATTGAAAAACCAATTTCGGATAATTTAGAAGATGCTAAAAAGTTTGCTGAAGAGGCTAAGACAGCGAAAGTTCCTGTTTTAATTGGACAGCATCGCCGCTATAATCCTTTTGTCAATCAGGCAAAAAAAGTTATTGATGGAGGTGAACTAGGAAAATTAACCGTTTCTTCATTTCATTACATGATTTATAAGAATGATAGCTATTTTGATGTTGATTGGCGTCGACAAAAGGGCGCTGGGCCTATTTTGGTAAATCTTGTACATGATGTTGACCTTTTACGTTATTTAATTGGTGAAGCTGATGCTGTACAAGGCATAAGTTCCTCTAACGCGCGTGGTTTTGAAACAGAGGACTCTGCTGTAGTTAATATTCATTTTCAGTCAGACGCATTAGCTTCAATGACTATTTCAGATGCTACGGCTTCTCCTTGGAACTGGGAGGCAACAGCTCGCGAGGACCCTCAGTATCGTCCTTTTGAGGCTGACGCTTATTTTATTGGTGGAACGAAAGGTTCGCTTTCACTTCCTCGTTTGCATCAATTTCAGTATGACGGTGAGTCTTCTTGGCATAAACCTTTGCGAATGGAGGTTGCACCGGTTGATCCACAATTACCGCATAAAATGCAATTAAAACATTTTGTTCAAGTAATCATCGGCAAAGAAGAGCCGACTGTTACACCAACTGATAATGTTAAAACTTTACAAACTTTAACAGCTATTAAACAAGCAACAGAGACAAGAGAGATAGTTACTATTTAATAAAGGGCACCATCTGATGTGAGATTAAAATTCACCAGGTGGTGCCTTCTCTTTTTATGATCTTTGCGATAAAACGTGTATTGTGTTCATTGTATCTATTTCTATACTTTCTTTTTAAGAAAAAAGCAAGTATAATTTTCCTTGAATATCTGATATAAGCACAAATAAACAAAGACACGTTAAATTTATACAGAGGTATGAAGCAGTACTGGGATTCAGCGTTTTTGTTTTAATCAAAGAGCAAAATCAATCAAAACTAAATAATCGGAAAAAACGCAAAACTGGGTAATTAATAGCCTGTTATTTGATTTTTCGAGTTTAGCGAGTTTGATCGATGATTCTATTTATTTTGCTTTAGAAGGTATAAGGGAGGATTTTAAATGCCAAACGAATTAGTTATTAAAAATGGCCGTGTTCTTTTAGAAAGCGGTGAAGTTAATACAGATGTTGGCGTCAAAGATGGCAAGATCAATATGATAGGAGACCATCTTGAAGGTGAACGAGAAATTGATGCTACTGGATTGATCGTAAGTCCTGGCATGGTAGATGCTCATGTTCATATCACTGACCCAGGCGGCGGTTATCGTGATGAATGGGAAGGCTATGTCACAGGGACTTCTGCTAGTGCTAAAGGTGGCGTTACTTCATTTATGGAAATGCCTTTAAACCAAGTTCCTGCTACAGTGGATAAAGAAACGCTAAATACTAAATACCAAGCTGGTGAAAATAAGTTAAAAGTAGATGTGGCTTCTTTTGGTGGTTTAGTTCCGTTTAATCTTGAAGGTGGTATTCAAGAACTGGATGAAGGTGGTGTATCAGGCTATAAATGTTTCCTAGGTTCTTGCGGTGACGCTTCTATTCCAGGAGATTTTCAAAATGTTGATGATTACACATTATATGAAGGAATGAGACAAATCGCTAAAACCGGAAAAGTATTAGCGATCCATTCAGAAAATGCGCCTATTACTGATAAACTTGGCGAGATTTCAATAGCTAATGGTGCAAATACCTTGAAAGAATATGTAGCAACCCGTCCAGCTTTTACAGAAGTAGAACCAATTCGGAAAGCGATTTTAATGGCCAAAGTGACCGGTTGCCGTTTGCATATTGTCCATGTGGCTTGTAAAGAAGGCGTTGAAGAAGTTGTTAAGGCACGAGAAGAAGGCGTCGACGTGACTTGTGAAACTTGTCTGCACTATCTTTATTTTGCTACTGAAGAACTAGATGACATTGGTCCAGTTGTTAAATGTTCACCTCCTATTCGGGAACAAAGTCAACAAGATGCTTTGTGGAAACACGTTCAAGCAGGTAATATTAGCTTTGTAACTTCGGACCATTCTCCTTGTACACCGGATTTGAAAGATACGGGCGCTATGCAAGCATGGGGTGGAATTTCTGGTTTGCAAAACGATGTCGATATTTTATTTGATGAAGCAGTGCAAAAACGTGGCATGTCATTAAAACAATTTGCTGAAATCATCGCATCCCATCCTGCTGATCTTTATAATTTAGATCAAAAAGGACGTATTAGTATTGGAAAAGATGCTGACTTTGTTTTAATTCAACCTAATTCCCCTTACACCTTGAAAGCAGAAGACCTTGAATATAGAAACCAAATTAGTCCTTATATTGGAAGAGAAATTGGTGCTCAAGTTTACCAAACAATTTTGCGAGGACAAACGATTTACAGCCGAGAAGAAGGCGTTGCTTCTGAATTCAATGGTAGATTTATTAAAAACTAAGTATTATTTGACAAGTATAATACCTCCTGATAAGAGAAATAAAATCTTATCGGGAGGTATTTTTTTGGTTGAAATATTTAAGTACTCTTTTTCTTATTTTACTTTGTCATTTTAACCATTCTGCTAAGTTGTTTAATACTTTTTCCACCTGTTCATCTTCGGGATGTTTCAAAAAGTCGTGTTCCAAATTATAAACAGGAACAAATTTACAATCTGGGATCAATCGTTTTAGTTGTTTACTATATTTAAACGGAACTTCCTCGTCGGTCGTACTAGCTGAACTAAAAGTACGAGGAAATTGCTGCAATGTATTTTTATCTATAGTAAATTGTTCACTATTTTCATTAGACACTTGATAAAAGTCTGCTAATTTCTGTTGCTGAACACCATAAACATATAGTAAATACCTTTGTAACAGCGGATCGTCCCACACCGGTTGGTCTAGCTCAGTAGAAGCGATCATATCTTGCGTCACAGTCATATCTGCTAACTCCCTAGGATTATTGATAAATGCTAGATCACTATAGCCATAGAAATGAATAAGTTGTTCAGGTAGCGTTTTATTTTGTTGGAGTAGTTGTTTTGTTAAGTACATCATTGCAAAACCGCCAGCTGATCTTCCGCAAAAACTAAAAGGCAAATCTTTTATTTCTTTTTCTTGTAACTCCGCCAGTGTTTCTTGCATCTGCGTTAAACTATCTTGTAAAGAGGTATTAGGTGTTAGTAAGTAATCAATTGCTAGTACCGTATATCCTTTATCTAAGAAGATATTCTGTAATTTTTGCGGGAGATCATTTTTACTGCCGTAGACAAATCCACCCCCATGAAAATAAATAACAATGCCTTTTGCAGCTGTTTCAGCTCTAGCAACTGAAACGGTGCCGCCTGAATCTAGTGATATAATTTCATCCATTGCTTGCTCTTCCTTTCATCATTAAAAGATAGGTTCCTATTTCATAATTAACTAATTGCATAGGGTTTGTCAAATCTATCGCTAACAAGTCTTCTACTTTGTTGAGTCGGTAGCGAATAGTTTTTGGATCTAAGAATAGCGCCTCGGCGGTTTGTTTATAACTACGATTACTTTTGAAAAAAGTATGGAGTGTCTCAAAAAGATTATTATGGTCTGTTTGCAAGGCGGCTAAGGCTTTGGGCACGATTAAGTTGATTTGTTTAAGTTCATGTTCATTTAAAAAGAAACGAAAAACGCCTAAATCATCGATGGATGTCACATAGTCTATAAAAAAGGCACGGTTAAAACGAATCGTACCAAAACATTCAAATAAAATATCTTTTAGTCCACTTTTTTGTTTTACTTGGCTTAGAGAAAAAAGGAGTTGTTGCGAGAAAAATTTATCTTCGCTAAAAATATTCTTGATCTCCTCTTTAGTAACAAGGTCTTTTTCAAGCTTTAAATTAAATAAGATGACAGTGTAATTATAATGATCAAAGTAAATTTCTAAAGGACGTAAGTGGCGTAATTTCTTAATAAGTTCTTTTTTGTTTATCAAAGGTTTATCCTCTTTATCGATGAAGGCGATACCTTGATAAAACGGGTAGTTATTAAGATTTGCTTCTTCTAATAAACTATTTAATTCTTCAGTATTTTTTGGTGTGTTTTGTAAGATGGCATCCGCTAAATTATTCATACGTGCGTATCGGTCTCTTTTAAGGATATGTTCCATCTGCAGTTGTTTATGAATTAAGTCAATGGCATTTTCAACAATCATGATATCTGTTTGTTTTGTTTCTTCAGTTTCTTGGTAGATCGTAAGTGAACATTTGTCTGAAAATGGTGATCGAAATTCTGTGTTAAGTGCTGTAACAGTTTGATTTTCAACTTGAGAAAATAAAATGAGTTTCTCATAAACGTTTTTAGTAAATTCTGTGGTTTGTAAAAACCAACGATTACTTACAATATAATTATTAAAACGTTTACCGTAGTGTAAATTAACTTTTGGATCATTGATTTTTAATGTACAAGATAGTCCAAGTAATTGATGTAATGTCTCCATGATTTGATCAAAAGACCGGAGATTTCGCTCCACTTTTGTAAATTTTTGTCTAACGTCATAGTAAGTACGCAGTAAATGTTCCTGATGATTGAGAATAGGCTCGTAAATCGTTAACATGATTTTTTCGTAGCTAACTTCTTCAGGAGCTTTAATCAATGGAATTTCATATTCAAAGCAAAGTTCAATTAACCAATCCGGAACCATAGTAATCAAGCGATCCATCTTGACGACTAAACCACCTACCCCCATTTCTTTCATTTTACTAAAAAATTCAGTGATTTCTTCGCGCGATACTACATTAAAAGCGTAAAAGGATGTCAAAATCAACTGCCCTTTTTTGCTCCAATTTTCAATATCTACGGCTTCCAATACCATAGCTGAATTAATTGTATTTTCTAAACCGATAGACTTAGTAAGCAATTTACATTGTTGAAACAGGTCTAGCGCCATCAAGTCTTTTACTTTCATAATAACTTTCTCCCTTATTCAGGTAAAAATACCTTTCATTTTTCCGTTGTTATCCAGTGTAAACGTAAACATTAAAATTTACAATAAAATTGATAAAAGAAAGGAGCGGTAAATATGTTACAAACGGTAATTTCGAAAAATAATTACCAAGATTCGATTAATTTGATGTTATTAACAAATAAAATTAATGATTTTGATAACGTCAATTCGAGTCAAATCATGATGGGGACAGATGCCAACAAAGATATTTTGCAAAATTCAGGTTTGTTGACAGATGAAGCGAAAGAAGCTTCTCCCAATGATATGATGATCGTTGTTGATAGTCAAAAAGAAGATGTGATGGACGAGGAAGTTTTACCGGCCATTGACGAATTTTTAAATGACTTAGCTTCTGAAGATAGCGGAGAAAGTAAAAATGCCGTTGCGACTACTTGGGACGAAGCGATGGAACAATTGCCAGATGCAAATGTTGCATTGTTCAGTATTCCAGGAGAATATGCAGCGCCGGAAATGGAAAAGGCTTTAAAAAATAACCTGCATGTCTTTTCATTTACAGATAACGTTCCACTAGAAGATGAAGTTCGTCTGAAAAACTTAGCTCATGAAAAAGGGTTAATGATGATGGGACCTGATTGTGGTACCGGTATTATTTCTAGTATCCCGATTGCATTTACTAACGTTGTTTCACCAGGAAACATTGGTATTGTAGGCGCTTCTGGTACAGGAATCCAAGAAGTAACGACTATTATCGATCGTCTTGGCGGTGGCGCTGTTCATGCGATTGGTACAGGCGGTCGTGACCTTAGTGATAAAGTGGGCGCTACAACTATGATGGATGCTATCGTAGCTTTAGAAAACCATGAACCAACAGACGTGATTTGTATTATTTCTAAACCACCAGAAAAATCCGTTCGTGATAAAGTTGTACAATTATTGCAAAGTGTTTCTAAGCCTGTTGTTGCGATTTTCCTTGGAGAAAAACCAGAAAATCATGAAGGTGATGTTTATCTAGCACATACCTTAGAAGAAACAGCGAAAATCGCGGTAGATTTGGCTAATGAAGAACCTATTAAAGCAAATTATAGCGAAGAAATTGCACAACCGAAGACAGAGATTTTGCCTGATGACCAAGTAGTTAAAGGTCTATATTCTGGCGGTACTTTAGCCAATGAAGCAGGCATGTTGATTTCTGAAGCATTAGATTTAGGCGGTGTAGTAAAAGAAGAAGGTTACATCTTAAAAGCAAAGGGCTATGATGTGATTGACTTAGGTGATGATATTTATACACAAGGTCGTCCTCATCCTATGATCGATCCGGAAGTACGTATTCAAAAAATTCGAGAATATGCGCAAGATCCACAAACTGGTGTGATTTTGTTAGATGTAGTTTTAGGCTATGGTGCGCATGAAGATATGGCAGGGGCGTTGATTCCTGCAATCAAAGAAGCCCAAGCAACAGCTAACGAAGCAGGAAGACAATTGCACTTTGTGGCAACTGTTTGTGGTACAAGACAAGATCCACAAGATTACGACGATTCTGTTAGACGCTTGAAAGAAGCAGGCGTTTTTGTTGAAGAAAGCAATGACAAAGCTGTTCGTTTAGCTTTGAAATTAAAAGGTATTACTTTAACAGAAGAGGATAAAAAAGTTGTTCCTTATAAAGGAGAAACAGTAGAAATCCCTGAAGTAAGTCAAAAAATTGACGAATTGCTAAATACTAAACCGAGCATCATTAATATTGGTTTGCAAAGCTTTAATCAATCAATTTCTGACTTTGGTGGAAAATCTGTTCAATTTAATTGGCGTCCACGTGCAAACGGGAATAAGAAAATGATTCGCATTCTCGATGCATTGGAAGAATATGACGACCAAATTGCAGAAGAAAATCAAAAAGTAACGGATAAAATTCAAAATGCACAACCATTCTTAGTAGATGTGGTAACAGCTAATACGGTAATTCCAGAGTTTAACGAACAAAAAACATTACTTCATGCTGGACCTCCTATCCAATACGACGAAATGACCAGTCCGATGCAAGGTTCTTGCGTTGGTGCAGCTTTGTATGAAGGCTGGGCAGATAATGAAGAAGACGCAATTAAGCTACTTGAAAGTGGCGAAGTTCGTTTTATTCCATGTCACCATGTACAAGCTGTAGGACCAATGGGTGGTATTACTTCTGGTAGTATGCCAGTAGCAGTAATCGAAAATCGTCTAACGAATAACCAAGCGTATTGCATTCTTAATGAAGGTATCGGCAAAGTTTTACGTTTTGGTGCTTATTCACAAGAGGTAATCGACCGTTTGCACTGGATCCAAGATACATTAGGCCCAACGCTTGCTAAAGCATTGCAAACAACTAAAGAAGGCGTAAACTTAAGTGTATTAATCGCTCGTTCGATTACTATGGGCGATGAGTTCCACCAACGTAATATTGCTGCTTCAATGAACTTCTTAAAAGAAATGGCACCATTGATCGTGGCTTTGGATATTCCAGAAAACGAAAAACAAGAAGTTGTCCAATTCTTAGCTGACACGGACCAATTCTTCTTAAATATTATGATGGCTACTGGTAAAGCTATTGTTGACGGCGCTAGAAAAGATACCAAAGGTACTGTTGTTACAACAATGACACGTAACGGTCGTGACTTTGGTGTACGAATCGCGCAAACTAAAGATGATTGGCATATTGCTCCAGTAAACACTCCTAAAGGTTTATATTTCACTGGATTTTCTGAAGAAGATGGAAACCCTGATTTTGGAGATAGTTCAATTACTGAAACCGTTGGTGTTGGAGGCATGGCTATGGTTGCGGCTCCTGGCGTTACGCGGTTTGTGGGTGCTGGTGGTTTCCAAGATGCATTAGACGTATCTAATGAAATGGAAAAAATCACGATCTCTCATAATCCAACCTTTACCATTCCGACTTGGGACTTTAAAGGAACTTGTCTTGGCATTGATATTAGAAAAGTTGTAGAAACGGGCATTACACCGTTAATTAACACTGGTATTGCTAGCAAAGAATCTGGTGTAGGACAAGTTGGTGCAGGAACTGTACGTGCGCCATTAGGTTGTTTTGAAAAAGCGTTAGAGGCGTATGCTAAAGATCTTGGCATTGACGTTGATGAATAACAAAGTAACTATTAGCCAATGGATTTACCCGATCAATCAATTAGGTAAAATGGCAACCGTTCATAGTGTATTTGATCATTCATTTAATTTACAAATTGGTGGACATTTAATTAATGTCGCTAATTATAGTGGATATCTTTCCAGTTTTGGTCTTTACTTACCAGACGATATGTTTAACCAACTATCGCCTTATATACAGCAAGGAAATAAAGTGAAGATTCAAAAACAAGCATTGACTGCATACAGCATAAAAGGTGTGCAGTCGGTGTCTTGGAAAGAAGAAGAACTTATTGATTTAGATGTAAAAAAGATGATTATATCAGATGAAGAATTAACAGTATTAAAAGAAGTCTTAAGTGCTGAGCATCTTGATGAAAAAATTGGATTAGACCTGACAGAAAAAACAAAAGCTATCTTACACACGATGGCTTTTGCTTCTGAAGATGAACTGAAGACTTCAGATTATGAAGAAATTGCTAAGTTTATGATTGGCCGCGGAAAAGGGCTAACTCCTAGCGGGGACGACATATTGGTCGCTTATTTGTCCATTTTGAAACTACAAAAAGATTTACGAGCTGAGGAGCTGTCCTCAGTGCTCGCTAAATCTAACTTGTCAACAACAGATGTAAGTAAAGAATACGTCATTGCTTCTATGCAAGGACATGTGAACTCTTTGGTTTATGATTTATATAAAGATTTGCAAGAGAAAAAAGATAGAGAAACCATAAAAAAAGATGTTCGTCGAGTGATGATGATCGGACATACTTCAGGCAAAGATTTAAGTATGGGATTATTGTTAGGAGTGCAGAAATAAAAAAGAAAGAAGGTTAACAATGAACGACACAGCAAAAGGAGTAAAAGTAAGTAAGAATTATTGGATGAAAGTCGTCTTACTCTTTTTTATCGGTTGGATTTTGATTTATGCAACTCGTACCATTTTTAATCCGATTATGGGCGTTGTTGGTGAAGAATTTGGTTTAAGCAACACTCAATTAGGGTTAGCAAATAGTGTGTTCTTTCTGACCTATGCAATCTTACAGATACCTTCTGGGATGATTGGTGATAAAATAGGAAGAAAAATAGTAATTGCGGTTGGTTTTATTGCTTTAGCGGCAATGACTTATTTCAGTGGTATCGCAACTACTTTTGTTATGTTTTTGGTATTTCGTGCATTGGCTGGGGTCAGCCAAGGGGCGTATTATGGGCCGCAATATGCGTTATCAACAGAAGCAATACCTGATTCAAAACGAACTTTAGGAAATGCCATTATCAATAGTGGGATGGCTTTTGGTACTTCTGGTGGTTATCTACTTTCTAGTAAATTGGTATTGGATAACGGTGAACATTGGAGTTTACCATTTACTGTCATGGCAATTCCAACAGTAATTATAGGGATTATCTTTTATGTAATGCTAAAAGAAAAAGTGATCCGTCCTGAAGATGCGGATAAAGCAGAAGAAGCAAGTAATGAACCACAAAGTAAAGTTTCATTAGGTCAAATCTTTAAAAATCGTAATTTGTTAGCAGCCTTTATTTTATGTTTTGTTAGTATCTATGCTAACTTTGTTATTATTACTTGGTTGCCTGAATTTTTAATCTCAGAACGTGGCTTTGCTGGTTCAAGCGTTGGTTTTATTTCTTCATTAGTTCCATGGGCTTCTATCCCAGGTGCATTAATTTTTGCTCGTGTGAATGACAAAATTGGAAAAGCAAAACCTTTAGTTTATACATTGGTACCTATTGCGTTGTTATCTGTCTTTGCGATAGCTTTTGTAACAAATCGTCCACTTTTACTTACTGTATTAGTTATTTATGGTTTGACAGGAAAATTAGCTTTAGATCCAATTTTGATTACTTTTGTAACGAAAAATGCGCCAAGAGGAGCGTTAGGTACATCTTTGAGTGCCTATAACTTTATTGGAATGTCTGGATCAATTTTGGCTCCATATATTACAGGTGCTTTATCAGATAGTCTAGGTTCTATGCAAATCGGCTTTTATCTAGCTAGCGTACTACTGGTTGTTGGGCTGGTTATATTCTCAGCAATGGCTAAAGACAAACCAGTTAATGGTTAATAGAGGAGGAATTTTATCGTGAGTGTAAATGTGATTGCGCTTGGTGGAAATGCGATTTTAGAAACAGATCCTACAGATGAAGGACAAAAAGAGGTAGTAAGAAATGCCGCTACTCATATTGCTAAGTTTGTTAATGAGGGAGAAAAAGTGGTGGTCTGTCATGGGAATGGACCACAAGTTGGAAACTTATTATTACAACAAAAAGCAGCAGAGAGTGAAAAAAATCCTGCTATGAAGTTGGATACTTGTGTTGCTATGACTCAAGGAAGTATTGGCTATTGGTTACAAAGTGCACTGATCAATGAATTTAATCAGTTGAAAATGGCTCAACCGGTTGTTTCCTTGGTAACACAAATGCGTGTTGATGTAGATGATCCTTCGTTTAAAAATCCATCTAAACCCATTGGCCCTTTTTTAACAAAAGAAGAAGCAGATGAAGAAGCACAAAAAGACGACGCAGTTTTTAAAGAAGATGCAGGAAGAGGTTATCGTAAAGTAGTTGCTTCGCCGATGCCTAAGGAAATGGTAGAAAAAGACGCAGTAAACGCTTTGATTGCAGCTAACACTGTAGCGATCTGCTCAGGTGGCGGCGGCGTGCCGGTTGTTGAAAAAGATGGTCAATTTGAAGGTGTTGAAGCAGTAAATGATAAAGATTTCTCAGCAAGCGTTATTGCTGAAGAAGTTGGTGCGCAACGTTTAATCATCTTAACTGGAGTAGACAATATCTATGTGAACTTCAATCAACCTGATCAAAAAGCCTTGGAAACAATCACTGTTTCTGAAGCTGAAAATTATATTGCTGAAGAACAGTTTGCGGCAGGAAGCATGTTGCCAAAAGTACAAGCAGCTTTGAAATTTGTTAAAGGACATGACGATCGAAAAGCGATCATTACTTCAATTGAAAATCTTCCACATATTTTTGAAGATAAGGGTACGATCATTGTTAACGATTAGTTTTTCCAGATAAATGAAATCTATATCTGTAGTAAGTAGTGATATTAGCCACATTATTTGAGAATTTCATTTTGAACTTTTGAAACAAATGACAGATAAAATTGACTTTGATATGCAAAAATTATCTATCTAGTAATAGTTGCGGTATCTATTTTTTCGGAAATTAACCGTAACCAAGTGGCTTTGCTTGCCGTTTGTCTTCTTATCATTTTACAAATGGAAATGCTAATTAAAAGTGTTGTGTTATTTGAAAAAAATAAACACAATGTAACTTATTACCCTTACAGTTATCGTCGAGGGCTTTTAATAGCTAAAATAAACAAAGCTAAAAAGTTAGACAGGTGATTTTTGCCTGCCTAACTTTTTTGTTTGATTGATTTTTAGCATAATTTAAAAAGTTTGCTTTCATACTATTTCAGCTGTGCTACAGTAAATACTGTAGCAAAAAATTTTAATATTGTTACTAAAATGAAAGTAAAGAAAGTTTTGAAGTTAAGTAGCAAGTCATTTTTGAAAGGGACATGGAATATGGAATTAAAAAAAGTTTTGGAAGAAAATATAAATGCCTTATCTAATATTGGAAATGATCCGACAGGCGGCCTAACTCGTTTACTATACTCAGACTCTTGGTTAGAAGCGCAAAAATATGTACAAAAACAACTAGAACAAGATGGCTTAACTACTAGCTATGATGAAGTAGGAAACCTGTTTGGTAGTGTTACAGGAGCTAAATATCCAGAAGAAACAATTATGACAGGCTCTCATATTGACACTGTTGTAAACGGAGGAACGCTTGATGGTCAATATGGAGTAATCTCCTCCTATCTAGCAGTTCGTTACTTATTAGAAAAATATGGTAAACCGCTTCGTTCTCTAGAAGTTATTTCTATGGCAGAAGAAGAAGGGAGTCGTTTCCCAACAGCATTTTGGGGAAGTAAAAACTTTGTTCAATTAGCGCAACGTAGTGATGTAGAGGATATTGCAGATTCTGAAGAAATAAAATTTGTTGATGAAATGCGTCGTCATGGATTTGATTTTCGTGATGAAAATGAACCATTACGTAAGGATATCCGTTCCTTTGTTGAAATCCATATTGAACAAGGCAGTGTCTTAGAAAATGAAAATTTACAAATTGGTGTTGTTAATAGTATAGCTGGGCAACGTAGATATACAATAACCTTAAAAGGGGAAGCAAACCATGCTGGAACAACTCCAATGAATTATCGTAAAGATGCTGTATATGGTTTTTCTAAAATTAGTTCTAAAATGATTGATCGGGCTTATGAAATTGGTGATCCATTAGTCGCTACCTTTGGTAAAGTGGAGCCTAAACCAAATACTGTAAATGTGGTAGCTGGTGAAGTTTCATTTACCTTAGATTGTCGCCATACAGATAGTGAAGCTTTGAAAGCTTTTGGAACTGAATTTGAAGAAGAAGTAAACCGTGTGGTTAAAGAACTTGGCTTAGAAGCTGATATTGACTTATGGATGGACGAAGCTCCTACCCCAATGGATGAATTAGTAGTATCAAAAATTAAAGATGCAGCTGAAGAAGAAGAAGTAAGTTATAAAGTGATGCATAGTGGCGCAGGCCATGACTCACAAGTAATTGCACCATTTTACCCAACAGCAATGCTTTTTGTACCAAGTATTGGTGGTATTAGTCATAGCCCGGCTGAAAATACTGATTTGGATGATTTAGTAGTTGGAGTAAAAGTTTTAGCAAGAACTTTATTTAATTTAGCTTATAAAGAATAAAGAAGTTTTGCATAGAATGTGAGTTATAAAAATAGAAACAAGAAGGGAAGATAATAAATGGAAGAGACAGTGATCGTTCAAGCTAAAGAACTACATCAATTGATGGCCGGTAAATTCGTTAAAGCAGGATTAAAAAAAGATCAAGCAGATATTGTGGCTAACCATTTAGTTTATGCTGATGCAAAAGGAATTCATTCGCATGGAGCTGTACGAGTAGACTATTACGCAGAAAGAATTGCTAAAGGTGGAATTAATACAGATCCAAATATTACTTTTGAAAAAACGGGTCCTAGCTCTGGTATAGTACAAGGGGATAACGGCATGGGACACTATGTTGCTTTAGAAGGGCTAAACCATGCTATTGAACTATGTAAAGAGTCCGGTATAGCAGTAGTAGGTGTCAGAAAAGTAAGCCATACAGGGACAATGGCTTATTATGTACAAAAAGCAGCAGAAGAAAATTTAATTGCTTTATCTATGTGTCAGTCAGATCCTATGGTTGTGCCCTTTGGAGGCTCAGGGAATTATTTTGGAACAAATCCAATTGGCTTTGCTTTTCCCAGGAAAGAAGACGTGCCTGTAGTTTTCGATATGGCGACAACTGTACAAGCGTGGGGGAAAATCTTGGATGCTCGTTCGAAAAACCGTAATATCCCAGATACTTGGGCAGTGGATGACCAAGGAAATCCGACGACAGATCCTTACAAAGTAAGTGGATTACTTCCAATTGCCGGACCAAAAGGATACGGTTTAATGATGATGGTTGATATTCTTTCTGGTATGATGTTAGGTGTGCCTTTTGGTAAACATGTTTCTTCTATGTATGACGATTTAAGTAAAGGAAGAGACTTAGGGCATTTATATATTTTGATTGATCCGACAAGATTTACCGATTTAAATTCATTTAAACAAAACGTAGAAACGATGGTTGATGAATTACACGGAATCCAGCCAGCAGAGGGTTTTGACCAAGTTAGCATTCCAAGCGAACGTAGTCAAAAGAAATATGTGGAATATATGAAAAACGGTATCCCTATCGAAAAAAATATTTATGAGTATTTGATAAGTGATACGGTTCATTTTGACAAATATGGCGGAATGAATGCTTTTGCTGAATCTGAATAGTAGGAAAAAATCAAAAAAGAAGCTTTTATATTTAGGAGAGATCTTTTATGCCGAAAGAATTGAATGTACCCAGTAGAACGTTAATGACACCAGGACCAGTCGAAGCGCATCCTAATGTCCTAAAAGCAATGGGAAGCTCCATTTTAGGACAGTTTGATCCTAATTTTTTAGAGATTATGGATGAAGTCAAAGAAATGATCAAAAAACCTTTTGGAACTAAAAATGAGCAAGCTTTTGCAGTGGATGGGACTTCTCGTTCAGCTTTAGAGGCAGCTTTGATTGCTTTAATCGATCCAGGTGATAAAGTTTTGATTCCCGCTTTTGGACGTTTTGCTTATTTATTAGGAGAGATTTGTGAGCGAGCACAAGCAGAAGTGAAGTTTTTAGAAAAAGATTGGGAATCTACTTTTGATCAAAACGATATTATTGAATCGATTAAAGATTTCCAGCCTAAAATTGTCGCTATGATCCACGGCGAAACGGCCAATGGTCAAATGCAAGCTTTGGATAAAATAGGCGCATACTGTCAAAGGAATCATATCTTTTTAATGGTAGATATGGTCGCTACTTATGGTGGCGTGCCGATCAAAGTAGATGACTGGGGGATTGATGTGGCTGTTGCTGGTACCCAGAAATGTGTGAGTGTTCCTTCTGGTATGGCACTTATTACTTATAATCAACGAGTAAAAGACGTGTTAGATGCACGTTATCAAAAAGAACTGGGTTTAGGAGATGATGAGCGTAGCGATGATCCAATTGTTAGTAATTATTTGGATTTAAGCCAGCTGCAACGTTATTGGGGGAAAGAACGGATTAACCATCATACTGAAGCTACTAGTATGGTTTACGCTTTACACGAAGGTTTGCGTGTAATCTTAAACGAAGGTTTAAATAATGTATATGTACGCCATGACAAAAACAATCGTGCGCTTGTTGCCGGCATTTATGCCATGGGATTGGAAATATATGGCGAGCCTACTAGTAAGATGCCAACCGTAACACCAGTGAAAATTCCTGCTGATATTGATGGAGAGAAAGTACGAGAGCTGTTATTAAATCAATTTGGAGTAGAAATTGCTTCTTCTTTTGGGGACTTAAAAGGCAAGATTTGGCGTATTGGGAATATGGGATATAGTAGTCGTCACGAAAATGTTTTACATGTTTTAGCCAGCTTAGAAGGAGCTTTGAGCTATTATGGTGCGAATATAAATAAAGGCGAAGCGATAAAAGCAGCTTTAGATATTTATAATAAGGAATAAGCATTAAAAAGGAAGTTGGAGGAAAAGCGATGAGTAACTCATGGCTTTTCTTTCAAAAAACATATGGAATGGTCTTGAAAGTAAAATGAATTGACTGAATTTTGAGAATATTTTTGCTGGAAATAAGAAAGTTTAAAAGACAAGACTTGTAAATAAACTAGAGCTAGAAGAACGCTTTACGAGGAGTTGCTCGTTATGAAAAAAATACAGCAATTATTACCTTCTCCAACGGTACAAATGATCATTGCAACAATAGCTGGTATTATTTTTGGCCTTTTCTTAGGGGATTATGCTGCTAATATCAAATTTATTGGAGATATTTTTATTCGATTGATCCAAATGTCGATTGTTATATTAGTTATGACTTCCGTAATATCATCTTTAGGAGATTTGGCGAATAGACGAGAGGACAACAAATTTGGTTTAAAAATGGGAGCTAGTACTTTTCAATGGATTATTTTTTTCACTGTTATTGCAGCTAGTTTGGGAGCAATTTTAGCTTCTATTGTAAGACCTGGAGATAATATGCAAGCAACTACTGGAGTCAATGAAGCCGATGTTTCATATATGGGTTTTCAAGAAACCTTGAGAAATTTTGTGCCTACAAATATCATTGAATCCATGGCAGAAGCCGATATGATTCCTGTTATTGTCTTTTCAGTATTGTTTGGTGTAGGCTTAAATATCTTTTTGAAGAAGAATAAAAGTACTTTAGCTTTTGATTTAATAAAAGAAGTTAATGAAGTGGTCCTAAATGTGATCCAAATTATTATGAAAATTGCGCCTATTGGAGTGTTTTGCTTATTAGCTGATGTTGTAGGTGCAACAGGGCCTCAGGTTATGATTTCTATGCTGCAATATTTAGGGTTATTACTGGCTGGTACAGTTATCCTTTTGTTATTTATGGCTTTATTTGTAGCTACACGTTGTAAGCTAAACCCTATGCTTATGCCAAAAAAGTTTTTAGAAATGTCAATTGTTGCTTTGACGACAACTAGTTCAGCTGTTTCATTTCCAATCGCGCTTAGAGATTGTGTAAAAAAGTTTGGTGTTGATCGCGATGTAGCTAATTTTACTATGAGTATTGGAATGACTATGGGAAGTGCAGGAGCTGCGATGAATTATGTCGTAATGATCTTTTTCATGCAGCAAAGCGCAGAAGTAGAACTATCTGCTTTAAATATTATTATAGGTATGAGCTTGTCTATTCTTTTGACTTTAGGAACAATCACCGTACCTGGTAGTGCGGCAATTGTCGCCACTTTCTTAGCTACTTCATTAGGGCTTCCACTAGAATCAATTTCCCTGCTTGTGGGCGTTGATTGGTTTGCAGGGATGTTTAGAACGATTGTAAACGTGAATAACGATGTTTTTGTTTCGCTGATGGTAGCTAATCGGTTAGATTCCATCGATCGAGACGTCTATAATAAGGTTTAATAGTTAATCAATTAGAGTATAGTTATCCATTTTTACAGTAAACTGTATCAAAAAGGAAGTAGCTATGCTCTAATTTTTTTAAAACTAAAATAGTTCACGCTATTGATTCTAAGTTACATAACGATTTTTAATATATAAAATAACGATTATATTAAATGGATTAGTTTTGACTAATCTACATAGAACAATAATTACAAGGATATATTTGCGTTTTTTTAACGATTTAAAATATAAAAATAAGAGTGACTTTTGTGAAAAATAACGGTATAATAATTAGAAATAACATCTTTCCATTATTTTTGCTAAAGTTAGACTTAGTAAAAATGTTGCTTATAGGAAAGAAGGAGGTGCAATTTTATTATTTAGTTAGTAAAGATATTTCTAATTGAAATTGGAGGAAACCAATATGAACAAAAAAAGACTTGCAAAATTATTGCTTAGTTTAATTTCCCTTATTTTTCTTTTTCCAGTTGCAACATTTGCCGAAGAGATTGAAAATATACAAGCACCTACTGGTTTTATGGCGATATTATCTATTGTCCCCTTAGTTATTGTATTAGCTTTATTATTTTTGAAAGTAGATATGGTTATTGCTGGTTTAGTTGGCGGTATCATCGCCATGATTATCGGTGGTATTGGGTTAGCAGAAGCAAACGAACAGCTTTTAGAAGCAATTCCGACGATGTTAGGGATTACAGTACCTATTATCAATTCAGCAATTGCTATGGCTGTTTTTAAATCAGGAGGATATTCGGCAGCGTTAACTTTAGCTAAAAGAGGAACAAAAGGTAGAGTAGAATGGGTTGCTGTCTTTATCGTTGTGTTACTTGCGGCTGCAACTTATATGTCAGGAATTGGCGGCGGTAGTGCAATGGTTATTGCACCTTTAGCTTTTGCTGCTGTTGGTGTGGTACCAGAGTTGATTGCGGCAATGTCATTAGCAGCTGCGGTTTCTTTTACTACTTCACCTGCTTCTTTAGAATCAAGTATTGTTTCACAACTAGGTGAATTTGAGGTTGCTAGTTATGTTTCTACAATGCGTCCATATTGGATACTATTTGTTATTCTTGCGATGATTTTAGCTTTTTGGGGAACAAAGCATCGAGGTGTCGGTTTTAAAGAAGAAGAAAATGATGAATATGCAGAAATGAGTAATGGCAAATTATGGCGGTTTACCTTTCCAGCTATTTTCTTATTATTTGCAGTTATCCTAGGACCTGTAGTTAACAGTGTAATCGGTTTCGAATTGTTCACACCACTTTTTTATATGATCGTGACTTTATTTTTAATTTATCTATGTACTGATTTTTCCTTAAATAAATCTGTAGATGCTATGATCGATGGTTCCACTTACATTTTGACACGTTTGTTCCAAGTAGGTATTTTCTTGGCGTTTATTAATGTAATTGCACAAACTGGAACATTTTCAGTAATTGCTGGTTTAGCTAGTTCTGCCCCAACGGTTATTATGGTGCCTGTTGCTGTCTTGACTGGAATACTCATCGGAGTACCAGCTGGCGCCTACGTTGGTTCTGTATTAACGCTAGTTTTACCTGTCGCTGTTTCCTTAGGTTTTTCGCCACTTGCTTTGGGCTTTGTTGCCATGGGCGTTGGTATGGGAAGTCAAATGAGTTTTGTCAACATCACAATGCAGGCTCTTTCTTCTGGTTTCCAATTACCGATCCTTGATATTGTTAAAGGAAATGTCAAATGGATCAGTATAGCAAGTGTTTTACTATTAATTATTTCGTTTATTTTTGCCTAGTTTAGACTTTATCAGAGGAGGATATAACAAATGGATTTATTGATTAAAAATGCTCGAATTGCAGATGATCGGCCTTTACAGGATGTTGCCATTGATGATGGGAAAATCATTCAAGTCGCAGAAAGTATTCAAGATAAAGCAGAAAAAGAGATCGATGCAGAGGGTCGTGTTTTAGTGCCAGGTTTTGTCGAAAGCCATGTCCATTTGGATAAAGCGTTAATTTCAGATCGCCGTCCTAATAAATCTGGAACTTTACAAGAAGCGATAACGGTTACTGCAGAGTTAAAGCCTACTTTTACCAAAGAAGATGTTTATGATCGCGCACGAAGAGTATTAGATATGATTGTGGCTCATGGAGTAACAGCTATTCGGTCGCACGCAGAATTTGATCCGGCCCAAGGTTTTACGGGTTTTGATACGATTTTAGATTTGAAAGAAGAATATAAAAACTTGGTTGATATTCAAGTAGTTGCTTTTCCGCAAGAAGGGATTTTTAAAGCGCCTGGTACGGAGAAGATGATGTATGAAGCCATGGAAAAAGGAGCAGACGTTGTTGGAGGTATACCATATAACGATGCGCCAGCTAATGAGCATATCGATTTAATTTTTGAAATCGCTAAAAAGTATGATAAAGATATCGACTTGCATCAGGACTTTAGCGATGAAGCAGATAATATTTCTATTGAATATCTGTGTAAAAAGACTATCGAAGAAGGCTACCAAGGACGTGTAACAGTTGGACATTTTACTGCTATGCATGCTTTACCAGATGAAAAATTGTATCCTATCATTGAGCTGATGAAAGAAGCCAATATTCACGTGATTTCTCTGCCACCGACTGATTTGCATTTAGGCGCACGTCATGACGAATATAATGTTCGACGTGCAATTACCCCGATTCGCAAGTTCCGTGATAGTGGTCTTAACGTTTCTATTAGTACAAATAATATCCGTAATGCTTTTACTCCTTATGGTAACGGAGATATTTTACAAAGCGCGATGCTTGCGATCCCTACGGCCCATTTAGGAGGCGCAGATGACATAGTGACTGTACTACCAATGATTACAAGCAATCCAGCTAAGGCGCTCGGGTTAAAAAAATATGGCATTGAAAAAGGAAATCAAGCGGATGTTGTCCTTCTTGACACAAAAGTGGTAAAGGATGCGATTATCGATATTCCAACTAGATTATATGTGATTAAAAATGGACGTATCACCGTTGAGACCAAAAAAGAAGTGAAGTTTTTTCGATAAGCAACCACCTAGATTTTATAGAATGTTTTCATTAGGTCTAGAATCATAAAAGATGCTAGATAACTATCTACTAGAAAAAAGCAGTTAAAAAAACGTTATCCGTTTTTCATTTTCGGATAACGTTTTACTTTGTTTTATTTATTTTTCGCTACAGAAGTGCACCTTATTCTACTTTTATAGGTATCCTTTTAGTCATTAAACGAACAAGCAATAGGGCAAGTCCGATTAAAATAAGTGTAATACTAAATGAATAGAAAATAGGTATACCATTCAATGAAAAGCTGAGTGTCTTTGAAAAGAACGGGTAGATAATTTCTCCTTCCCATAACCAATCAATTACCGAGACATAACTAAGAGACAAAAGAATAAAGCCAACTGTTTTTAAGCCTCCAAAACGATAATAACCTACGGCAATCACCCAGCCAGCGATATAATAGCCCAGCAAGATGATACTAAGTGATAGTATTGGGACAAACCAAGTCGATGTTGTATTTAAAAAGGAAGTGGTTTGCAAATCAGGCTGATAACCAACCCAATAGAGAATCGCCGAAATAATTGTTGTAATAATCATTAAACTAAAAGAAACACCAATAGCAGCGATCGCTGTTCCATAAAAGTAGTCTTTTCGTGTAACGCCGTTTTTTACCATGTAACCAAGCATTCCAAAGCATGAAAAAAGGGCAATAATGGCCAGATAAATTTTTGATGAGCTATATATATTTTCGACAAAATTTAACTGCCAGTCATTCGTTTGTGAGAGAAACAAAGGTATGATTAGAATGATTACAGTCGCAATTCCCAAATACCAAAGAGACCATTGCATTTGCATGATATAAAAATCAAAAGCTAGTTTGGCTATATTTGAGTGATTCTTATTTTTCATAGGATCGCTCCTTTTTTGTTAAATGAATAAATAAATCTTGAAGTGCAAGTGGTCCGATTTCTAAATCAAGCTCTTTAGCTTCCATTTGTTTGGCTTCATCTATTTCTCCATAGACCATAATGGATTTAGTCCCACCAAGCTGTTGGCTGTTTAATACGTTAAGATTAGTTGCAATTATGTCAATGTTTTTAGCGTCACCGGTGATTGATACGCCATGTTGAGTAATTTGATCAAACGCTTCATCAATAATCAGCTGTCCTTGGTCTAAAATAAGAACATGATCAAATAAATAATCCATTTCAGAAACTAGGTGAGTGGATAAAATGAGCGTTCGTGGGCGTCGACTTTGTTCTTCAATTATTTCTTGGTAAAAAAGTTCTCGATTTGGGGCGTCCATCCCTAAATATACTTCATCAAATATCGTAATAGGACACCTACTAGCAAAACCCAAAACAATGTTTAATGCAGATTGCATCCCGGTTGAAAATTCATTGACTGGTTTATCTAGTGGAAGATCAAATCGTTCAACTAGTTTTTGTGCATATTCATAATCGAAATTTGGCCTGTAGTGTTCAGCGTCTGCTAAATAGCTCTCCACTGTTTCATGTTCGTCACCATAATCTGTTTCATAGACAAAATTGATCTTAGACATCAGATGGGCATTTTCAAATGGTTCCTTACCATCAACGTTGATTTGTCCAGAACTAGGAAGTTGGAAAGAAGCTAAAAGCGAAAGTAATGTTGTTTTTCCAGCACCATTTCTACCGATAAGCCCGTAAGTTTTCCCTGGCATTAATGAAAAAGAGACTTGATCAAGTGCTTGATAGTTCTTGTATATTTTTGAGACATTTTGAAAGACAACGTCTAGACTCATTGATTTTCACCTTCCCTTACTTTATGAATGATATGTTTGACTTCTTCATCAGTTAAGCTTAATTTATTGGCTTCTTGTAACATAGGTAAAACATAGACATCTGCAAATGTACTTTTGCGTTGTTCTAACAGTTTTTTTCTAGCACCGTTGGCTACAAACATACCAACACCCCTCTTCTTATAAATAATTTCTTCATCAACTAAAAGATTGATTCCTTTAGATATGGTAATATGGTTCACCTTATAAAATTGAACCATTTGTGTTGTAGATGGAATTTTATCTTGTTCCACGAGTTGTTTTTTAACAATTTGATCTTCAATTTGTTCTTTTATTTGTATAAATATGGGCTTTTGTTCATCAAACGATAGACTCAATTATTCTCACCTCCAAAAC
Source organism: Tetragenococcus halophilus subsp. flandriensis (assembly GCF_030161475.1). Taxonomy (GTDB): domain Bacteria; phylum Bacillota; class Bacilli; order Lactobacillales; family Enterococcaceae; genus Tetragenococcus; species Tetragenococcus halophilus_C. The sequence goes on along the minus strand of NZ_BSUG01000076.1, from coordinate 100,723 downwards.
ACAACACATATATACTTATATAGCTATGTATGTAAGTATAATGCATAAAGAATAGAAATTCAAGTTGTTTTGGATTATTAAGCAAACAATGAAAGATATAGAGTTTATAATTCTAGGGATTGGTGTCAAAATCAAACCTTCAGAATTTGGCAAAAAAATTAGTATAGAAAATTGACATTTTATTATCAATTCAAATTTAACGAATTATAAATTGTTCGTTTAAGTTACCCAAGTTTTGCTTAATAGGAAGTGGTTTTATTTATTCCCATGCGTTAAAAAAGTTTGTTTCATTATTGAGACAAACTTTTTTAAAATGAACAAAATTTCAATGTTTTCATTTACATTTGTAAAAAACATTGTTATTATTTTAATTGTAAATGAAAGGGGATACAGAAAATGACATTGAAAAAAGAAGAATTGGCTGCTTATTTGGATCATACAAATTTGCAAGCAAACGCAACTAAAGAACAGATCCAACAAACTTGTGAAGAGGCAAAAGAATTCAATACAGCGGCTGTTTGTGTGAACTCTTACTGGGCTTCTTTTGTAAAAGAAAGATTGGCTGATACTAATATTGAAACTTGCGTAGTTGTTGGATTTCCCTTAGGAGCAATGACCACAGAAGCTAAGGTTGCAGAAGCAGAGTCTGCTATTAAAAAAGGTGCTGATGAAATCGATATGGTGATTAACATCGGTCAACTTCTTAGCGAAAATGATGAAGCTGTTGAAGGTGACATTGTGGCAGTTGCCAATGTTGTTCATGATCAAGATAAAACATTAAAAGTAATTATTGAAACTTCTTTTCTTAATGAAGAAAAGATAGTTAAAGCTTGCCAACTAGCGGAAAGTGCCAAAGCTGATTTTGTTAAGACTTCGACAGGATTTAGTTCAGCTGGGGCAAAAACAGAAGATGTTCGTCTAATGCGCGAAACCGTTGGCGATCGTTTAGGCGTGAAGGCTTCTGGTGGTATCCATAGTTATGATGAAGCTATTGCAATGATTGAAGCGGGTGCAAGTCGCTTAGGCGTTAGTGCGACCAAGAAAATTTTAGCTTGAGGAGGAAAACAATAAATGAGTTACAAACGAATTTTTACGATTGTATTAGACTCAGTAGGAACAGGTGCTGCACCGGATGCAGATAAGTTTGATGACGTGGGTTCGGATACTTTAGGTCATGTCGGCGAAGCTTATAAAGGAAAGCTTGCATTACCTAATTTACAAAAAATGGGACTTTCAAATTTGCGCGAAAAAGCAATTGAAGGCGTTCCTGCAATTGACAGTCCGTTAGGCTATTATGGCAAAATGACAGAAGTTTCAGCCGGTAAAGATAGTATGGATGGTCATTGGGAAATGATGGGACTTCCTGTTACCCAACCATTAGATTTTTTTCCTGAAGGTTTCCCTGATGAACTATTAGCTAAAATAGCGGATTTTTCTGGTCGTAAAATTGTGGGGAATCGTCCCGCTTCAGGTACAAAAATTATTGAAGAATTAGGCGAACACCAATTAGAAACAGGAGATCTGATTATTTATACTTCTGGTGATTCTGTTTTACAAATTGCGGCACACGAAGAAGTGATTCCTTTAGAAGAATTATATCGGATTTGTGAGTATGCTCGTAGTTTGGTTAATGGACCCAAATATACTTTAGGACGTGTGATCGCTCGCCCTTATGTGGGCACAAATAAAGATGATTTTACGCGGACCTCTCATCGCCATGATTATTCATTAGAGCCAACGGGTCAAACAGATTTGGATTATCTACAAAAAAATAATATAAAAACGATCGGGATAGGAAAAATCAGCGATATTTTTTCTGGAAATGGTCTAGATGAAGTTTATCATAATGAAGATAATATGGACGGTATGGATCATGTCGATCATGTGATGACACAAGATTTTAATGGATTTTGCTTTGTCAACTTGGTAGATTTTGATTCGATGTATGGTCATCGTCGTAACCCTATTGGTTTTGGACAAGCTTTGATGGATTTTGATCAACGTTTGGCGACTGTATTAGAAGAACTAAAAGAAGATGACTTATTGCTGATTACAGCTGACCATGGAAATGATCCTGGATTTAAGGGAACAGACCATACGAGAGAACAAGTACCACTTCTGGCGTATTCTCCAAGTATGGAAAAAAATGGCAGTTTAGGCGTACGAGATACCTTCTCAGATCTTGGTGCCACAGTATTAGACAACTTTAGTGTAGAAGGAACAGCCAATGGAAAGAGTTTTTTGTCAGAATTGATTTAGAAGATGGTGGAAAAAATGGCAAAAAAGGATGAAAAAGCCAAACTAAAACAAGCGATGACAATTGCCAAGCTTTACTATGAAGAAAATCTTGGTCAAACTGCGATTGCAGAAAAGTTGCAGGTGTCTCGACCAACAATTTCACGGTCTTTACAAATTGCTAAAGAAGAAGGTTTGGTTAAAATTAAGGTAGAAAATCCTTTTGTCGATTTTCAGTCTTTGGCAGAAGCTTTGAGCGAAAAATATGAAGCAAGTATTCAAGTGGTACCTGACCAGTATCAATCGCAAAAGACAATGCTTGACCGACTGGGTGCCTATACTGCCTTGTATTTAACAAAAATTGTACAACCGACAGATATTATTGGTATTGGGTGGGGGAAAACGATTCATGCGGTGACATCTCACCTAGAAAAACAGGAGATCACAGGTGTTCAAACTGTCCAGCTAAAGGGAGGTTTTAGTTTTGACCATGAAAAAACTTACGCCTATGAAAGCATCAATGAATTAGCCAATGCTTTTAATGCTCAGGCACAACATCTGCCTTTACCTACCTTCTTTGACAGTCAAACGACTAAAGAGTTTGTCGAACAAGATCGTTTTATCAGGTCAATTTTAAATCTTGGAAAAAAAGCCAATATTGCATTATTTACAGTTGGTTCTGTGCGTAAGGATGCTTTACTTTTTAATTTGGGCTATTTAGATGAAAAGCAAAAGAAAAAACTACGAGATGAAGCTGTAGGCGATATTGTGTCACGTTTTATCGATGGACAGGGGCAGCTAGTTAATCATGAGTTAGATCATCGTACAGTTGGCATTGAGTTAACAGAACTGAAAAAGAAAGAGTACTCTATTTTGGTTGCGGGCGGCACTAAAAAAGCTGCGGCAGTTCATGCAGTACTAAAGGCAGGTTATGCCAATCATGGTATTTTCGACTCAGTTCTAGCTCAGAATTTAATGAATTTCGCAGTATAAAAATGACAAGCTAAGGTGAACAGTTGATGTTTATCTTAGCTTTTTTAGCTGATTTGTTTAAAAAGTGAATAAAGTTGTGTATCCTTATATAAAAAGGGAGCCATTCTATGAAAAACTTATTCAGAAAAAAATGGATGAATATCGTTTTATTTACTTTACTCCTGCTTGTTATTATTTTTGCTGTAATATTTTACTTTAATGCTAGGTCAAGTCCTGATAATGAGAGTGAAGATGTGGATGCTAGTGATACACGGATTGCGGCTGTTGGCGATAGTATTACCTATGATATGTATATTGCAGCAACCGAAGGTGATTTTTATCCTGAAAAATTAGAGAACTTACTAGGAGAGGGCTATGCAGTGCACAATTTTGGCGTGTCAAATTACGCTGCCCAATCTTCTAGCGATTTTCCTTATGAAACGACAGAAGAGTATGAAGAAAGCTTAGATTTTAATCCAGAGATTGTTATTATTATGTTGGGCACCAATGATACAAAGGCGACTAATTGGAATGGTGCAGATCAATTTAAAGAGGAATATGAAGCACTTCTTAAAAATTATCAGGATCTAGCAAGTGTTTCTAGGATTATCTTAGCCTCACCACCACCAGCTTTTATTGAAAATGATGTGATCAGTGGTTCTATTGATCCAGGCGTTGTTATTAACGTGCGAGATGTAGTAGAAGAAACCGCAAATGAGTTCAATCTGGAATTTGTTGATGTCTATGAAGAAATGCAGAATCATTCGGAATATTTCCCTGATGGCATTCATCCAGACGAAAATGGATCAGAAGCCTTAGCAGAATTGTTTTACCAACAAATCACCGAAGAAGATTAAAAAGTTGTATGACAAAAAAGCACCAATTATTATTTATTAAACAATGTCTAAATTGCACGTCATTTTCTTTGTAACATCCAAATAAACTGATTTGTCCAGTGCTCGTGATAATTTATGTTTTTAATTTAAAAAACGTGCTATCTTTTTAAGTTTGTAAGTGATATCATTAATAAATAAAGAGCGTTGGGCACACAAAACACATTGTGTATAATTCTCCAAGATTCTTTCTCAACGCTCTTTTTTATAAAAGGAAATGAAATAGGATAAATTTAATGCTTTTAGAAAATAATTATCACAATTTATTCATATTTCTTCGTTACATTATAAATATACCAACGAAACAACCCTAATAAACACTTTTTCATTTTAACTCCTTTCCCGTCAGTGGTATGCTGGCGGGATTTTTTTGACTTTTCATAGGAAAGCGCTTATTAGCTGAAAAAAATTATCTGTATATTCATTATTTTCAGACAATTCTATTGCAATTTAAATTTGCTTTCGTTATAATAATCGATAAATAAAAATTCTGAAAATTTTCAATTTAACTCTAGAAAATAGCAGAAGGCTTATTATAAAGTTTGAGAAAATTTATAGGAATTGAAAGGAAGCGAAAATTATGGAAGAAGCACTAACACCGAAAAGGTTTTTGAATAAAATATTAGCAGGAACAGCAACAGGAATTATTGTTGGGTTGATTCCCAATGCGGTATTATCTGTCATTTTAGGTGCGTTTGGTGATAATTCTTTTGCAGTTACTTGGACGCAGACAACTGAACTTTTCCAAATTGCGACACCAGCAGTTATTGGATTTTTGATTGGATTGCAATTTAATTTAAATCCTATGCGGATGTCTGTTGTCGGTGTGGCAGCTTTGATTGGTTCTGGTTCCATCCAATTTGATGATGAAGCAGGAGCGTTTATTGGCGCTGGTACAGGTGATATTATCAATACAATGATAACTGCGGCAGTTGCTGTAGGTTTGATTTTACTCATCGGAGATAAATTTGGTTCGGTTGAAATTATAGGTACTCCTATCGTTGTTGGTACAGGGGCGAGTTTAATTGGTCTTTATATATATCCATATATTACAGCTATTTCTGCAGCTATTGGAACTGCTATTAATACATTTACGACTTTACAACCTGTTTTAATGAGTATTTTAATTTCTTGTTCATTTGCTCTGTTGATTATCTCTCCAATCTCGACTATCGCAATTGGTTTAGCGATTCAGTTAGATGGTGTTGCTGCAGGAGCTGCAGCAATGGGCGTGGGTGCAACTACGATTGTTTTGGTGGTTAATTCATGGCGAATCAATAAATCAGGAATTACTATTGCGATTGCTTTAGGCGCAATGAAAATGATGATGCCCAATTTATTCCGTAAACCAATAATTTTGGTACCATGCTTTTTCACAGCGATTGTTTCTGCCCTGCCAGTTGCACTTTTGGGGATTACAGGAACGCCGTCTTCTGCGGGTTTTGGTTTAGTAGGTTTGGTAGGGCCTTTTGCAGCGATTGAAGGTGGACAAGCACCGATTATGGCACTTATTTTTTGGATCATTGTTCCAGCACTTGCCGCAATCGTTTCGCAATATGCCTGTGAGAAAGTATTGAATTTATATAACCGACAAGAAGTATTTGAGTTTTTGGGCTAATAAATTTAACAGCTAATAATAGTGAAGACAAGGTTTCGCAAAACCATTATCGTGTTTTGCGAAACCTTTATTTTTTTAAGTGTAAAAATTGATTGAGACTTGATAGTAACAGGAATAGTTTTCTTAACTGAAAATCATTCGTTTCTCCTCAGATATTCCACTATTATTTATAATTATTGGAGGTACATCAAGTAAGTTGCCACCAATAGTATAAAGATTGGAGGTACATCGAGTGAGTTGCCACCAATAATATAATTTATTGGTGGCACATCGAGGGAGTTACCACCAATAAATTAAGGATTGGAGGTACATCGAAGAAGTTACCACCAATAATTTAAAGATTGGTGGCACATTGTCTGATATCCCACTAACAGTTTTGATATTTGGGTTAGTCTATTATTTTTAAACATAGAGCGCTAACTTTCACTTTTTATTATGGACTTGTGGAATTTTACTTTTTATTTCAACTATGTTTTTTCATAGGACGCGTTATAATAAAAGAATAAGAGAAAAACTTTTTGATGGATATAGTAAAACGAGGCTTTCTATAATACGTCTTGTAATTTCCACCAAAAAAATACTGCTTTTATAAAAAAATATTTTATTTAGAAAGCGCTTTTATTTTCAAGGTGTTAGAAAAAATTTTTGTATCTTTTAAGGATACTTACAAATATATTTAAAAGGGAGTGTAAAAATTTGGAAACAAATGTTGATCAGGTAAAATCCAAAAATACCTTTGGAATTATTGCTGCGTTAATGATCGGTTATTCTATGGTATATATGGATAAAACAATGATCTCTACTGCAATTATTCCGATTGCTTCGGAATATAATTTAGCGGCTAACCAAACGGGTTTGATTATGTCTTTATTTTTCTTAGGGTATTCATTAATGCAAATCCCAGGCGGTTGGCTAGCCGACAAAATCGGTGCAAAAAAGGTACTGTTACTATCTCTAGGAATTATTGCATTCTTTTCATTTGCGTTTGGTGCGGTAAGTAGCTTTATGCTATTTCTAGTCATTCGGTTTTTTGCTGGTGTGGGACATGGAGGTTATCCACCTAGTTGTTCAAAAGCTGTTGCGGAAAACTTTGCTCAACAGCGACGTACTTTTGTACAATCTTTAATGTTATCAACCTCTGGAATTGGCGGTGTTTTAGCATTTACGATAGGGGCTAATTTAATCAGTATGAATTGGCGCTATGGCTATATCGCATTGGGATTATTATTTGTATTATCAATTATTTTGGTTGCGCTTTTTGTTCCTAAAGATTTAGCTGTAAAAAAAGGTTCTGTACAAAATTCGGCTTCCTTTAAAAAATTATTGAAAGACCGAAATGTATTGATCTTATTCTTGGCGATGCTTTTAATAAATATCGTCATGTACGGAAATATGTCATGGTTACCGTCTTTTTTGGAACAAAAATTTAGTTTAGATATCACCACAATTGGTTATTTACTTTCTGCTAATGCGGTATTTCAAACCTTGGGAACGATTTTTGCTGGTTCGGTTTTGACAAAAATATTTTTGGGTAAAGAAAAAGGATTTATTTTCGCTGTATCGTTGATATCTGCTGTATTGGTATTGTTATTTGTATTTTCCAATAATTTGATTTTTTCAATGCTGGCATTAATCTTACTTAGTATGATCGTGGTATCGGGCTTTACGGCAATTTTTACTTTACCACACAAAATCATGGATGAACATTCTATAGGTTCTTCCATTGGGATCGTGAATACTGGAGGTACATTGGGAGGGTTTTTATCCCCTATGATTTTAGGTCAACTGATTGAAATAGGAAACGGGTCATTCATACTTGCTTTTGGCTTTTTATCAGTAGTAAGTATCGCCTGTGGTCTGACGATTTTAGCTGTAAAAAAATAAAGGAGCGTTATTATTTATGAAAGATGCAAAACAAGAAATTAGTGAATTAATTGAAGCAAAAAAAGAGTTGTTTACAGATGCGGCTGATGAAATTTGGGGAACGCCGGAAACGCGTTTTGCTGTTGAAAAATCGGTGCAACCTTATTATCGTATTTTAGAAAAAGAAGGCTTTAGCTTGGAAAAAGGTGTAGCTCATATGCAGCATTCATTTGTTACAACTTACGGTAGCGGCAAACCCGTAATTGGAATTTTAGCTGAATATGATGCATTAGCCAATTTAAGCCAGGTAGCAGACTTAGGTGAACAAAAAGCAGAAGTTCCCGGCGGTAATGGACAAGGTTGTGGACATAACTTATTAGGGACCGGCGCTTTAACTGCTGCAGTTGGAATCAAAGACTATATGGAAAAAGAAAAATTGGAAGGCACAATTAAACTATTTGGCTGTCCAGCAGAAGAAAGTGGCTATGGCAAAGCTTTTATGGCTCGAGATGGCGTATTTGATGATATCGACTGTGCCCTTGCTTGGCATCCAATGGATATGAACGCGGCTTGGGCAACAAGCAGTTTAGCAGTTTACCAGTGCTACTATCACTTTAAGGGGGCATCAGCTCACGCTGCAGCAGCTCCTGAGCAAGGCAGAAGTGCGCTTGATGCCGCTGAGTTGATGAATACAGGTGTGCAATTTTTACGTGAACATATCATTGATGAAGGTCGCATTCATTATGCCTTTATTGATGCTGGAGGAGAGTCCGCAAATGTCGTGCAACCAAGTGCTACCCTCTACTATTTTGTTCGTGCACCAAAAATTGAACAAGCTAAAGCTATTTTTGATCGTGTAAATAAAGTAGCAGAAGGGGCTGCTATGATGACTGAAACAGAATTAGAAACAAAATTTGATTCAGCTTGTTATAACTATGTGCCTAACCAAGCAATTACCGGTGCGATTCATGAAAACTTAAAAGAACATGGTTCTCTACAATTAACAGATGAAGATCAAAGCTATGCAAAACGTTATTATGATACTTTAACAGATGAAGTAAAAGAAAGCTTAATCGAGCGGGCTCGCAATTTAGCACCAGAAGCTGACGAAAAGGAAATCCAACGTTTGGGAACTTTACCAATTACTGAACAAATAGCACCACTTGTGTTTTCTGAAGAGACGTCAGGTTCTACAGACGTAGGGGATGTAAGCTGGGTTTGTCCTACCGGGCAAGTTTTGATTGGTTGCGAACCACAAGGCGTTGCGCCACATTCATGGCAGTGGGTAGCTAATGGGAAATCTTCAGTTGCACACAAAGGTCTTTTAGCAGCTGGAAAAACTTTAGCTACTACAGCCTATGATTTATTGACACAGCCTGAATTGTTGGAAAAAGCTAAAGAAGAGCATAAGAAACAATTAAATGGTAAGAAATATCAATCAGCAATCCCTGCTGATGTTTATCCTGAATAGTGAAAAAGCTCTGAGCTATCGTAATGTTCTAGCTTAAAAAGCGTGACATAAGAATTTTTATACTAAAATAGTCGAGCGATACTTGATGGATTTCATTAATTGTTAGGAATTGACAACAATTAAAAAGCAAATCTCTTAATATCACTCGATTATTTTTCTTTTTACTAATATTATTGTTTTTTATTGTTAAATTAAACTTCTAGCCAGTCATATTCTAAGAGTTGATAAGAGTCTTTATCAATAGGAAGCCATAAATCAGCATTTGCAATTTTCAACATGATTTCCCAAAAAACTGTATCTTTACGCTCATTTATACTAAGGTTTAAATAAAGATAATGTCCGTTGCTATCTCTGGCGATAATAAATGGATAAAACACTTTCCTTATTTGTACGGAAATAATATTTGACTTTGTTAACATTTTAAACGAACACGTCCTTTCTTTATTGCTATTACAAGAAATACTTTAACTTAAATAAACTGAAAATAGCTAGTAAGGTAATGATAACTTTATTTAGTTTATGGTAATTTAAAAACCTAGGAAAATTGATGAAAATAAACGTAAGAGAAGTTAAACATTTGTACTGTTTCCTTTTATTTTGGGCCTAGGTAAAGAGATGATACAATTTAAATAGAGGAGGAATTTTCATGAAAAGACAGGATGAGGTAAAAGTTCAAGCGCTTTATTTTGTAGATGATGGGTCCATTCCTAATAATCCTCAGTTTCCTCTACTTATTTATAAAAATGTCATGGAAGCAGAGGATGAAGCCATGCAAGTACTTTATCAGAACAATTGGTCTAATGCTTGGCGTAATGGTGTATTTCCTTATCATCATTACCATAGTAATTCGCATGAAGTTCTTGTAGTTGATGGTGGCAGCGCATTGTTGCAAATGGGTGGCGAAAATGGCGAACAATTAGAGGTTCAACAAGGTGATGTGTTGATTTTACCCGCAGGTACAGGTCATAAATTGTTGCAAAAATACCCCGGCTTTTCGGTCATCGGTGCTTATCCCAATGGACAGGATTATGATATTTGTTATGGAGGAAAAGAAGAATGTCCGGAAAAATTGAACAATATCAACGAAGTTTTGCTACCCGACAACGATCCAATTTATGGCAGACAAGGATCATTATTTTCTCACTGGTATTAATTGTGTAAAAAGTTACTGACAATTGCTGTTATTAATAATTTAATTTAATCAAAATAGTTTCGTCACATATTTTTCATAAAAATTGGTTACATTATAGTTGTACCAACAAACAACCCTATAAACACTTTTTCATTTTAACTCCTTTCCCACCAGTTACCCGCTGGTGGGTTCGTTTTTTTATAATAATTGATGTTTGAATCAAATACGCAAATCAAATAAAGTTTTAATTTTTATTGAATCAAAATAAAATGATCATAATTTGTTCAAAAAATTTGTTTATATTAATCATTGTACCAACGAAACAACCCTATAAACACTTTTTCATTTTTAACTCCTTTCCCGTCAGTCACCCGCTGGCGGGTCTTTTTTTGCTAATTTTACTCAGGTATTTTTAACTAGTGTTATGTTATAATGAATGCAATTCAAAAGAAAAGGATGAGAGTGGAAAATGAAAGTTAGAAAAGCAGTTATTCCAGCGGCTGGCTTAGGAACGCGTTTTTTACCGGCTACCAAGGCAGTTGCTAAAGAAATGTTACCGATCGTAGATAAACCTACGATTCAATTTATTGTAGAAGAAGCGATGGCTTCAGGGATTGAAGACATTTTGGTTGTTACTGGTAAAGCTAAACGTCCAATTGAAGACCATTTTGATGCAAATATAGAGCTCGAACAAAACTTAAAACGAACAGGTAAAACTGAATTATTGAAATTAGTAGAAGAAACCACAGACATCAATTTACATTTTGTACGTCAAAAACGTCCATTAGGTTTAGGCCATGCTGTTTTACAAGCTAAGGCCTTTGTAGGTAATGAACCTTTTGTGGTAATGCTAGGTGATGATATTACCAGTAATAAAGTTCCTTTGACCAAGCAGTTGATCAATGATTATGAAAAAACAAAGGCTTCGACATTAGCGGTGATGTCTGTTCCACATAAAGACACATCAAAATATGGCGTGATTGAACCTAATGGAGAAATAGACAAAGGTTTATATGACGTAAATTCATTTGTTGAAAAACCAGAACCGGATAAAGCACCTTCTAATTTGGCTATTATTGGACGTTACCTTCTAACGCCAGAAATTTTCAGCTTATTAGAAAAGCAAGAGCCCGATCAGGGTGGTGAAATCCAATTAACAGATGCTATTGATGAATTAAATAAAACACAACGAGTATTTGCGCAAGAATTTAAGGGAAAACGTTATGACGTAGGAACTAAGATTGGCTTGTTAGAGGCAAATATTGAATATGGTTTGCAACATCCAGATACAAAAGAAGAACTAAAAAGTTATTTAAAAGATATGTCAGCTAAATTTTAAAAAGATGAGCTTTGTGATGACGTTATTCACAGAGCTCATCTTTATTAATCGCTTTCATTTTTTAGGCAGAAAATTTTCATTAAAATATTTTTCAATGACCAGAGCATCGTGGATTTCTTGGTATTTTTGATAAAAGTCATTGGCAAAGCCTGGTATATGTTGATATTGTACATCTTTAGTAACTTTTCTGGTAATACGAGTCGAGTTGATGCCTAAATATTCTAGTAAATTCATTGTTACATTGATCGGTTGAGTTTCAATATCACGTTTGATAATTCCATGAACCAAAAATCCCCGTCTCATTCGATTTAAAATTGAACGTTGTTGTCGATCGATTTCAATATTAAACCAATTTGTCAGTTGAATAATCGTACGTGCATTATTTGCTTTAAAAAATAATTCTTTAATTTTTCCAGGATTGATCCAGCTGTAAGTTGTAGGGCGAAAATCCAGACTAAAAGGAACTAAACTGAAATCATAATTAGCAATTGGCATGGTATGAATGTTTTTGTTAAAAAAAACCTTCATCGTTTTTTTATAACTTTCCATTTCCATATGTAAGTGTTGTTTTAAAAATTTTTCAGCTAGTAAATTCGCTGAGCTGTCAACTTCTCTTATAGCGTCTTTATAAATGATAAATGATTGCGTGTAGTGTTTGCCATAAGGAAGTATAGCATAAATTTCTTCTTTAAAATTTGCCTGATTGCTAGTAGCAATTTCTTTGTGTAGCAGATCTAAATCAACTGGAAAATAAGGTTGGCTAAGATGGAAGGCGGGTAGTTCGTTTAATTTTGGATTGAATTTTTTCTCTCGCTTTATTTGATTATTTTGGGGAAGTGAAGCGTGTTTCATTATGTCTCTCCTTTCTTAAATTACGTCCATTATATAATAAAACTAAAAAAATTAAAGGGTTTCTTAAAAAAATTCAACAAAAAGTTTAATATAAAACTTGTAATTTACTAAGATTTGATGCAAGAATATAGATAGAGTGTTAGGTGTTATTGAATTTGTTGGAGGAGTGAGGAAATGAAGTACTGTAATCATTGTAAAAAGGAGTATTCAGATGAACATAACTTTTGTGAAGTCTGTGGTAAAAAGCTGGTAGAAAAAACTGAATCCCACAGTAAAGACAACATTTGTCCTAACTGTGGTAAAGAAAACCAAACAACTGCCCGTTTTTGTGAGTCTTGTGGCACAAGTTTACAAACAAGTAGTAAAGCAAAAGAAAAGAAGGAAACTTCGAAGTTGCTTACTGCTTATTATAAACATAAAAAATTGTATAATGTTTTATTAGCTAGTTTAGCAGTTTTGCTTATAGCTGGTGTTGGTTTATATAAATATGGAGAACATTATTATTCCAGAGAGAAACAAATAGAACGTTATCAAGAGGTACTAGCAAAAAACGATCCTGAAGAATTAGCTGAAACAATTGTCTCTTCAGATAAAAATTTTAAACCAAAAGCGAATAATTTAAGTACGTTTACTAATTATACAAAAGATAACAAAGATTATAGCAATTATATCAGTGAGAACTTGCAAAATATAAATGATAAGAGCCAGGATCTTTATTTGAAAAAAGATGGCAAGTATTTCTTTTTGTTTGATAAATACGATTTGGTCTTACAACCTTTTTATCTTGATGTGAACACTAATGTTGAGGATATGCAACTAAAAGTAAATGATAAAGATGAGGGAACATCTGATAGTGAAGATTACACTTGGAAATTAGGCCCACTAGTTCCCGGGGCTTATCGATTAGACGGTAGTTTTCAAAGTAATGGCCAAGAAGAAGAAATTGAACAAAAAGTCGATCAAGTGAATCGTGAAGGATTAGAAAATGATGGCAGTCGAGAGCTATCTTTTGCAGCAAAAAAAGTGAAATTTGACATCGATTCGGATATTTCTTCTGGAGAGTTGCTGTTTAATGGGCAATCAGTGGGTACTATTGAAGATGGTGAATTAGATGAGGTAGGTTTTATTTGGAATGAGGATGGAAATTTACAAATAAAACAAGAACTTGGTGATCTAGAATTACTTTCCTCTCCACTGGATTTCAATGGGGATGAATACTTGGAAAAGGACTATGAACAAAATCAGAGTACTTTTCAATCAGAAAGTTTTCATATTATACCAGAAACTAATGCTACTAGTGGGGACTTTTACATTAATGATAAAAAGGTAGAAAGCATTGATAATAAAAAGGATAGTTACGGTATAAATATAGTTCCTACACGGCGTCCGTATAAAGTACAACTTAAACAAAATTTTGCTGATGACGAGGTGAACTCTGAAGCTGAAACCGTTGATCCTACTGATTACATAGACAACTCAGCTTATGTTTCACTAGATGTAGAAGAAGAAATTGATGAGTTTGAGATTGAAAATCGTTTAGACGATCTGTATTTTGATGTTTCTGATTATACAGATGAAGATTTCGAATTCGGTGAAGCAGAGGCTAAGTCATTGGCTGGGTATTTTTCTGGCGGTACGGATAATGAGGAATTTATTGATTTTAAAGATAATTTTATCGGTCCAATTCGAAAGTCTGATGAAAAAGATTATGTGATGTGCTATTTACAAGAGGTAGAAGATGTAAAGCGTACGGGAGAAAATAGTTATGATGTGCAATACGTTGTCAATTATGATACTTACTATGACGATGATCCAGATTCTCTTAATCAATATTTCCGCTATAAAAAAGCAAACTTAGAAGTAGAAGATGGAAATATACGTATTAAAGATCTTGGCGGCGCAGATAATTTTGAAGAAGTTGCAGCTAGTGACTATGAATAAGTGAAATCGGGGGGAGTTAAAATGAAATACTGTATTAATTGTGGTGCTCAAATAAAAGATGAAGCAAAGTTTTGTCCAAATTGCGGGCAAGATCAAACAAAAGAAGTGAATGATGAACAACCTACAGAATCGTTTACAGAAAATGAAACTGTCCAACAAACTATTGTCCTAGGTAAGAGTTATTTTTCCTATTTTATGGAAAAGTTACGACGCCCTAATGCTAATTTGACAGGAAATTTAACTTATTTTGGTTATATCTCTTTAGGAATTTATTTATTATTACAAGCTTTACTATCTTCTATGATTATTTCAAGAGGCTTGAGTGCAATCGATCAATTCTTAGCTTTTATTGGGGGATATGATTATAGTTATGATCCTTTTGCTTTTGGTACAAGTTTAGCTGACGGTGTTGGCTTTACTTTCTTTTTACGAATCTTATTTTTATATGCATTGATTCTAGTGATCACGATTGGTGTCACTTATGGAACTGAAAGAGTTAGCCTGAAAAGTCCTGTTTCTTTTAATCAGACAGTTAATCAATTAGCTAATTTTTTAAGTGGTATTAATTTATTTTTACTACTTTTCACCTTTGGTTTATTTATTCGTTTATTTTCACCAATGTTTTGTTTAATTGTTATGTTGCTTGCAGCTTTATTCTTTCAATCTTCGATTATTTTCGTTGTACAGCGTAATGCAGATAATAAACAAGCTAAAATTGCTCCTTTTTATATCGTTTTACTCATTTTTATTTTAAATTCAATTGTCAATTGGCTTTTAATGCTAGCGACAATAGGCTAAGCTTATATTGAACATTCTAGCTCTAGACTTTACTGTTTAGAGCTTTTTTAATACAATTTTTTGTTCACTAGAACACAATTGTAAATCTTTATTGAAAATAAATTAAAAAATGTTGAAAAAACTATTGAATTTATAAGAGATACAGTGTATTATAATAAGTGAAATATTTCACATACAGAACCGACGGCAAGAATTTTTATTTGGAGGGAATCATTTATGGAAAAAGCAGTTCAAGCAACAAAAGAGCAAGTCACGGTAAGCGAAGAAACAAAAGAAGAAGCTGCTCGTAAATATACTGATACATTAGTAGAAAAAGCCTTACAAGCAGAAAGAGAATTTGCTACATTTACGCAAGAACAAGTTGATAAAATCGTAAACGCCGCAGCACTTGCAGGTTCTGAAGTTGCATTAGAATTGGCTCATGAAGCAGTGGATGAAACAGGTCGTGGCGTTGTTGAAGATAAAGATACCAAGAACCGTTTTGCCACAGAAAATGTGTACCATTCGGTTAAAGATGATAAAACAGTCGGTGTGATTGGAGAGGATAAAGTTTCTGGTAGTGTCAAAATCGCTTCCCCACTGGGTGTTTTGGCAGGTATTGTTCCGACAACGAATCCGACGTCAACCGCGATGTTTAAGTCCTTAATCTCGTTAAAAACTAGAAATGCAATTGTCTTTGCATTTCATCCACAAGCACAGAATTGTTCAGCGCATGCGGCAAAAATTATCTATGATGCGGCAGTAGAAGCTGGGGCGCCTAAGGATATTATTCAATGGATTGAAAAACCATCGCTGGAAGCTACATCTTCCTTGATTAAAAATCCTAAAATTGCTTCGATTTTAGCAACCGGCGGACCTGGCATGGTCAATGCAGCTTTACAATCAGGCAATCCTTCAATGGGTGTTGGCCCTGGTAATGGCGCGATCTTTGTAGACCATACAGCTGATGTTAGTCGTGCTGTAGAAGACTTATTATTGTCTAAGCGTTTTGATAATGGGATGATTTGTGCTACTGAAAACTCAGCCGTTGTAGAAGCGCCTGTTTATAAAGAATGGTTAGAAAAAATGCAGGAAAAAGGGGCTTATTTGCTGCCTAAATCAGATTATAAAAAAGTAGCGGACTTTGTTTTCAATGATAATCATGGTGTTAACGGTGCTGTAGCAGGAATGCCGGCGCGTTGGATTGCTGAACAAGCAGGAGTCAAATTACCAGAAGGAAAAGATATCTTATTGTTTGAATTGGATCCTAAAAATATTGGAGAAAAGCTATCTTCAGAAAAACTATCGCCATTACTTTCAGTTTATAAAGCAAAAGATCGTCAAGATGGTATTAAAATTGTGGATGATTTACTGAACTATCAAGGTGCAGGGCACAATGCTGGTATTCAAATCGGTTCGCAAATTGATCCGTTCGTTGAAGAATATGCAGAAAAAACAAAAGCTTCACGTCTTATCATTAACCAACCAGATTCAATCGGTGCAATCGGGGATGTTTATACTGATGCGCTAAAATCAAGCCTAACCTTAGGTACAGGATCATGGGGGAAAAATTCCTTGTCTCATAATTTATCAACAGAAGATTTATTGAATATTAAAACAGTCGCTAAGCGTCGTAATCGTCCACAATGGATACGTTTGCCAGAGAAAGTTTATTATGAAGAAAATTCTATTTCATATTTACAAGATGAATATGAAAAAATAGAAAGGGCATTTATTGTAGCAGACCCAGGCATGGTACAGTTTGGTTTTGTCGATAAAGTATATGAACAATTAGAAGTTCGTGATGAACCGGTAAAATCTTCAGTATATGGTTCTGTAAGACCCGATCCAACTTTAGGCCAAACGATTGAAATTGCTCAACAAATGCAAGCCTTTAAACCAGATGCCATTTTAGCAGTTGGTGGAGGCTCAGCTTTAGACGCAGCTAAAATTGCTCGTTATATCTATGAATATTCTCTTGATCAAGAAGACGGATTTTTGGATAGTTATGAAAAAGTAAGTGAAGTATTTGTTCAATTACAACAAAAATTCTTAGATATCCGTAAACGTATCGCAAAATTCCATCATTCTGAACATACAAAACTATTTGCTATACCAACGACTTCAGGGACGGGTTCTGAGGTAACACCATTTGCTGTAATTACAGATGATCATACACACGTGAAGTATCCATTAGCTGACTATGAATTAACGCCGCAAGTAGCGATTGTTGACCCGGCATTTGTTATGACAGTGCCAAAAAGAACGGTTGCCTTATCAGGGCTTGATTCATTATCACATGCTTTAGAGTCATATGTTTCCGTTCTTTCGTCAAACTTTACTCGCCCTTGGGCACTAGAAGCGATCAAGCTGATCTTTGAGAACTTGGAAACGTCTTATAATTACGATCCAAAAAATCCAACATCAGAAGGCGAAAATGCTCGTGAAAATATGCACTACGCAGCGACTCTTGCAGGGATGTCATTTGCCAATGCATTCTTGGGGATTAATCACTCAGTCGCTCATAAAATCGGCGGTGAATTCGAACTTCCGCACGGTTTAGCTATTTCAATTGCTATGAATCACGTAATTCGCTTTAATGCAGCGACCGGTAATGTAAAACGTACACCTTTCCCACGTTATGAAGTCTATCGTGGCCAAAAAGATTATGCTGAAATTGCCCGTTATTTAGGATTGAAAGGATCAACAGATGCTGAATTAGTAGAATCATTATGTGCAAAAATCGATGATTTAATGAAAGCTATCGATGTCGAACCAACGCTTTCAGCTAACGGTGTTACGAAAAAACACTTCAATCAATCACTCGATAAACTTGTTGACTTGGTTTACAACGATCAATGTACATCTGCCAACCCACGTCAGCCGTATTTAGAAGAATTGAAACAGATGTTGATTGATCAGTTTTAAAAGAAAGTTAAATAATAAAACAGCTAAAACTTGTACCAGCTAAAAAAGTTTTAGCTGTTTTTTTATGTTCATTTAAGGAAAAACAGACTAAATTCCTTACCATAAAGTTCGTATAAAATGTTATAACACGATCATATAATATTGTTCAACATTTTATTTAATTAAATTTTCTATAAAACGATAATAAAAAATAAAAAATAATAAATATTGACAATAAGTAACATCGAATGTATTATTAAATTGTAAAAGTTAAAGAAAATAATAAATGTAGTTTTAATATTAAATAGTTAGTAGTGAAACTTGTTTCACGATAAATTATAGATAGTAGGTGAGTGAATGTACAGTATAATTTTAGTTTCTCATAGTAAAAAAATTACAGATGGGATCAAGGAAATGATTGAAGAAATGGTGGGTGAGTCTGATAATGTCAAAATTTCTTCTTGTGGAGGTGCCGATGATGGCCGTTTAGGTACTAACAGTGTAGCCATCTTAGATTGCATTGAAGCGAGTGCTAGTTCAGATAAGATATATATATTTGCTGATATTGGCAGCGCTATTTTATCAGCTGAGACAGCTATTGACTTAATCGACGACATAGTTATTCAAAAAAAGGTTCAGCTAATAGATTCTCCATTAGTTGAAGGAGCTTTTGCAGCAGCGATACAAGCTTCTGTGGGAAGTACAGAAGAAGAAATTTTAAAAGAGATTGAAAGCGTTTAAAGAATATGGGGGATCAAAATGAAAAGATTAATAAATGATGGATATGACGTTGTGGAGGAGATGATAGAAGGATATGTTCAAGCCCATTCGGATTATGTTCATCTGAATCCAGAAGACGGAAGAGTAATTTTAAGTAATTATATTAGCAAAGAACCAAAAGTTAGAATTATATTAGGTGGAGGCACTGGACACGAACCTTTATTTCATGGTTATCTTGGTGAGAACTTGGGAGATGCTGCAGTATTAGGCAACATAAACACTTCTCCTTCGCCAGAGCCTATTTATAATGCTGCAAAAGCTGTAGACAGCGGTAAAGGATGTCTTTATTTATTCGGTAATTATTCTGGTGACGTATTAAATTTTGAAATGGGCATAGAACTTGCAGAAGAAGAAGGAATAAAGGCGGATTTTGTTTCCATAAAAGATGATATTTATTCTTCAGAAAATTTTGAAGAAAGAAGGGGTGTGGCCGGCGACATTATTGTATTCAAAGCAGCAGCTGCTGCTGCAGCGAAAGGTTTAGAACTAGAAGAAGTAAAAGTTGTTGCCGAAAAAGCAAACCGAAATACATTTTCTATGGGTGTAGCTTTATCTTCTGCAACTTTACCAGTAACAGGAGAACCAATTTTTCATATGGAAGATGGTGAAATGGAAGTTGGAATGGGAATCCACGGAGAACCAGGTATTGAGAGGACAAGTTTAAAAAAAGCAGATGAAATAGTTGTTTCGATGTTGGATCATATTTTTGTGCGTACTGGCCTTAAAAAGGATGATGAAGTACGTGTGTTAATTAACGGATTAGGTGGACTACCGTTAATGGACCAATATATTTGTTACCGTAAAGTTAACCAAGTTTTAACTAACAAAGGTATAAAGATTAATGGTTCTTTAGTCGGTAATTATGCAACTTCTATGGATATGATCGGTATGTCTATTACATTAGTTAAGTTAGATAAAGAATTAAAAGAGTACCTAGATGCACCTGTGGATACTCCCTATATGAAAATTAACAACTAACAAGGTGGTTGAATAAAATATGACGATTAAATTAGATAAACCATATTTTGCAAATAGTATAAAAAATATTGCTGAAATGATTGAAAAACAACGCGATCATTTGACGGAACTAGATTCTAAAATTGGTGATGGAGATCATGGTATCAATTTAAGTATAGGGTTTAGAGAAGTTGAAAAGAATTTATCTGAATATATGGAAAATACGGAAGATATCGAGGCATTTTTGAAAAAAGTGGGCATGACTTTATTAGGAAAAGTAGGAGGAGCTTCAGGTCCACTTTATGGTAGCTTTTTCATGAAGATGGGGAAAGGTCTAACAGATAAAAACGAAATAAATATTAGCGAATTTGGACAAATGATAGAAAATGGCGTTGTATCTGTAGAGACACGTGGTAAAGCAGTTGTGGGACAAAAAACTATGGTAGATGCGCTTAGGCCTGGAGTTGATTATTTAAAAGCTGCGTCCGCTGATGATGATAGTCTTGAAGTTTTTGGAAAATTTATTGAAATAATGCAAGAAGGTGCTGAAAAAACTACGGATATGGTCGCTAAAAAAGGGAGAGCTGCAAGGCTAGGAGAAAGATCAGTCGGGCATAAGGATCCAGGTGCTGAGTCAGCATGGTTGATCATGAATTCTTTTTTTAGTGAACTAAAGAAATTGTATTAAATTTTAAACGAGGGAGGGTTCAATAATATGGAATTTGGTTGCCACGGCATAACTTGGGTACTAGATTATGACAAGGAGATTGATTTTTTAGATGATATATTAGATACAGTAAGTCAGAATGGCTTTAAAACAGTAGATATCATTTATGCAACATTAGGGAAATATAAAAACGATCCTGAAGCTTTAAAAAAATCATTAGATAAAAGGAACTTAAAACTAGGTGCTTTTACAGTACCTTTTTCTTGGGAAAATGATGAAGAAACTAAAGAAGAACAGCAATTGGCGGATTTTTGTATAAATTATTTATCGAAGTTTCCTGATACAATTTTAAATTTACCTGTCCGTCCAGGAAAAAATAGAGATAACTTACTAAAAAGACAAAAGCAGATCATCAACTGTGCTAATACTGTAGGAAAAAGAGCTTCTCATAAGGGAGTAAAAGCTTCTTTTCATCCTGCAACTCCAGGCAATTCTTATTTTAAAAATAAAAGTGATTATCAAGTGTTATTTGATAATTTAAATACTAAATACATTGGTTATACTCCTGATACTGGTCATATTGAGGCTGCAGGAATGAACTCTTTGAAAATAATAAAGGATAATTACGATATCATTCGTCATGTACACTTAAAAGATTGCTCAAGAAGTCTTGAGTGGACCGAAATGGGAACAGGAATTGTTGATTTTCCACAAATAATTAAATTTTTGAATGAAAAAGGTTATGATGGTTGGATTATGGTGGAAGAAGAAACACCAGAATCACCAAAAAAACCAGGTAAAACAGTTGAAAATATGAGTGTTTATGTGCATAAAAATTTATTGCCCATTATTAATGAATAAAGTTATAGGTTTTACTATTTGAGGAGGTTTTAATTTTGACTATAGAATTTGGTTGCCATGGTTCTACTTGGGAATTGGATTATGATAAAGAAATTGATTACTTAGATGATATTTTAGATACGGTCAGTCAGGCGGGATTTACAACTATCGATATACAATATGCGATGTTGGGGAAATATTCTAATGATCCAAAGGCGCTAAAAGATGCTTTAGATACAAGAGGTTTAAAGTTAGGGGCATTTACTGTACCTTTTACTTGGGAAAATAACGAAGAGACAGAAGAAGAAAAAAATCGTGCAGACTTTTATATTGAATATTTAGGTAATTTTGAAAATGCTATTTTAAATTTACCTGCAAGAAATGGTAAAAATAGAAATAATCTTTTAACTAGACAGAAACAAATAATCAATTGTGCTAATGCTGTGGGTCGGAGAGCCTATATGAAAGGGATAACAGCTTCATTTCATCCTGCTTCACCAGAGAACTCTTATTTTAGGACTAAAAGCGACTATCAAACTTTATTTGACAATTTGGATACTAAATATATTGGTTATACTCCAGATGCTGGACATATAAAAGCTGGTGGAATGGACCCTTTAATGATAATAAAAGATAATTTCAAAATTGTTCGTCATGTACATTTTAAAGACTGTTCCAATAATTTTGAATGGAAAAAGATGGGAACAGGAGATATTGATTTTCCAAACATAGTTAAATTTTTATATGAAAATGGATATAATGGATGGATTATGGTTGAAGAAGAAACAGAAGAAGCGGCAAATGACCCAGATAAAGCTATTAAAGACGTAGGAAAGTATGTAAAAAATAATTTAAAACCTATTGTCACAGAGGGTAATGTATAAAAAATTATAGGGGAGGTAAATACATGTTTTATAAATCACTATTATTTTCGGAAATTTTTCATCCATATATGGACGATACTAATAAACTATCACATCTTTTTAAAAAAGTAAGTGAACAAAATAAATATGCAAGCATAGAAACAGATGTGATATTTGATGATAAGTTACGCAAAGAGTTCTCTAATATATCTAAAGACTCAAATTGGTCTGTCACGAATTGGGTAGTTAATGAGGTGACTCAATCTGGTTTAAGCGCTTCAGCACTTGATAAAAATAAATATGATAAAACAATAGATAAGTTGTATAAATTAATTGACCTGGCTTACGAGGGTAATTGTGAATACTTTGGTTTAGCTAGTGGACCAATTGAAGAAGGATCTGATACTGAGGATGCATTAAAACAATTTGAAAATACATTATATTTGGTATACGACAGAATAAAAGATACTGATATGAAAATTATTATTGAACCTTTAGATCAATTTGCACATAAAAAATTTCTAATTGGAACTGCAGATAGGTTTGCAAAATTTCTAAATAACCTTGACGATACAGATTTAGTAAAGAAAAATAAATTGAGTTTGTGTTACGATTGTGCGCATATGGCTTTGAATGAAGATGATTTTGAAACCGCTATACCAAAACTTGCGAAATACACTACTAAAATACACTTTTCAAATGCAGTTTTAGACAAAAGTAATGAACTATATGGAGATTTTCATATTCCCTTAGGAGAGCCAGGGTTTATGAATATTAAAACCGCTTCTAAAATTATTGACGCATTTAAAAAAGAGGGAAAAAATAATTTAGGCATTGCAGCTGAAGTTAGAACTAAAAATAAAGAAAATGTTTGGAAAATGGAAGAAGAAACAAATAGTTTTGTCAATAAGCTGGTTTAATTTTTAAGTTATGAAGTCTTTGTACTAATAGTAGTAAATTGAGTTTAATTTTATGAGAGGAATAATTAGATGAAAATTGTTAAAACGATGCAGAAAGTACCAGGCGGAATGATGGTGATCCCCTTACTACTTGGGGCAGCGGTTAATACATTTATTCCACAATTTTTTGAAATTGGCGGGTTTACTTCGGATTTATTAAAAGATGGAACTAACACTATTGTGGCACTGTTTATCACGTTTGCTGGTTCTAAAATTGATTTAAAACAAGCAGGTGAACCTTTATATAAGGGAGCTCTATTAACAATTATAAAATTTGCAATCGGAGTAGGCTTAGGTTACATTGTTAATTATTTTTTCGGAATAGCCGGTTTTCTAGGAATTACTCCTTTAGCTATTATTTGTGCAACAACAAATTCTAACGGTGCTTTGTATGGAGCCTTAGCTGGTGAAATGGGAGACGATACGGATGTTGGCGCATTAGGCTTGTTATCTTTAAATGATGGGCCATTTCTTACGATGATAGCTTTGGGTTCCACTGGTTTAGGCAATATCCCTATAATGGATATAATTTCAGTAGTAATTCCACTTTTAATTGGTATGATACTTGGGAATTTAGATAACGATTTCAAGGAGATAATGTCAAAAGGAATGGATGCTATTTTGCCTTTTAATGGATTTGCTTTAGGAGCAAATATGAGTCTTTTGGCAGTTTTACAAGCTGGCTTTAGTGGAATCATTTTAGGTTTGATTACGGTAGGCTTTACTGGTGTTCTTCTCTACTTTATTTATAGTGCTTTAAGACGAAAGCCTGATCCGATGGGAATGGCTATTGGAACAACTGCCGGACATGCAGTAGCTGTGCCAGCAGTTATTGCAACAGCAGATCCATCATTTAGTCCGTTTGTTGAGGCTGCATCAGCTCAAGTCGCAGCTTCTGTGGTCATTTCAGCTATTTTAATTCCCTTTTTGACTGGTTATGTATATAGAAAAGCAAATAAGACGAAAAAAGACCCGATACCATCAGAAGTAGATTCTACTTATGCAGATTCTACAGAAGTAGAAGATAAAAAAGTCAGAGACTAATAAAAAATATAGAAGGAGTATGTGTGAAATGAAATTTTTCTTAGATACAGCAAATGTAGAAGAAATTAGACGAATTAATGAGTTAGGCTTAGTAGACGGTGTTACTACGAATCCAACGCTGATATCAAAAGAAGGACGTCCTTTTAAAGAGGTGATTCAAGAAATTGCAGGTTTTATAGATGGTCCTGTTAACGCAGAAGTAGTCGGATTGAAATCAGAAGATATGGTAAAAGAAGGCCGAGAGTTAGCATCATGGGGAAGTAACGTCATTGTTAAAGTGCCAATGACTGAAGAAGGTTTAAAAGCAGTGCATACTTTAGCTCAAGAAAATATAAAAACAAACGTTACGCTTGTATTTACAATCGCTCAAGGTTTAATGGCAGCTAAAGCTGGAGCTTCATTTATAAGTCCATTTATCGGAAGGTTAGATGATATAGGAAAAGATGGTCTTGAATTAGTGAGTAAACTGAAGCAAGTAATGTCAATGTATGGATACGATACAGAAATTATCGCTGCAAGTATTCGTCACTTACCACATTTAGAAGGTATAGCGCTATCAGGAGCGGACATTGCAACAATTCCAGGATCTATCTTTCCTAAATTATGGTCCCATCCACTAACTGATAAAGGTATTGAAGGTTTCCTGAAAGATTGGGAAAATTATGAAAAAAACCAAGAAGAGGTTTAAAAGTAAATAGTGAAATAAAATATGAATTGTAAATAACTATTAAGATAATTATGAAAAAAAGTACACCCTTACCTAACTATAGAAGACAAGGATGTTTGAATAGTTAAATTTGTAAGGGTGTACTTTTTTTCTTTTTAGAGATATTTAAAGTTTAGAAATAGAAAGGAAAGGTATATAGTAATGAAAAAAATAGGGATCTTATTAGGAGATTCTACCGGAGTAGGGCCAGAAATTGTTGCAAAAACACTAGCAGAGGAAAAAGATTTATTTCAAACTTTTAAACCATTAATTATTGGCGACACAGATGTCTTGGATAGAGCAGCTGAATTTGTTGATAGATCTGTTAATTATTTACCTACAACAAGTGTAGACGGTATATCATGGGACGGGGATAACGCGCCATTTTTAAATTTGCATAATGAAGATCTAGAACAAACGCCAATAGGCAAACCAAATAAAATATCTGGAAAAGCTGTTTTAGAACAAATTGATACTGCTTGTGATTTGTGTAAAAAAGGAATTATTGATGGATTTGTGTTTGCATCATTTAATAAACAAGCAATGAAAGAAGCTGGTCTGAAACATGAAAGTGAACACCATTTATTTGCTGAACTTTTTAATGTAAAAGATTCGTTTGGAGAAATTAATATGATAGAAGGTTTGATGACGACTAGAGTTACTAGCCATATCCCTTTAAAAGATGTAAATAAAAATTTGGATATTAATAAAATTGTGGATAGCACAAGGTTATGTTATGACACAGTTAAGCAAAGTGGTGTGAAGGAACCTAAAATTGGTGTGTCAGCTTTAAATCCGCATGGTGGAGAAAATGGAACAATGGGAAATGAAGAAATCGATATCATACGCCCGGCAATTGATAAAATTCATGAGTTAGGGATGGATACTGTCTCAGGTCCATATCCTTCCGACACACTATTCGTTAAAGCCATAAATAATCATGAATTAGATGGAGTTGTAACGATGTACCATGATCAAGGACAAATAGCTGTGAAACTAAATGGATTTCCTGGGGGTGTTACTATCGCCGGAGGACAACCTTATCCGATTACAACTCCTGCTCATGGTACAGGTTACGATATAGTCGGGAAAGGAATAGCGCTTAATACAGCGTTTATTAATGCAGTTGAAACAGCTGTTAAATTAGTTAATGGTACTTCTTAAGTAGTTGTAATAAAACACTTTACATTTCCATAGTAAGAAATTTAAAGAGGGGTTTAAAAAATAATTGGAGTGAAATATACAAATGCAATTGATGAAAAAAATACAAAAGATACCAGGTGGATTGATACTGGTACCTTTATTACTTGGAATGTTCATTAATACATTCTTTCCTTCTGCTTTAGAAATCGGAGGGACAACCACTTCTCTTTTTAAAGAAGGAAATAATGTATTAATGGGAATGTTTTTAATAGTTTGTGGTACGCAAATCAATATTAAACAAGTTGGGATTCCCTTATATAAGGGGACTCTACTTGTTTTACTAAAGGTGGCTGTTGGAGGAGGAATTGCTTGGCTTGTATCAACAATATGGGGAGCACAGGGCGTCTTGGGTCTAACACCTTTTGTTTTATATTGTGGTCTTCCTAGTGAGAATAGCTCATTATATGTTGCTTTAGCTTCTGAGTACGGTGATCCCAATGATGTTGGTGCAGTTGCGCTTCAATCGATTAAAAATGGTCCGATTGCTACTATGATCTTAATGGGTGCTTATGGAGCAGCTAATGTTCCAGTTATGGATGTTGTGTCTACTATCGTGCCAATCGTAATAGGCGTTATTTTAGGTAATTTAGATAAAGATTTTTTGGCTTTAGCAAAAAACTCACAGAACCTTATTATTATTTTAATGTCGTTTGGTATAGGTGCTAGTTCTAATTTAACAACATTATGGAGTGCTGGTCTCTCAGGAGTACTATTAGGGGTATTTTCATTAGCTTTAGGAGTAGTATTTTTCTTTGTATATAATTTAATGTTGAAAAAACGATTGAAAACGCCTTTAGGAGCAGCGATAGGAAGCATCGCTAACAATGCGGCATTAACTCCAGCTATTATTGCAGCTTCAGATACTAGCTTACAACCACTGGTAGGAGAAGCTTCTGCTCAATTAGCTACTGCTTGTATAATTACGATGCTTGGGGTGCCTATTCTTGTAAAATATTGTGATAATTACATGAAAAAAAGGAATATTATAACTACAGGAGATATTTATAAGAAAAATATTAGTGAAGAAAATAATACAGTGGATGATGAAGGAGTAGCAACTGAAACTTAAGATGAAGTAATATTAAATAGTTGCTGTTCCAGAAAAAGCTTGCTAAAGTTCGTAACATTTTTGTTAGCGCATTCAAAAAATATTATTAATTTATAGTTGTAAATATTTTTGAGTAAATAAGGAAATTATAAATACGATGAAATAAATAAAATTAGGACGTGGTAGGATGATTTTAAAATATCTAAATAAAATACCCGCCGGTATTATGGTCGTTCCATTATTATTAGGCAGTTTAATTTATACATTCTTTCCTTCAATATTAGAAATTGGTAGTTTAACTACTGCTTTATTTTCTAACGCTGGAGTCGATACTTTAATTGGTGTACAGTTATTTTGCTTAGGGACTACTTTAAAGATCAAAGATATGCCCGATATACTTAAGCGAGGTGGAGTATTATTAGTTTCTAAATTTGTAATAGGAGCTGCTATAGGAATTGCTTTTGGATATTTTTTTGGACTTGGCGGAATTTTAGGGATTTCTGCACTTACTGTTATTTCAGCAGTTACTAATAGTAATGGGAGCGTTTATTTGGCGTTAGTCAGTGAGTATGGTGATGATGTCGATGCAGGAGCTTTTCCATTTCTTGCATTAAATGATGGACCGGTGTTTACCTTAATAGCACTTGGAGCTTCTGGCCTTGCAAGTATAGGTTTTACAGAAATTATAGCGGCAGTCGTTCCAATGGCAACGGGAATGCTATTAGGAAACCTAGACAAAGGGTTACAAGAATTATTTAAGCCGGTTGGAACTGCTTTAATACCATTAGTAGGCTTTGGCCTTGGTGCAGGTATTAACCTGCTAGATATTTTCCGAGGTGGATTGCAAGGTATTTTATTGGGGTTAATCACACTCTTTATTGGAGGTTTATTTGTACTATTTTTTGATAGAAAAATCAGTAAAAGACCTGGTTATGCAGCTTGGGCGATAGCTACTACCGGGGGAAATGCTGTTGCTACTCCAGCTGTAATTGCGTCAGTTGATTCGATGTATGAGCCCTTTGTGGCGACTGCTACAGTGCAAGTTGGAGCTTCAGTAGTTCTTACAGCAATACTAGCTCCAATTGTAACGAATTGGTGGGTTAAAAAGTATGGCAGTCCACAATTTTCACTTAAACAGCAAGCATTCGAAGAAGAACAGTTTATAAAAGGGGACTAATTAATTCAAATACTTGAAATTTTAAAATAGTTCTAGACGTTTTTGTGTGCACGTCATAGATAAAAATAATAAAAGAAAACATTGATAAATAATTGAACTGAGTTTTAGAGATATAAAATAAAGATTATCTTTTTTTATTTGTCAGTAAGAAGGGGATTAAGAATGAAAAATAAAATAAATTACAATGCACCGGAAGATATTAAAGATTTAGATATTGTAAATCTTTTTGAATTAGAAAGAGAAGCTAAGAAT
This sequence comes from Tetragenococcus halophilus subsp. flandriensis, assembly GCF_030161475.1. GTDB lineage: Bacteria > Bacillota > Bacilli > Lactobacillales > Enterococcaceae > Tetragenococcus > Tetragenococcus halophilus_C. The sequence continues at coordinate 72,227 of NZ_BSUG01000076.1, read as the reverse complement.
GTGTTACCAAAAGATGGATATGATTTTATCTGCGGTGGTGCTGGAGATGAATATACATTGGAAAGGAATATCGAAGGATGGAATAAAAAAGGTATTTTACAAAGGGTATTGGCAGATATAAAATACCCGGATACAAGTACTACTATATTAAACCAAGAAATAAAATTACCTGTTATAGTTTCGCCAATTGCTGCCCATGGAATGGCTCACGAATCGAAGGAGGCTGGAACTGCTAAAGGCGTTGCAGAATACGGAGGCAGTATTATGTCTATAAGTGCCTATTCCAGTGTCAGCTTTGAAGATATCGAAAAAGGACTTCAAGGTAATAATCGTTGGTTTCAGATTTACATGAGTGATGATAAAGAGGTTAATAAAAATGTTATAGATGAAGCAAAAGCTGTAGGAGCATCAGCAATAATTTTAACGGCAGATACAAATGTGGATGGTAGAAGAGAGCGAAATATTCGAAATAAGTTTATCTATCCGTTCGGGATGCCTATAGTTGCTCGTTACTTAAAAGATGGGGCAGACGATACTTCTTCTGATACAGTTTATAGCCGGAAAAAGTTAAACCTTTCAGTAGAAGATGTTAAATTTTTAACTGATTATTCAGATTTACCTGTTTTTGTTAAAGGAATTCAAACACCAGCAGATGCTATTAAGGCAATTGATGCAGGTGTATCCGGCATTTGGGTATCTAATCATGGTGGCCGTCAATTGGACGGTGCACCAAGTTCATTTGAAACTTTGGAAGGTATTTCAAATGTTGTTCAAGGTCAAGTTCCTATTGTCTTTGATAGCGGCATTAGGCGTGGTGAGCATGTCTTTAAAGCAATTGCTAGTGGAGCAGATGTTGTAGCAATTGGTCGTCCAGTTTTATACGGATTAGCTAATGGCGGCTGGAAAGGCGTTAAGTCTGTTTTTGAATATTTTGAAAAGGACTTAAAGACAGTTATGCAGCTATCCGGAACACAAACAATTGAAGACATTAAGCATACGCCGCTCTTTGAATATAGCAAATAATTTTTATACAGTTAATCTTTAATGAATATACTAAAAGCTATTTAATTATGTGAGCTCATTATTTTAAAAGTATTGGAATTTCCTAGTTTTTAGTTAAAACTAGGAAATTCCAATTTATGTAATTGAGTTAATATATAATATCATTTGTTTCAAAGGAGGAAAAAATGAAGAAAATACGTGTTCCCTTTTTTATGTTCAACCCGAAAACATATCTTTATGGAAAAGAACTATATGATTTAGCAAAATATGCCGATCATCTGGCAGAAGTATATGACATTGATATATTTGTTACAGCACCATTTACAGAGATAAAAACAGTAAGTGATATCACAAAAAATATTATTGTAACAGCACAACATATGGACGCTATTAATCCAGGACGAGGTATGGGGGCTGTTTTGCCCGAGTCATTATATTTTGCTGGAGCTCGTGCTTGTGTATTAAACCATGCTGAGCGCCCTTTACATTATTCGGTTTTAGAAAAAACTATAAATAAAGGAAAGAAATCTGGGATAAATACGATAGTTTGTGCTAACGGCTATCATGAAGCAAAGGCAATTGCGTTGCTAGAACCAGAGATAATTCTTTGTGAACCAACTGATTTAATAGGAACAGGAATGACTAGTTCAGATAGTTATATTAAGGAAACAATAGCTGCTGTAAAAAAAATAAATAGTAACATTTGTGTGATGCAAGGTGCGGGCGTTAGTACAAGCACTGATATTATAAGAAACTTACAGTTAGGCTCGGATGCGAATGGAGCTACTAGTGGTATTATAGAAGCAAATGACCCTTTCGTAGCTTTGAAGCAAATGGTAGAAGCAACAGCAACTTTTGTTCCTTAAGGGAAGAAATTGACGTTTTTATTTGTGGGTTAGCATGTTGCTACATAAAAAGTTATGTATTAATAGTGCTACTATAAAAGAAAAACTTAACTATATTTTATCGCATATTCTTTATCCCTTACATTGATTCTGGTTCATCGATGTAAGGGATATTTTATTAAAGAACAATTAATTCTTCATTTTTGTATTTTTTAATTATTTCTGGATCAACTTTTGAGTCTGTTATGAAATAATTAATATCATCTAGAGTTCCGAAGGTGGCAATAGATGATTTTTCTAATTTTGAATGGTCAATTAAAGCATAGACTGTTTTCGCATATTGTACCATTAATTGTTTTAATGCTACTTCATATAAATTAAAATCAGTTAATCCCTCTTTCAAGTTGAAGGCATGAGCAGAAACAAAGGCGGTATCAACGTTTAATTTTTGCAATAAGTTATCCCCTAGGGTTCCTTGTATTGCATTTGAATTACCTTGTACAACTCCACCGATTAAAATGGTAGTGATGTTGGTATTGTTTTTTAAAATATTGGCAACGTTTAACCCGTTTGTCAAAATCATCAGACGCATATTTGTTTCATTGATTAGTTTACCTAGTTCAAACGAAGTTGAACTGGCATCTAAAATGATACAACTATTTTCTTTAACAAATTCAATTGCTTTTTTTGCTATTTCTATTTTCTCAGTTGGATGTTCTTGCTCCCTTAAACCAAAGTTAATGTTTAGACTTTTGTTATTAGTATTTTCTTCTATTGAAGTCGCTCCTCCATGCGTCCGTATCAACAATCCTTGGTTATTAAGTAAATTTAAATCAGAACGAATAGTAGCAGGCGAAAAAGCTAGCCGCTCTGTTAATTCTTTGACAGATACGCTCTTTTCTTCATTTACAATATCTATTATTTTCTTGTGCCGTTCCTCAGTAAACATATAAATCAACCCTCTTATCATTTTAAACTATTTATTAATAGTATAATCGATTGATAAGTAAAAGTAAAAAACAATATCTTTTATTTTTACTATTCAATAAAAAACGACAAAAATAAATACAAAACGAAAGTAAATGATGGACTTGTGATTAAAAATGATATATAATGAGGATGAAGATAAAGAAAGGAGGTAATGATCATGAGCGTTGATAGCGTTAACGATGCGATTAATCGAACGTTGAGAAATACGATTCATAGAGAAATAGGTTGTTTTACGGACGAAATTAATAAGGCAGACCGAATATATTTTCTTACAGATATAGAATCAAAAAAATTCGACAATTTTTTTGAGGCAATTAAAGCAAAACCGTTTAATGAAACTGATACAGATATATCTGAAAAAGATTTGTTGATTATTTTTGATTCAGAAGAAAATGAAAATAGTCGTTTTTACGATATAGTTAGGTCATTTAAACATTCTGGAGGACATATTGCAGTTATTGTCGCCAATCGAGACTTAGATTATTTACAATTTGTTGATGAAATATTAGGTATAAATATTAATCAATCTGATATAGATGAATATGGTGTAAGTAGTATTTTTATGGGAACGATGGGCACATTACTCGATGAAGTTGATAAGAAAATTATTTATTTTGACAAAAAATAAGAGATTTGATAAAGGAGAGTAAATATCATGAAAATTGGAATTGGTGCAGATCATAATGCTTATGAAGCAAAAGAAGAATTAAAAAATTATATCATTGAAGAACTAGGTCATGAAGTAAAGGATTACGGAACGCATTCTCCTGAAGCTGTAGATTACCCGGGAATTGCTTTTAATACGGCAACTGCAGTTAAAAATAATGAAGTAGAGCGGGCGATACTGATTTGTGGAACAGGTATTGGTATGGCGATCTCTGCTAATAAAATTAAAGGAATTAGAGCAGCGCAAGTCCATGACCCATATTCTGCAGAACGTGCTCAAATGAGTAATAGTGCTCAAATTATTACTTTCGGTGGTAAAGTAATTGGTGTAGACGTTATGAAACTGTTAGCAAAAGAATATTTATCAAATACTTTTGCAGGTGGTAACTCTGAAAGAAAGGTTGAGCAAATTAACGAAAGAGAAGAAGAAGAGATAGAATACGCTAAAAATCATTCTTGCTAAGTACTATATAAACGATCGTTTAGTAAATGAAAAAAGATGTTGTAATAGGATGGCCCTTAAAGTAGTTTTAAAAGTAAAAACTACTTTAAGGGTAATTTTATGATTTCCTCATCTAACATTAAAGCCTAAAAAGTAAATAAATTGAATGCTAGATAAATTATTAAGGAAACTTTTAAATATAGTTATTTTGAGTTAATGTTATGTAATTACATGTAGTTTAGCATCATATTGAAAATAGATATTATCAATATGATGTTATAAAAAAGTTGGAAGTTACTTCAATTAATTTGTAAATTTACAAATTAAGGCTTAAATAAGAAAATATCATTAAATTTCTATTGACATAGAATAAGAAAACGTTTACCATTCAATGTAAATAGATACTATCTTTATAAGATAAAACATATCTATTTAAAAGATTTTAAAGGAGAGATATTATAATGAGAATTAAATCCTATGAAACTTTTTCTGTACCACCACGTTGGTTATTTTTAAAGGTTGAGACAGATGAAGGTATTAGTGGCTGGGGAGAACCCGTTATCGAAGGCAGATCAGCAACAGTGGAAACTGCAGTTCATGAATTGATGGATTCTTTGATTGGTTCGGATCCTTCCAATATCGAAGATGCTTGGGAAAAAATGTATCGGAGTGGGTTTTATCGCGGAGGGCCAATCCTTATGAGCGCGATCGCTGGTATTGACCAAGCCCTTTGGGATATCAAAGGAAAAGCTCTCAATCAGCCTGTTTATCAGTTAATGGGAGGAGCTGTACGTGATTCAATTAAAGTCTATTCTTGGGTTGGTGGAGATCGTCCAAGTAATGTCGGAGAAGCTGCCTTAGAAAGAAAGAATGCTGGGTTTACAGCTGTTAAAATGAATGCAACTGAAGAACTTCAAATGATTGATAGTTATGAAAAAATCCAAGAAGTTGTTGAAAGTGTCAAAGCTATTAGAGATGCTTGTGGTCCTTACTTTGGTATTGCAGTTGACTTTCACGGTCGAGTGCATAAACCGATGGCTAAAATTCTTGCCAAAGAGCTTGAACCATACAACTTAATGTTTATTGAGGAGCCAGTTTTACCAGAAAATAATGAAGAATTGGGAAAAATAAAGCAGTTGACCAAAACACCGATTGCTACGGGTGAAAGAATGTTTACAAGGTGGGATTTTAAAGAACTTTTCGAAAGCGGTAACGCAGACATTATTCAACCTGACCTTTCTCATGCAGGTGGAATTACAGAGTGTAAAAAAATAGCTTCGATGGCTGAAGCTTACGATATCGCTGTTGCATTCCATTGTCCGTTAGGTCCTATAGATTTAGCTTCAAGTTTACAAGTGGACGCTACTTCCTATAACGCTTTTATTCAAGAGCAAAGTTTAGGGATTCATTATAATAAGACTAATGATTTACTTGATTATATTAAAAACCCTGAAATATTTGAGTACGATAACGGGCATGTGAAAATTCCGCAATTACCTGGTTTAGGTGTAGAAGTAAATGAAGAATTAGTTAGAGAAAAAGCAAAAGAAACTACTAATTGGCATAATCCTGTTTGGAGACATGAAGACGGAACAATTGCTGAATGGTAATTTTGAGGTGAGTTAATGAAAAGTATAATTACTATTGATACTGGTACAACTAATACGCGTACTGTACTTTGGCAAGATGGTAGAAAGATAGAGAAAGATTTTGAATCTGTTGGTGTTCGTGATACGTCTATTACTGGTGATAAAAAACGATTAAAAGAAGCAGTTAAAAAGTCTATTGATGTAGTATTAAAAGCTGGAAATATCACAGATCATGCTGAAGTTACTGTGATTGCTTCTGGAATGATTACTTCTGATTTAGGTTTAGCAGAAATTCCTCATCTAGAAGTACCAGTTGGAGCTTTTGAACTTTCGTCTGGTATGATAAAAAAAAGTATTCCAGAAGTATTTGACCAACCTATCTGGTTCATTCCCGGTGTTAAAAATATTGACAAAAATATATTACCGGAAAACATTACAGATATGGACATTATGCGTGGAGAAGAAGTTGAAGCTATAGGTGCAATTTCACAGCTAGAAATCAGCGGTCCGGCTGTTTTGATACTACCTGGTTCGCATACAAAGATTATTAAACTTGATCGAAAAAACCGTATAAGCGGTTCTATAACTACAATGACAGGTGAACTGATGGAATTTTTAACGGAAAAATCTATATTAGCTGATTCATTAGATGAAAATTTTGCAGACTTTTTGGATAAAGATACTCTTAAACTCGGGGCGAAAACGTGTGTTTCAAATGGTATCACTCGTACGGCTTTTTCAGTACGACTCTTGGATATGTATACAGACTATTCGAGGAATCAACGAGCAAATTATTTATTAGGCTCCTTACTTGAAAATGATCTTATGGCGATTAAAAGTACAGATATTTTTTCAATTGGGCCTGATGATTCGTTTATTATACTTGGAAATCCGATACTATCTCAAGCTTTCAAAGTTCTTGTAGAAAATGATGACTTTTTGCAAGGTCGCGTGATAACACAAGAGATTTCTGATCTTGCAGGAATAGGCGCTATTGAAACTGCGAAATTGCGGAAAGAGGAGGAGGATAAGGGAAATGAAACTTGAAGATTATCCTAAAATTACTATAATCATGCGTGGCTATAGTTATGAACAAGCAATGTTAATTATGAAAGTTTTAAGTTATCATGAACATAAAGTTGGTGTAGAAGTTACGACGAACAACCCCGATTACCTAAAGATCATTAAAGATGGAAACGAAAAATATGGTCAACAAGTGGATATTGGAGTGGGAACTGTTTTGAAAGCTAACCAAGCAAAAGATGCCATTAAGGCTGGGGCAAAATTTATGTTAGGACCAACCCAGTTCAATGACGATATTTTTGCACTAGCTAAAGAAGGAAGTGTTATTACTGTACCAGGAGCCATGACACCTTCTGAAGTGTATGATCAATTTGAGCGTGGAGCTGATATTGTTAAAATTTTCCCTGCTGTTACGACTGGGCCTTCCCTTTTTAAACAAATTCAAGGCCCCCTTGGCCCCCGAAAACTCATGGCCGTAGGGGGAATTAATTTACAAAATGCGAAAGATTTTATAGACAATGGGGCAGATTACTTAGGAATCGGTTCTAACTTCTTTAATAAAGAAGATGTCAAAAATTTGAATGAAAAAGAGTTAAATCGCTCTGTTGAAGAGTTTTTATCCGCTGTTTATTAATTGGTTTACTAATAGTTGAATAAAATCTCGTTCTTTACAATATCTTCTTGGAAAAGTAATTTTTTAAATTAAAAATGTGGAGGTTTAGTTATTATGCCGTTATTAATCGTTATACTGGGAGTAGCTTTGTTAATATTTTTAATTACAAAGATCGAACTTAATACTTTTGTTTCATTAATTATTACTTCTTTTGTTGTTGCTTTACTTCTCGGAATACCTCTGGATGAAGTTCCAACGACTATTACAGATGGACTTGGATCACAATTAGGTGACCTAGCTATTATATTTGGAATGGGCTCTATGCTGGGTAAACTTGTTTCTGACTCTGGTGGAGGACAACGAATTGCACATACTTTAATTGATAAATTTGGATATAAGCGTATACAAGTTGCTGTTATCCTGGCGTCGTTTATTATAGGGTTGGCTTTATTCTTTGAAGTCGGACTTGTGGTGCTACTTCCTATCATATTTATTATTGCACGTGAAATTAGGATGCCTTTAATGGAACTAGCTATACCAATGGCTGCAACATTAAATGTGATGCATGGTTTTATTCCGCCTCATCCTGCACCAACAGCAATTGCAGGAGTTTTTAGTGCAAATATCGGACAAGTAATTTTATATGGGATCATTGTAGCTATTCCAACGATTATTGTTTCTGGTCCTGTATATAATCGTTTTCTTCGTAAAAGGTTCTCACAAATTTATAAGGTACAAGATGAAATACCAGCGTTAGGTAAAGTGGAAGAATTTGATATAAACCAAACACCAAAATTTGGTATTAGTGTATTTACAGCGATGATGCCTGTAATTTTAATAGGTATTTCAACAATTTTGGAATTTATTATTCCTCAAAATACTGTTATTAATCAAATCGTAACTTTCGTTGGTAATCCAGATTTTGCAATGCTTTTATCATTACTTTTTGCTATTTATACTATGGGAATTCATCAACAAACTAGTATGAAGCAAATTGGAAGTACTTTAGAAAATGCTATTGTCCAAATTGCAGGTATGTTATTTATCATCGGTGGAGGAGGAGCTCTTAAAGAAGTTTTAGTCTCTGGAGGGATTTCAGACTATATCTCCGGTATTTTCACTAACCTAAGTATTTCTCCATTGATTGCTGCTTGGTTAGTAACGGCAATTTTACGTGTTAGCCTTGGCTCATCAACAGTTGCTGCTCTTACAGGTGCTGGTCTTGTAGGTTCTCTTATTGCGACTACTGGGGTGAATCCAGCATTAATGGTACTTGCGGTCGGTGCTGGTAGTGTATTTGGAGGACATGTTAATGATGCAGGGTTTTGGATGGTTAAGGAATATTTCGACTTTTCATTAAAAGAGACTTTTACAGCTTGGACGCCATTAACTTGCGTTATTGGTATTGTTGGCCTAGCATCAGTAATGTTACTTTCTATTTTTGTTTAATTGTGTCAGTTTTAGAGGTGCTGAATTTTAGAAGTCTGCTATTAGGTAGATTAATGTAGACAAATGAGATAGTATAAGAATAAATTTGTTATTGAAAGTTGAGGAAATCATGGAAACTAACAAACCATCTGTTTATCAACAAACACTTGGAAGATTAAATGAAAATATTGTAAATGGAATTTGGAAGCCAGGTCAGAGGATTCCAACAATGAAACAGTTGTCGAAAAAAATGAACGTTAGTTTAACGATTATCAGAGAAGCACTACGTACACTTGAAAACCAAGGTATAGTCAGTATAGAACATGGTAGAGGAATATATTTAAGAAATGACCCAAATGCTATGGCTTCGAATGCAGCGGGGGAAAAAGAAACACTTTCATTACTTTCAATATTGAATGCTAGGTTACTTGTAGAGCCGGAACAAGCTTATTATTGTGCTGAGCGAGCTGATTCAAGTTTATGTCAAAAACTACAAGATTTAGCACACCGGTTAGATCAGGAAATGCAGGTAAACGATAATTTTTTGAGTATTGATTTAAAATTTCATCAACTTATTTCAGAAGGCGCTGAGCAACCTTCTTTAAAAATAATGACAGAATCACTTGAAAAATATCAAATAGAAAGCCGTCGTATGACAAACACATTACCGCAAATGAGAACAAAGGCTTCTTTATACCATCAACTTATTGCAGCTGCCATTACTACACATAATGCAAAGGAAGCCAAGCAATTAATGACGCTGCATATAGAATCAATGATTGAGCCACTAAAAGAAGTAAAGACAGATGATAAATAATACTGTAAGATAACTTATTAAGTAACGCCAGAGGATAAACTTAGGCCTTTTAGTAAGTTTAATAATTGAAAAGGAACTAAATAATAAAAATCGCCAAAGCTAAAAAAAGTTTTGGCGATTTTTTGCGTATCTTAGTATAAGACTTATTTTTTAGGAGGCAGATAAGGTGCGTAAACAAATACAAGAGCTGTCTTGGTTAGAAGCAATGAAACAGCGGGGACAGTTAAGTAATGATGAACAGAAAAGTTATCAGCGATTACAAAGAGGTTTTCAGGGAGAGCTGGCATTTGATCAGTTATGTGATCATTTTTTGGGGAATAAAATCAATTGTTTAGACGATGTGACAATTGACTATCAGGGCGATGTTTTACAAATGGACAAAATTATCAATAACAGGGATATCATCTATTTAGTAGACATCAAGAATTATCAAGGAAATTATGTTTATAAAAATAATTCTCTAAAAACTGGGGATGTAACCTTTACTAATAATATTATCGAACAAGCAAGGCGGTCACGTCGAATTTTTACTCGTTTGTTTGATAAGCATCACTTACAATTGACCATCAAAAATGTAATTGTTTTTATAAATGACAAAAGTAGGATAAATCTTTGTGACGACTTACCTGAAATTATTTTAAATTATGAGGAAATACCGACATGGTTGATGAGTATTTCTCATGATACCCAAATAACCCACAGAGATGACTGGAAAAAATTAGTGCAAAAGTATCAAGTTCCGTCGTTTAAAACTAGCAGAATTTGTACAACAGAAAGGTTTAAACAATTAGAAAAAGGAATTCATTGTGAAAAATGCGGCAGTTTTTCTCTGAAATCTAATCGTTATACACTTCAATGCGCGTGTGGACATATCGAAACGAAACAGATTGCTTTTTTAGGAACAATTTGTGAGTATGGTCTTATTATGCATCATTTGCCGTTAAAACGAAGTGAGATAGTGAAATTTTTTGGAAAAAATTATTCCACAGATTATATTAAAAACACATTGATAAATTATTTTGAACCATTGAATGTAAACAAAAAAGATGGAAAGTATCAAAATTATGGTCAACCTTTTGACTATTGGTTTGAAAACGAACTTATTAGTTTTGAAAAGCTAGAAAAAAGGAAAAACTGGCAATCTAATTTTTAAATATCAACATTATTGGAGGGAACTCGAGAGATGAGCCACCGATCCATAAAATATTGGAGGTAAGTCAGGAGATGAACCACCAATCTGTAAAATATTGGAGGCAAGTCAGGAGATGAACCACCAATCCGTAAAATATTGGAGGTAAGTCAGGAGATGAGCCACCAATCCATAAATTATTGGTGGCACATCAAAAAAGGTACTTCCAATAACTATAAATAATGGTGGCAAAAAAAGAAAAAATGAAAAAATGAAACAATTGTAGAGATCCGATAAAATCATAAGTTAACAAAAAAAGCTCTTAGTTTGATTTAAGAGCTTTTTTAGGGTTAAAAAAATGAGGAACAAATTGATTTTGTAAAATTGTCAAAATAAAGGCGATAGGAAAAGCGATCAAAAAGCGTACATACCAGGGGTCGTTTCCTACAAAAAGGTTCAAATACATAATCGGAAATAGGTGCCAATAATAGAGTTCTAAAGAATGCTGGGATAACCAATAAATCCCTGGTATTTTTTGTAAAAGGTTTCCGACTGTGCGGTTGCTAGTAAGCCAAAAAAGCAGCAGAGAACCAGCTAACCCATAACTTATAAAATAAGCAGTAGGCGGATATTTATTTCCTTCAATAGAAGGTAAGTTTTGATAGATAGCAAGGATAAAAAATAAGACGAGAAAGAAACTAAATAAAATTAAATTTTCTTTTTTGCTCTGACGAACAGCCCATATGCCTATTAGCGCAGCTAATGCATAGGCAAATGAAATTGCGATGTATTGTTCAAAAATTGTGTGGCTCATGCCGGTTAATTTTGTCATTAATGTATCCAAACCTGCTTGTAACAATAAGCATATACCAATGACGCCTAACCTTTCTAATGGATAAGCGATCTTCTTGGCTAACCAATAAAGCAGAGGTGATAAAATGGCGATAATAAAAAATACACGAATAATCCAAATATAACCAATGCCCCAAGTTAAAGAGTAGGAAGTAAGTACACTTTTAAAACTAAAAGGGAAAGTTTGCTTAGTCGTTATGACAAAAATGAATAGCAGAAGAAAAAATAAAGATAAAAATGTCCATGCGGGTACAATTAAACGCATAAATCGTTCTTTTAAATAAAACAGATAAGGTTTCGTTTTCTTTCGCTCTCGACTTAAACAATAAGAGGCACCCAGGATAAAAGTCATTAAAACAACATCAAAATCTCGCAATTCATAAAGCCATTGTGGAGGCCGGGTATGAGCAAACATAATTAACAAAATGGCTAATGCTCGTAAAGCATCGATTCTTATGTCTCGTTTCATTGTTAGCCTCCTCAAAGTAACAGATTGTTAAATAACCTTAACACTAGATAACTTACAGATAAAAATTATCAAAATAATTTCTAAATAAAGCATCTAAAACGACATGTAAAGTTGTAAATAAATTATACTCTGTGTTTGGATCTTCAGAAACACCTTCTAGTTGTGTAGCTTGGTAATATAAATTATTAGAAGACAAATTAGACAGCTGGTTTTTGGTTAGAGGTGTGACGGAAATGATTTTTACTTTCTTTAACTTTAAAAGCTGGGAAAGTTCTGTTACGTCTTTACCTTCGCCACTGTAAGAAATAATAATAATAACGTCATCTTTTTGTATTTTTTCACAGATCCAACGTAGTTCAGTTATTGAAGGAATAATAGTCATGTAGATACCAACAGACATAAAATTTCGTGCTAAGAATTCAGCTGTATTGCGCTCTCCCCAATCTGTTCCAAAAACAAAAACATTTTTTGCTTCAGCAATCAACTGATTGATTGGCAGTAAATTGACCTCTTCGATCAGATTGATTGTTTTTTCAATATCTGTTTGTAAAAGGTGCCAACTCTTATTTTTATTCGTTTTACGTTCACTGACTTCTTGTTTTAAAAAGAATTTAAATTCATTGAAACCGCTAAATCCGAGCTTTTGTGAAAGACGCGTCACACTGGCAGGAGAGGTATATGTATCTTGGGCTAGTTCAGCTGCTTGCATATGAATCACTTTACTTTTAGCAGTGATAATGTATTCAAGTAGTACATATTCTATGTTGGAAAAGGAACTTACTTGATTAATCCGTTCTTCTAAGCGCATGATAAACTCCTTTCTGAAATCACTTTCATTTTACGAAATTGAAATCAAAAAAGCAAATGACAACTGAAATGACTGAAAATGATTGGGGTTTTTAGCTTTTTGCTTTACTATAAAGTTGAATCAAAAGGAAAGGGCGGAAAGCTTATGAAAACCAATCATTTAAATGTTGTTATTGCTGGAGGAGGGAGTACATACACACCAGGAATTGTTCAAGCGATGATTTCAAGTAGAGATCGCTTCCCATTTTCTTCATTGACACTTTATGATATTGATGAAGCACGTAATGATGATATGTTTGAGATTATTCGTTATATGCTAAAAAAGGAAGCGCTATCAAAAGAAGTCGCTCTTTATCAAACAACTGATGCACAAGAAGCTTTTACTGGCGCAGATTTTATTTTTTCTCAACTGCGCGTTGGTGGAATGAAAATGCGTGAACTTGATGAGAAAATACCGATGAAACATGGTCTTGTTGGTCAAGAAACATGTGGTTTAGGGGGGTTTTCCTATGGTCTACGTTCCATTAAAGGTTTATTAGAGATTGTATCTTATGTGAACCAATACGCACCTGACGCCTGGTTGTTAAATTATACAAATCCGGAAACTTTAGTCTCAGAGGCAGTAAGACGAGCATTTCCTGAGGTTAAGATGTTAAATGCTTGTGATATGACTATTTCAATTGAGGAAACAATTGCGGCTAATTATGGTTACGATCGTAAAAATTGGGTTCCAATGTATTATGGATTAAATCATTTTGGTTGGTATACTTCTATTTATGATAAATCTGTCGATCGTGATGTTTTGCCCGAAATTCTTGAACGTTTAGAACAGGAGAGACTTCATGTGGCTGATTTCAATGCAGGAGATGATACTTGGCAAGAAGCATGGGACATGATGCGTTTAATGACAAAAAATTTCCCGGGTTACCTACCTAATAACTATTTAGAGTATTATTTGTATCCTAATCGTACGATTGAACATACAAATCCTAACTATACTCGTGCCAATATTGTAATGGATGGTCGCGAAAAAAATACGAAGGAAATGGCACGGAAAGTGCGTGAACAAGAAGAAGGTGAAATTTTAGATTTTAATTTTGGAGAACATGGACAATATATTATGGATATGGCAGCTTCCATTTTAAATGACAATCATGACCGTTTTATGCTAATTGTGCCTAACAAAGGCGCAATTCCTAATTTGCGTGACGATGCGATGGTAGAAGTACCTGCTTATGTGGGCCGAACTGGCGCCGAACCAATTTCTTTGCGTTTTGCGATCAACGACTTTCATAAAGGATTAATGGAAGCGCAAAATGCAGCAGAAAAGCTACTTGTTGATGCTTATTTTGAACATTCCTATCAAAAAGCTTTACAGGCATTTACTTTGAACCAAACCGTTTATTCAGCAGATCCGGCAAAGCAAATTCTCGATGACTTTATTAAAGCAAATGGCGACTACTGGCCAGAGTTGAACTGACAAGGAGGAACGCATTATGATGGCAAAGATCCAACGTTTTGGTGGTGCAATGTTTACGCCTGTTTTGTTCTTTGTATTTTCAGGAATTGTCATTGCTGTTGCATCAGTGATTAATGATCCGGCAATTGTTGGAAATATCGCAGAAGAGGGGACATTATGGAATAAGGTATGGGAAATTATTGAAGAGGGCGGCTGGACGGTTTTCAATAATATGGAAATTTTATTTGCTATTGGTCTGCCTTTGGGCTTGGCTAAAAAAGCCAATGCTCGTGCAGCTTTAGAATCCTTCGTTCTTTATATGACATTTAATACATTTACGTCTAAAATATTAGAAAATTTTGGTTCGACTTTTGGCGTAAATTTTGACCAGCAAGTGGGCGAAGGTTTGAAAATGATTGGTGGAGTAAAAACTTTAGATACTGGCGTTGTCGGTTCGATTATTATTGCTGGTGTTGTGATCTATTTGCATAATCGCTTTTTTGATACACCACTTCCCGAGTATTTAGGGATTTTTCAAGGTTCAGCTTTAATTGGTATGATTGGATTTTTTGCGATGTTTGTAATGGCGCTTCTATTTTCTTGGATATGGCCAATCTTTCAAACAGGTGTCCAATCTTTACAAGCTTTTATGGTTCGTTCAGGAAATTTTGGAGTATTCACTTATATCTTTTTAGAAAAAGCCTTACTTCCAACGGGTTTGCATCACTTTATTTATGCACCATTTCAGTTTGGTCCGGCTGTGGTTGAAGGAGGAACGACTTTATACTGGATGGAGCATTTAAAAGAATTTGCTTCTTCTTCTCAAAGTTTGAAAGCGCTATTTCCTGAAGGAGGCTTTGCACTACAAGGGCTATCAAATCTCTTTGGTGTACCAGGAATTGCATTAGCATTTTATGCAACAGCTAAAAAAGCAAACAAGAAAAAAGTTTTAGCGCTAATTGTTCCAGGGGTCATCACTGCTGTATTAGCGGGAATTACTGAGCCATTTGATTATACTTTTCTTTTCATCGCGCCTGTGCTGTTCTTCGTTCATGCAGTACTAGCAGCAATTTTGGCAACAACTTCCTATGCTTTAGGTGTTGTCGGCGATATGGGTGGCGGTTTGATCGAAATAATTACTAAAAACTGGATTCCAATGGCAGCCAATCACTGGCAAACTTATGTGATACAAGTTGCTGTTGGCTTAGCTTTCATTTTGATATATTTTCTTGTCTTTCGCTTTTTGATTTTGAAATTTGATTTTAAAACGCCAGGGCGTGCAGATGAAGAAGTAACGATGTTTACTAAAGCTGATTATAAAGAGAAAAAACAAGAAGATGGCCATGAAGATGATCTATATCATGACCAAGCACTCGGCTTTTTAGAAGCATTCGGCGGCGCTGAAAATATTGATAATGTCAATAATTGTGCGACCAGGTTACGTGTATCTGTTAAAGATGAAAACAAAGTGCAAAATGATGATGCGTTTAAAGCTTGGGGAGCACATGGTGTTGTTAGGAATAATAAATATTTCCAGGTGATTGTTGGCCTGAATGTACCATAAGTGCGAGAAAGTTTTGATAAATTAGTTGAAGAAAATGAAAAATAATCTTAGAAATCCTGCTCATGTCTGGATAATGAGCAGGATTTTTTATGAATTATTCGTTTTAAATGATAGCTTTTACCATTGCTCAAAGTTATTGGAGGCAACTTTCACGACGTGCCACCAATATTTTGTGGCTTGGAGGTAACTCTGTCGATGTTCCTCCGATCGCTACATAAATTGGAGGCACATCCAATGATTTAACACCAATAAGTAAAACATTGGTGTCACATTTTATGATGTGCCCCAAGAATAATGTTAGGAGAGAAATTTATTTCAAATAAAGCGATTTTTTTCTTATAAGATTGTATGCTATATTTTAATAACAGATTCTTCATCATATAGAATTGGAGGCTTGTTATATTATGGAAAAAGAAAAATTTATCGAAATGATTCAACGCGGTCTAATTGTTTCGTGCCAAGCATTGCCTGGAGAACCGATGTATACAAAAAGTGGTGGTGTGATGCCATTGTTTGCATTAGCAGCACAACAAGCTGGTGCAGTTGCGATCAGAGCAAATTCGTCTCGAGATATTGCCGAAATTAAAGACACTGTTGATTTACCGATCATCGGCATTATCAAAAAAGATTATCTACCGCAAGAACCATTTATCACTGCAACTATGAAAGAAGTAGACGAACTGGTCACAACAGGAGTTGAAGTAATTGCGTTAGATTGCACATTACGCGAACGTTACGATGGTAAATCTGTTAGGCAATTTGTTCAAGAGATTAAACTTAAATATCCTGAACAATTACTGATGGCCGATATTTCTACTTTTGCAGAAGGAGAGAACGCGATAAAAGCTGGAGTTGATTTTGTAGGCACGACTTTAAGTGGTTATACCAAGGAAAGCGCAGGTTCTGAAAAGCCGGATATTCCTTTGATAAAAAAACTAGTTGCACAAGGTTATCCCGTAATCGCTGAAGGAAATATCCATACACCCGAACAAGCAAAAGAAATTAAAGAAATAGGCGTAACAGGGATTGTTGTAGGAGGTGCGATTACACGACCGAAAGAGATTGCTGAGCGATTTGTGGCAGCGTTAAAGGATAAATGTTTATTAGCCCTAGAAAAAAAATAGATAAATAAGGCGTGTTAACACAAAAATGTTTTATTTTTAATCAGACTGAATAAATCGCGATGTTGAAAGTCCTTGTCTCCCATAGGCTAGCCATTGTAATAAAAAAGAAATCGGAAGGTAAAATCCTATGAAATGGGGATTTGCCCTTTCCGATTGCTATTTTTTTGAAATTTCACGGTATAAATGAAAATAAAAAAAAGAATCATAAGAAAAGCTGATAAATCCAAGGATTTATCCTATAATAATAGTAACTACAAAACTAAAATAGGAGGCTTTTCTTATGAATTCTGAAACAATTATATCATACAATCTCAACTTATTTGAAGATATTGACTGTGGTCCTTTAAAAGAATTTGAAAATCTTTTAGACCAACTGCCTTGTCAAAAGCTAATCCATACGCTAAACGATGAGCGCGGGCACGGACGCAATGACTGGCCCAACGAAGCGATGTTTCGTTGTTGGATTGCGATGTTTTTCTTGGGACACAAAGGCCCCGGGTCCTTGATTGCCGAATTAGAACGTAACCCCTTTTTACGCCGAGCTTGTCATATTCAACCCTTATTCAACTGTCCTGATGGCAGTAAAAGTTTAACACCTAGTGAAGCGGCTTTTACCCGTTTTCAAGCGCGTTTAATGAACCATCAAGGTTTGCTTGATGAGCTGTTCAGTCAACTGACAGAGGACTTGAAAAATCGCTTATCTGATTTTGGTGAAAGTCTAGCTTTGGACGGCAAAATCATCGAGGGCTATGCGCAACGTCCTTCAAAGAAAGAAAAGCGAGACGGCCGCAGAGACCTTGATGCGAATTATACGAAAAAAACCTATACAAGTATCACACAAGAAGGCAAAATAACGACAAAATCCTATTCCTACTATGGTTATCGTGTACATCTTATCGCAGATACGCACCATGAGTTACCTGTGTTATTCCAAGTGACAAAAGCTGCCAATGGCGAAAAAACCGTCGCGAAAGAGATGATTCGAGACATGCCGAAATGGCTGGTCCATCGTTGCGACCATCTTTCTGCCGACCGAGGATACGATGGTGGAAAACTCAGAGAAATGATTGAAAGAAAAACGATTTATCCGATTATTGATATTGTGAATCATTGGAAAGGAGAAACCACGCGTCAATACAAGGATACGGACTTTGTATATACCTACGATGGGAAAGTGTATTATGTCACTTCTAAAGGAAAATTGATAAGAGCTCAGTATAAGGGTTATCATCAGGCGTCTGACGCGCTTCGTTATGAAACGCATCCAAAATCGGGGGCGGGGATACACAGCGTTTATATTCCACGCGAGGAAGACCCGCGCGTCTTCAATATTATTGGACGAGACTCCT
>NZ_BSUG01000076.1:0-53894 GCF_030161475.1 Tetragenococcus halophilus subsp. flandriensis | reverse complement strand
CCGTATCGATCGAGATTATCTATTTGAAGACCATCGGATTCGTGGGTTGGACAAAATGAAACTTCATGTCACAACTACCTTTATTGTGATGTTAGGCAAGAAAAAAGTCGCTTTACAACAAAAAGAAAAAGCGGCCTAAATCAACAGTCATTAAAGGAAAGGGAATAAAAAAACAAGGATGATTTTCGCCTGGTTTTCTTTCGTTTGCCCTTTTTTCATGAAGGGGGCAAATGAATAAAAAATTTCTTGTTCATTTAACGAAAGACTAGGCTTTTTCCTACTAAATATTCAACAATCGTTGCGTTTCTTTGTTCCTTTCCTTCAAAAATGGAGACATCGAAATTAATTCAAGACTAAAAAAATATTGACAAATTGAAAGCGGTGTATTAACATTACTTTTAGATTTAATATTGGCTTGTAACCGACATTGTTTACGTTGGGCAATACCAAAATAGGTTGAAAATTTCAGCCTATTTGGTGTTGCCCTTTTTTTGTTGGTTATTTTTAAATAGGGAGGTGCGCGTCGCATGTATATAGTCAATATTTTAAACAATAACGCTGTTTTAGCACGTATGGATAGCGGACAAGAAACGGTCGTTATTAAAAACGGTATAGGTTTTAACCGGAAAAAAGGAGGGTATATAGGAGAAAAAGATGTCGATAAATTATTTATACTTACAGACGGTACTTTATCAAAGTCTCTTTTAAAAGCCTTTACAGAAATGTCTGAAGAGATACTTCTGGTTTCTAAAGAAGTAATTGAATATGGTGAAAATATAATAGACAAGAACCTAAATGATAGCGTGTATTTAACATTAACTGATCATATTAATGAAGTGATTAAAAGATATAATTCAAATTTTCCTATCATTAACCCACTAAGTTGGGATTTAAAAAAAATATATCCACAAGAGTATAAGGTAGGAACTTACGCAGTACATTTAATAAATGACCGCTTAGGGGTTAAGTTGCCTAATGAGGAAGCTGGTTTTATAGCTATGCACTTCATTAATGCATCTTTTCCATCTAATACTAAATATATGAATGATATTGCCTCAATTACCTTATTGGTTCGTAAGATATTAAGTGTAGTTAATTATAGTTTAAAAGAAGAAATTGATGAAGACTCTATCGAATATTATCGTTTTATTCGTCATTTAGATTTTTTTGCACAAAAAGTAATTGAAGGATATAACACGGTTACACCAAATCCATTGGATAAAGATATGTATAATATAATAGTAGAAAGATATGAGGAATCTTTTCAGTGCGCATTAAAGATAAAAACGTTAGTTGATTATGAATACAAAGTAGAGGTTTCAAAAGAAGATGTTTTTTACTTAAGTTTGCATATTAACAAATTGATATCTAGGGAGAAGAAAGAATAATGACAAAAAAAGAAATTTCCAAGAAAATTTTAAATTATATTGGGTCTACGAAAAATGTAAATAATATTAATTACTGCATGACTCGTTTAAGAATTGATTTAAATGATAATGATTTAGTTGAATTAGATAAAATTACAGATTTAGATGGAATTTTAGGAGCACAATTTCAAAATGGACAATTACAAATTATTATCGGTCCATCAGTTTCACAATACTATAACGAAATTATGGAAGAGGTCGGTGAAACGAGTTTTACAGATGACAGTGATAGTGAAAAGAAAGGCTTTTTTTCGCGATTGCTAGGTATACTTTCGGGAATATTTGTCCCTATCATTCCTGCAATTGCTGGCGCAGGAATGATTAAAGGAATTATTGCTATCATAGATACTTTAAATTTAGTTTCTACCGAGTCAGATACTTTTGAATTGATCAGTATGATGGCCGACTGTGTCTTTTACTTTTTACCGTTTTTATTGGCATTTTCTGCTGCTAAAATGTTTAAAACTAGTCAAGTATTAGCTATTGTTCTAGCCGCCGCTTTGATGCATCCAACTATATTACAAACGGCAGAACTGAGCGAAGTTACAAGTATGGAGTTTTTTGGATTACCTATTCCTGTTATTTCTTATGCCTCTTCAGTCGTTCCTATAGTTTTATCTGTTTGGGTGCTGAAATACGTCTATAACTTTGTAGATAATCACATGCCAGAAGTCATGAAAGTTATTTTTACACCAACAGTTGTTCTTTTAATAATGATTCCATTTGAACTAATTGTTACAGGGCCTTTAGGAAATTACTTTGGCGTTGCTTTATCTAGAATAGTGGTTAGTTTATTTGGCTATTCGGGATTACTTGCGGGAGCAATTTTAGGAGGGACACGACCAATATTTGTGATGACAGGAATGCATCAAGCTTTTACGCCGATATTTTTTCAAAATTTTGCGGAACAAGGCTATGATGTATTATTACCGACGTTTTTACTTTCGACTTTTGCGCAAGCAACAGCTACGTTTGTAATGATCTTCAAAGCAAATAGTAAAAAAGACAAATCAATTGCTGCTTCAGCAAGCTTCTCTGCTATTTTAGGAATTAGTGAACCTGCTTTGTATGGAGTGTTGGTTAAATATAAACGAGCTTTGATTGCTGCTTGTATAGGTGGAGCAGTTGGTTCTGCGTATGTATCAATGATGCAATTTCATTTACTAAGCTTTGCCACCTCAAGTATCGTTAGTTTACCGGTGTATGCGGCTTCACCTGATTTTATACATTTTATAATCGCTTCAATCATCACAGTTGTAGCAACTTTTATATTAACTCTGTTCTTAGAGAAGAAAAGAGTAACGACAGATGAAACTGAGGAAATTTATACTCCTTTAAGAGGAGAGATGAAAGAACTGGTAGATGTTCCGGATTCTACTTTTTCATCAGGAGCAATGGGGGAAGGTTTTGCTATTATTCCTGAAGAAGGCGTAGTTTATGCTCCCTTTGACGGAGAAGTTGTAACAATAGCGTTAGCTAAACACGCTTTGGGTCTAAAAAGTATTAACGGAACAGAAGTTTTGATTCATATAGGATTAGAAACTATGAAATTAAACGGTGAGCATTTTAATATACTAGTGGATGAAAATCAAGAATTTGAAAAAGGACAAAAATTAATGACATTTGACTACGATGTTTTGAAAGAAGAGTTCAATATGATTACGCCAGTAATTGTAATGAATAAAACCGTACGGATAAATAATAAAGTTAAGAATACAGAGACAAATCAAGTATTAGCCACAGTTTAGGAGGAGAAAAATGAGTAGGCAATTTCCAAAAACGTTTTTATGGGGTGGAGCGACCGCCGCTAATCAATTTGAAGGAGCATGGAATATTGGTGGTAAAGGAGTGTCTGTTGCTGATGTTGCACGCTTTAAACCAGAAATTGATGTAGAAGATATGCACTTACAGTGGGAAATTTCTTCGAAAGATATTGAAACAGCTTTGAAAACAAGTGATGAAATATATTATCCAAAGAGACATGGTTCTGATTTTTATCACCACTATAAAGAAGATATTGCACTAATGGCAGAAATGGGGTTTAAAGTTTATCGTTTATCAATTTCATGGTCACGTATTTTTCCTAATGGAGATGAATTAGAACCAAATGAAGAAGGATTAAAATTTTATGACCGTGTTTTTGACGAGTTAGCTAAATACAATATTGAACCTTTAGTAACTATTTCCCATTATGAGCCACCATTATATTTTGTTAGAAAATACCGAGGATGGTCAAATCGTAAATCAATTGATTTTTTTATGAGATATGTAGACGTATTAACAACACGTTATAAAAATAAAGTGAAATACTGGATAACTTTTAATGAAATTGACAGTATAGAAAGGCATCCATTTATGACAGGTGGATTGATTCGTGACCAATTTGATAGCAATCATGAATTTGAACAAGCTATTTACCAGTCAATGCATCATCAGTTCGTTGCAAGCGCACTTGCAACGAAAATGATCCATAACAAAATTTCAAATTCACAAGTTGGGTGTATGATTACGAAATTAACCTTTTATCCTTATTCCAGTAAACCGGAAGATGTGTTAGAAGCTCAAATGGACTCGAGGAAACTATACGCTTTTTCTGATACTCAAGTATTTGGAGAATATCCTGCCTACTTATTAAATTTGTATCAAAAAAAAGGTATTGAAATTATTAAAGAATTTGGTGATGACGAGATAATGAAGAGTCATACAGTAGACTTTGTTTCTTTTAGTTACTATGGTTCTTCTTGTTCAGCTAAAAATAAAGAAGGCTTAGACTATCGTCCAGGAAATACAAGCGCAGCAATCAAAAATCCACATTTAAAAGCCAGTGATTGGGGCTGGCAAATCGATCCAACGGGCTTACGTATTTCGCTTGTAGAATTATATGATCGGTATCGAAAACCATTATTTGTTGTAGAAAATGGTTTGGGAGCAAAAGATAAATTTGTAAATGGGAAAGTTCATGATGATTACCGTATCAATTATTTAAGAGGACATATAAAAGCTATGTATCAGGCGATCGCTGAGGACGGAGTAGACTTAATAGGGTATACATCTTGGGCATGCATTGACCTTGTTTCCAATTCTTCTAATCAAATGTCTAAACGTTATGGATATATATATGTAGACTGTGATGATTTTAACCAAGGAACATATAATAGATATCGTAAAGATTCTTTTTATTGGTACAAAGATGTAATTGAAACTAATGGAGCAAGTGTTTTGGAGAAAGAAGTTGAATAAAATGGGGAAATTTCTTACAATTGGTGAACCTTTATATGGAATAGCTTCTCTTGAAGAAGATGTTTCTTTAGAACACGTGAAATTGTTTAAACGTTATTTAGCTGGAGCAGAAATAAATTGCGCAAAAGGAATGGCTAGACTAGGTTTTGAAGTAGGTTATATATCTCGTTTAGGTAATGATATATTTGCAAGATATGTTGAGCAAGAATTATCAGAAGAAAATATTAGTACTGATTATATCAGCTATTCAGAAACTGAAAATACTGCTTTCCAATTGAAATCAAAAGTTTCAAAAGGAAATCCTAGATTTGGATATTTAAGGAAAAAATCAGCTGGTTCTAATTTTAAGTTGGAATTTTTGGATAAAATCGATTATACAGATGTAACACTGATTCATTTAACTGGTGTGTTTGTTTCTTTATCACAAAATAATTATAATTCTGCAAGGTACTTAATGAAGACTGGTCGTCAACATGGAAGTTTAATTACATTTGACCCAAATTTACGCCCGCAACTATGGGAAAATGAAGAAAAAATGATTTATAATATTAACCGTTTAGCTTCTGACTCAGATATCGTTTTGCCTGGACTAAAAGAAGGACAAATTTTGACGGGAGAAGAAACAGCAGAAGGAGTTGCTGATTTTTATCTTTATCAGGGTGTAGATACAGTCATTGTAAAACTCGGTCCAGAAGGGGCATATATAAAAAATAAAAATGTGAATGGGAAAATTCCAGGTTTTATAGTGGACGATGTTATTGATACAGTAGGTGCTGGTGATGGTTTTGCAGTCGGCGTTTTGTCAGGGATAATGAAACAAACAGATTGGATAACTTCTGCTATAAGAGGAGCTGCAATTGGTGCGTTGGCAGTTACTGTTCCGGGTGATAATGAAGGATATCCGACCGAAGAGATACTTGAAAGTTTTATAGCAAATAATGAAAGGTACGAATAGTATGTTAAATGAAATATTAGAAGAAATTGCAAACGTTTTGAATAATGTACAGGTTCATGATTTAGAAAATGCGGCTGGATACATTACAAAAGATAAACGAATATTTATTACTGGAGCAGGAAGAAGTGCACTTCAAGGAAAAGGTTTTGGTATGCGGTTAATGCATATTGGCTATAAAGTTTATATTGTTGGAGAGACGAATACACCTGCGATGAGAGAAGGAGATGTGTTAATTGCTTTATCAGGTAGCGGAACTACTAAGCAAATATTACATGTTGCAGAAAAAGCAAAGGGATTAGGAGCAACCACCATTGCAGTTTCCACTACGAATGATTCGCCGCTCTCTTTTTTGGCTAATATGACTATTTGTGTACCGGGAGCTTCTAGAAAAGACAAAGAAAATACATCAATACAACTTTTAAGTAGTCTTTTTGATCAATCAGTTCATATTGTTTTAGATGCTTTAACCTTAGGGCTCGCACACAGGGATGGTACAACAAACGATTTTGCAAAAACAATGCATTCAAATATCGAATAATAGTTTTTAAACAATTAAAATCATAAAGTTACAATGTTGAGCATCCAACGTCGTTAATAGTACTACAATTTTATAGTATATTTAAGGAGTATAAAAATGATGACTAGACCAAATTTACAAATCGCTTGTGACCATAAAGATTTACCTAGTGCGTTGGCAGATATTAAATCTATCGGAGAAATTGTAGATATTTTAGAAGTAGGAACTATTTTATTATTGCAAGAAGGAAAACAACCTGTAGAGTGTTTTAGAGCACTTTATCCTGAAAAAACTATTGTAGCAGATCCTAAATGCGCAGATGCAGGTAGTACAGTAGCAAAAAATTGTAAAGAAGCAGGTGCTAATTGGATGACTTGTATTTGCTCTGCGACCATTCCAACGATGAAAGCAGCAGCAAAAGAAATTGACGAAATCCAAGTAGAACTATATGGTGACTGGACTTATGTACAAGCACAACAATGGTTAGATGCAGGTATTTCGCAAGTGATTTATCATCAAAGCCGCGATGCATTATTAGCCGGCGAAACTTGGGGAGAAAAAGATCTTAAAAAGGTCCAAAAATTGGTTGACATGGGATTCCGTGTGTCTATTACTGGAGGATTGAATATAGATACTTTGAAATTGTTTGAAGGTGTTGATGTGTATACATTTATCACCGGTAGAGGGATTACTCAGACGGAAAGTCCTAAACAAGCCGCTTTAGACTTTAAAAATGAAATTAAAAGAATTTGGGGGTAATTTCCAATGAGTTCAATTGGAATCTATGAAAAAGCTATCCCAAAAGATATTACTTGGAAAGAACGACTTCTCTTCGCTAAAGAACTAGGTTTTGATTTTGTGGAAATGTCAATTGATGAAACTGATGAACGCTTAGCGCGTTTGGATTGGACAAAAAATGAACGTAAAGAAGTAGTTGACGCGATTTATGAAACGGATGTAAAAATCTTGTCGATTTGCTTGAGTGGCCATCGACGTTTTCCTTTTGGATCAAAAAATCCAAAGACAAGGAACAATGCCATGATAATCATACAAAAGGCTATTGATCTAGCATTAGATCTCGGTGTGCGTTGTATTCAATTAGCTGGCTATGACGTGTATTATGAAGAAAAATCTGTGCACAGTCGTGAATACTTTATTGAAAATCTACAAGCAGCAGTAACTATGGCGTCAGCCAAAGGGGTTGCTCTATCAGTCGAAATTATGGATGACTCTTTCATTAACTCCATTACAAAATTTAAACAAATTAAACAGCAAATCCCATCTCCTTACTTACAAGTTTATCCAGATTTAGGGAATCTGTCAGCATGGCCAACAAATGATATCGGCTATGAATTGGAAAAGGGGATTAACGAAATTTCGCAAATTCATATTAAGGATACACTTGCAGTAACGTCCGATTTTCCAGGTAAATTTAAAGGTGTTCCCTTTGGAGAGGGATGTGTTGATTTTATGGGGTGTTTCCAAACATTAAAGCGCTTAAATTTTAACGGTCCTTTCGTGATCGAAATGTGGAGTGAAATAAGTGTTCAACCTAAAGAAGAAATTGAACGTGCCAAACAAGTTATTATGCCAAAGTTAAGGGAGGTGGGGTATTGTGAATAAAGAGCAGTACATTGCTGATATGAAACAACGTGTCTTTAATGCAAATCTTGCTTTACCTAAAGAAGATTTGATTAAACTAACTTGGGGGAATGTTAGTGAAGTAAATAGAGAACTTGGTGTTATTGTAATTAAACCCAGTGGTGTTTCATATGATACGATGCGAGTTGAAGATATGGTAGTTACAGATTTACAAGGAGCACCTATAAAAGAGAACAGTTTAAACCCTTCATCCGATATAGTTACACATGCTGTTTTGTACCAGAACTTTGAAGGAGTCAATGCCATTGTGCATACCCATTCAACAAATGCTGTAAAGTGGGCACAAGCTAGACGGGATATACCTGCTTATGGTACTACGCATGCGGATACTTTTTATGGCCCGGTTCCATGTACAAGACAACTAACTCAAACAGAAATCGAGCGAGCTTATGAGTTAGAAACAGGGAATGTAATTGTGGAAACGTTTCGCGACAGAAATATAGATCCCTTGGCATGTCCAGCAGTTATTGTGTATGGACATGGTCCGTTTGTTTGGGGGAAAAATACAGAAGTGGCTGTACAAAATAGTGTTGTGTTAGATGAGGTAGCTACAATGGCATTAGGGACAGAGGAATTGAAAACAAACATCGATCCAATCGACAAATATTTGTTAGATAAACACTATTATCGTAAACATGGTGAAAATGCGTACTATGGTCAAAGTTAAGAGTTGATACTTTTTATTTTTAAAATAGTGGACTTCTTCTTGAATAAAATTAGCTATTTAAGAAGAAGTCCACTTTGTTATAACTCTAAAGTAGAATCACTAGTGGTGCATGAAACATTTTGAAATTTTCTATGAAGTTTCACGCTATTTCCATCCATAAAAAAATCCTTTATACTGAACTTGGATGACTTATCCAAGACCAATACAAAGGAACGCAATATGGATAAGTATAAAACAATTTCAGCTTTTAATAAATGGTTTTCGGCCATAAATTTAAAAGAATTACCTTTTTCTATTCGTGAAAAGATTTTTCAAGCCGAGAAATATCACAAAAAATTGAGTTTTGAACAATTCCTTAAAGTTTTTCTCTATGGGATCGACAATGAACGAGCAAGTTTGCGGGAGATGGATACATCGTTCGTCTCTCCTGAGCTACAAAGTACCATGGCGTTAGATTCGATTAGTCATTCGCAACTTTCACGTGTGCTTGCACAGATGGACGACGAAATTTTGTGGGCCATTTTCGCGCAACTACTGGAGAAAGTTCGATCAAAAACGCCAGTTACAAAGAAAAACGCGCTCTATCTCGTTGATTCTTCTACGTTTTCATTGAATACCACTCGGTATCCTTGGGCAGACTTTCGCCAAACCAAAGCAGGGATCAAATGACATTTAAAGCTCTGCTTTATGGATAAAGATCACTTTTATCCGGACCAATTTGAAATCACAAATGCGGTTGAACACGATGATAAGCACTTAGAAGTTTTTGTCAATCAATCGGAAGCGACTTATATCTTTGACCGGGGGTATATTGATTATGAGCGTTTGGACGAAATGGAAGCCAACGGTTTTTTCTTCGTGAGTCGAGTCAAGAAAAACGCCAAGATTCATGTCAGAGAAACCTATGATACTTCTCAGAGTGAAAACATTTTGAATGACCAAATGGTGGTGTTAGGTACTCAGGTTTATTTAACTTCCCCTTTCGCTTAGTAACGATTCGAGATGAAAAAGGAAAACAATTACGCTTTATCACCAACCGTTTTGATGTGACCGCTCAAGAAGTGGCCGAAATGTACAAAGCGAGATGGCAAATTGAATTATTTTTTAAGCACATCAAGCAACATATGACGATTAAAAAGCTATTTTCACGCAGTGAAAAAGGGGTAACGAATCAAATCATCCTCGCTATGATTGCCAGTTTACTTACGTATTTAATCAAAGTGGTAACAGGAAGTAAGAAAACGCCTTTTCAAATCAAACGTCTATTGAAATATCTGCTTTTCCAACCATTTGAAAAATGGCTGGCGTTACTTGTTCCTACTTGATGGGATAGAAAGTGTCGTTGTTGTTTCGGATTCAGATAAATAACCAAAATTTTTTTCTGGAAAAGTCATCCCTTGCGTAAGCATTTGATTTTTTTGACATTTTTAGAAAAAAATAAAATCTGAATATTCTGATTATATTAATGCACCACTAGTGAGAGCAACTATAAGCTAGAAAAGACAAAGTTAACCTTAAAAAATGTGAAAAAAGATTAGAGCAGCAAGCCAAAAGACAATTATTTGGCTTGCTGCTCTAAATTTTTGTGAAATTTAAATTTCACAAACTATTGACAAATGATTTATTTAATGTCAAAATACAAGTATATCAAACAAATGACATATTAATTGTCAAATGACAAAAAGGAGGAAAAGTAATGACGATGTATGGTGAATTGTTGCAACGAGAAAAAGAAGGAAATCCGATTCGAGTAGGTGTAATTGGTGCAGGACAAATGGGTTTTGGAATGGTGTCCCAAATAGCCACGATTCCAGGAATGATCGTAGCTGGCATAAGTGATATAAATATTGAAGCAGCTAGTAGAGCAGCTCAGGCTTATAATGCAAGCGCTTCTAAAAAAGTAGATGTTTTAAAAAGTAAAGACTTTAAAGAAATTATTCATTCGGATAAAGTAGAGATCATTGTGGATGCTACTGGAGTTCCAGAAGTGGGCGCTAAGATTTCATTGGAAACATTAATCGCACAAAAACATTTGGTACTACTTAATGTGGAAATTGATATTACAATTGGGCCTATTATGAAGAAATTATATGATTCCGCTGGTCTAGTTTACACTGGGTCAGATGGAGATGAACCGGCAGTAACAACGCAAATGTTTGAATTTGCTAAAAGTATGGGGATGGAAGTATTGGTTGCTGGGAAAGGAAAAAATAATCCACTGAAAGTAAGCGCTAACCCAACAACTGCCCAAGATGAAGCAGACCAGAAAAAAATGAGTAGCCATATGTTGGCGGCTTTTCAAGATGGGACAAAAACAATGGCAGAGATGAATTTACTATCAAATGCAATTGGTTATGTGCCAGATACTGTTGGAATGCATGGTGTTGCGGCAGATTTAGATGAAACCATCACTAAGCTAGATTTGAAAAAAGATGGCGGCGTGTTAGATAACTTTGGTGTTGTTGAGTATGTAGATGGTATTGCACCTGGCATCTTTTGTATTGTAAAAGGGCAAAATGAAGGTGTCCAAAATGAGTTAAATTATTTAATGAAAAAGGGGGAACGCGATCATCATATTTTATATCGTCCGTTCCACCTGGCTAGTTTAGAAACACCATTAACAATCGCAAGAGCTGTTTTAGAACATGATCATGCTATTGTTCCACTAGGTGCGCCTATTTCAGAAACTGTAGCTGTGGCTAAAAGAGACATTAAAGCTGGAGAAACAATTGATGGTATTGGTGGATATAGTGTTCGTGGCGTTATAGAAACACATCAAGCGATGAAGGAAAATAATAATCTGCCAGTTGGTCTTGTCGGAGGAGCTTCAGTGGCTAAAAGGGATATTAAAGATGGTACCTTTTTAACTTATGATGATATCGAATTGGATCAAAATACAACCGTATATCGTCTACGTAAATTACAAGATGAAACATTTGCTTAACAATTAAAAAGTGCTAATAATAAAATATAGTTCTGTAAAATTTTTTTAAACTTTTAATTTTCCCTTTCTCCTATTTTAATATCCAATAGGAAAATGAGGAACTAAAATATAGAGTATTGAAACAAGAATATGGTCATTAAAAAGATTAATTAGATAGGAGAATGTTCATGGACTTTTTAGTTAATTTAGCGGAACACTTTATAGGCATATTTGAAGAGGGTGGAGATGTATTTGTAGGATATGTGACGGATATTATCCCTCTCTTGGTTACTCTTATATTGTTTGTAACCGCTTTAATCAAAATTATTGGGGAAGAGCGAGTTTTTGGTGTGATGCAAAAATGGACAAAATTTGCCATTTTACGCTATACAATTATTCCGTTTTTAGCTGTTTTTTTCTTGACAAATCCAATGTGTTACACATTTGGTCGTTTTTTAAAAGAAGAACATAAACCGGCTTATTACGACTCGACAGTGTCTATGGTTCACCCTATAGTTGGGTTATTTCCACATGCCAATGCAGCGGAACTATTTGTATTTTTAGGCGTGGCTCAAGGATTTTCTCAAGTGGGAAGCCAAAGTGAACTAGCGCTTCGTTATTTAATAGCTGGTATTATCATTACTTTTATTAGAGGAGTGGTTACTGAAAGAATTTATGCATTTTTATCTAGGAGAACTAAATCGACAGCAACTGAAACTTAGAGTAATGAAGAATAAAGGAGAAGACTATGAAACAAAATCCAGTAGTTGTTCATAAAGGTAAGAACGGTTGGGGCGGCCCATTAACTTTAGTACCAGATGAAAAAAAGAAATATGTAATTAGTGTGACTGGGGGTGGCATACATCCAGTGGCTGAAAAAATTGCTGAATTGTCAGGAACAACAGCGGTTGACTCTTTTGCTAATCCAGTTAGTCAGGAAGAAACATTAGCAGCCGTTATCGATTGTGGAGGTACGGCACGTTGCGGGACTTATCCTAAAATGGGAATATCAACAATTAACGTGAAAGTTCAAGAACCTTCTGGTCCGCTTGCTAAATTCATAACTGAAGACATATTTGTTTCAGGTACAACCGTAAACGATATTGAAATAACAGACAATGAGAGTATAGAGGACATATCACCTGAAAATAAAGAGGAAGAAAAGATAGAACAACAGGAAGGAAATCAAAAAGAGTCAGGAACACAAGAGACGAGAAAGACTCCGCCTAAGAAAAAAGGGGTTATTGGTTTTATTGATAAAATAGGACGAGTAGCAGGTGACTTTATCAATATTATGTACCAAGCTGGTAGGGAAACGATAGATACTATAATGAAAAATATATTACCTTTTATGGCTTTTGTTGCTACCCTAATTGGAATTATTAACTATACCGGGATTGGGGATTTGATTGCAAAAGGGCTATCACCGCTGGCAGATAGTTTAGTTGGTTTATTGATTCTTGGCTTTATTACTAGTTTACCTTTTTTATCTCCATTACTAGCGCCTGGAGCAGTAATTGCTTCAGTAGTTGGTTTGTTAATTGGTACGGAAATTGCGAATGGTAACGTACCGGCGCATTATGCACTACCTGCTTTATTTGCAATTAATTCTCAAGTAGGTTGTGATTTTGCTCCTGTAGGTATGACCTTAGGAGAAGCAAAACCAGAAACTATTTCTTCAGGCGTTCCTGCAGTGTTATTTTCGCGACTCATTACTGGACCATTAGCGGTAGTAATTGCTTATTTTATATCATTTGGATTATAAAAGGAGAGAAAATACATGAATATCGAAACAATCAAATTTGCTTGTCTGACGAGTAAAAAAAACGCAGAATTAAGAACTATGTCTTTGCCCACAATTAAATCAGATGAAATTTTAATTAAACAAGAAGCATGTAATATTTGTACAACGGATTACCAACAATGGCAAGGTCTACGAGAGCATCAAGGTTATCCAATGGCTGGAGGACACGAATGTTCTGGAATTATTATGGAACTTGGTTCAGATATTAAAGGCACTTACGAAATAGGCGATCGAGTAAGCATCATTTATGATTACTGTGGTTATTGTGATGCTTGTAAACACGGAGAAGTAACTTCATGTGAAAACAAAGCACAATTTGGGAAAAACTATTCTGAAGATTATTATGGCTTGTTTGGCTTTGCGAATTATTTTGTACGTAAAGCAAAGAGTTTAGTGAAAGTAGATAAAAATTTACCAGCTGCTGAAGCAGGTTTTGTTGAACCACTGTCATCAGTTATACAAAATATGAAAAAGCTTCATATTAAGGGAGGAAAAGATACTGTTGTGGTTATTGGTGGAGGCACCATGGGTTTATTAAACGCTGCAACCGCCAAAGCAATGGGAGCTAAAGTTATCGTGAGTGAACTAATGGATAAGAAAATTGATGTTGCTCAAAAAATGGGGCTAGAAGTTATTAATGCAGGAATAGTAGATCCTATAGAAGAGGTAAAAAGATTAACAGGTGGTAAAGGAGCTGATATTGTTATTGTCGCAGTGGGTGTGACTTCTGCAAATAATCAAGCATTAGAAATGGTTAAACCTAAAGATGGAAAAGTCTCTTTATTTGCAGCAGGCTACCCAGCTCCAGAAATTGAAGTTGATTCGAACACAATTCATTATAAACGCTTAGAATTAATAGGAAGCTACGGTTCAACGTTAGAAGATTTTTATGATGCGGCTCAAATGCTTAGTGAAGGAAGAGTAGACGTTTCTAACTTAATTGAGGAGTCCATCCCGTTAGACGATATCCAAAAAGCTTTTGAACTAGCGAGTGAAACAGATAGTTATCGTGTTTCAGTAAAATTAAATTAATTTATGAAAGGAAAATAGTATGAAATGTTTAGCGATTGCGGATTTATTTATTACAGAAGAAATGATGAAGACTGGCTTACATCAACTAGTTGAAAAAGGATTTGAAGTGGATATAAAAACTTGGAAACATGATTCTTTAGAAGATTTACAAAATGATAATATTAAATTAGAAAAAAATGGAAGTGAAGCAGTAGAATTACCAGAATATTTAGTAGGAAACATCGAGAAGTATGATTATATAATTACTCAATTTGCTCCTATTGGTAAAAAGGTAATTGATCAGGCTTCAAAGTTAAAGTTTATTGGTGTTCTTCGTGCTGGTATCGAAAATGTAAATTTTGAATACGCTAATGAAAAAGGAGTTACTGTATTTAATACACCCGGAAGAAGTGAAACGAGCGTTTCTGAATATACTGTAGGGTTAATATTGAGTGAAATACGGAATATTACACGATCTGACCGTAAACTAAGGAGTCATCAATGGGAAAAGTATTATCCTAATGGGCTATTAGCACCTGAAATAAAAGAATCTACTATTGGTTTGATTGGATATGGTGCTATTGGTCAGCGAGTAGCAAACTTACTACGTCCATTTGGTGGCAAAATTATTTTTTTTGATGACTTTTTCAATGGGGAAGCTGAAGATCAACAAGTTTCATTAGACGAATTGGTTCAACAAGCAGATGTCATTTCTATGCACTATCGTTTAACTCCACAGACCAAAAATATGCTAAATAAAAAACATTTTGAACAAATGAAAAGTTCTGCAGTTGTTATTAATAGTGCACGTTCAGGTTTAATTAACGAAGTTGATTTAATCGAGGCATTGCAGAAAAATAGGATTACCGGTGCAGCTATAGATGTATTCGATCAAGAGCCTTTACCAAATGACCATCCTTATTTAAGTTTAGAAAATATAACAATTACTCCTCATATCGCCGGTTCAACTATAGGTAATTTTGCCAACTCACCTAAGATTCTTGTAGATAGAATCATTAATGAAAAATTATAGACATATTGGAGGTAAATATAGTGAGCTATCGTCTATTATTATTTATATTGTTATTGTTACTCGTAAATATTTGGACTTCGGTTATACACACACGTTATTATAGAAAAACATTTAACACTATGGTAGATAAATATATGACTGGTTTTTTGGGAGTAGGAATGACTCGTAGTTTATTTAAAAATAGAAGTATCATACTATTAATGACCAACAATTATGGGATTATCAAAGAGTGTCAAATCATGTCAGGCTTAACAATTTTTACTAAATTTAGACGTTACAACCTTATTGAAGGGCAAAATATTAATAACCTTCCCCAAAAGATTAGAAGTGGAAAATACAAAGAATCATTACAACAAGCGATTGACCAAATTAATTATGAGATGAACAAAAATGAAAAAGTTTTGGGAAAATAGTAATTGGTATATAGTAGGTTGAATCTATACTGATTTAACAGGTTGTTTACTAAATAGTTTGTATAAAATACTACTTGGAGGTAATTAAATGTATCAAACAAAAATAACAGAAATTGGCAATTTAGTTGAAGAATTTAGAGAAGAAGTTTTATTAGTATTATTCGGACCAAAAGTACCACCAGAATTAAAAGATATATCTGTTATCCACGAAAGTAATAAAGAACCAAAAGATATTTTTACACAAAATGGTAAAATAAAAATTGGAAACCAAGTTTATACTATTACTAAAGTTGGGACTGAAGCAAATAAAAACTTTGAGAGTTTAGGCCATATTTCAATTTATTTTAGAGAAGGTGAGAACGAAGTCTTACCAGGGGCCATTAATGTTACACCACAGGTATTTCCTGAACTCCAGGTCGGAAATACAATTGATATATATTAATCAAGTAAGATTCAAAATTAGTTATAATTTTAATTGGCTTTAACAGACTGTATATTCGTAATGTTTTTGTTAATCTAAATTAACTGAAAAAATGTTAGTTACAGATGATTTTACTTTTCTGTGACTAACATGTTTACTCTTGTTGAAATTTTTGGAAAATGTTTTTTTATTTTAGATGTATTTAAGTATGTATTTAATTTTTGAGTTTTAGGGATTAGAATTAATATTCAAAAATAAAGATTATGTTATTTTAACTTTTACTAAAAAAATAAAAATTTTCACCCTTTTGAAAGTAATAAGAGCAAGTATGTTGGCTCCTAATAATTGTGTTATTATTTAGGTAAAGTAATGAATAATTTAGAGGTGCTTGAATGAATCAATCTGAAGAAAAAGAACTTGTAAGAGTATCTTCCATGTATTATGAAGAAGGTATGACACAGGCTGAAATTGCTCGAAATATGGGTGTTTCTAGATCACTTATTTCCAAAATGTTGATTGATGCAAAGGAAGCTGGCGTTGTTGAGATATTTATTAATAGTAAAAGTTCATACAGTATTAGACTAGAAAGAGAGTTGGAGCTTCAATATGATTTAAAAAGAGTGTTGGTTGTGGATACTTTAGATTTAGAAACAAGTGAAGTTAAGAAAATGGCTGCTAGAGAAGCTGCTCTGTGGTTGCAAAAGATGATAAAAGGAAGTAAAAAGCTTGGTATTTCTTGGGGCGAATCATTGAGAGAATTAGTCAACCGATATCCTTTTGAAAAACAGTCTGATGTTACCATTTTTCCTCTTATAGGAGGAATGGGCGATAAATATATTGATATCCATTCCAACCAGCTTTGCTATGATTTGGCTCGTAAATTAAGAGGTAAAACTAGATATCTATATGCGCCAGCTTTAATATCAAATTCTAGTTTGAGAAAAGAACTGGCTAATAACCCTACAATCTATAATGTGATGGAAGAAAGTAAATCTGTTGATATTGCTCTTGTAGGAATTTCTGATCCAAGAAATAATAGTACGATGGAAAAAATAGGCTATATTGATAAAGAAGATATTGAGAACTTGAAAGAAAATAAAGTAATTGGTGATATTAATTCTCGATTTTTTGGCGAAGATGGCAAAGAAGCAGATGTTAATATAAATCAGCAAGTAATGGGGATTAGTTTAGAGGAAATAAAAAAAATACCCACCGTAATGGCAATTGCCTATGAAAATAGTAAATTTGATGCTATTGAAGTTGCTGTTAAACATAAATTGTTTAATGTTTTAGTTACGACTGACGAAATAGCAAAAAGACTATTAGGAGAATAATCTACAGGCATCAAATAATTGAACAACTCCAACAAAACACCTCAAAAATCAAAATGGTTTTTGAGGTGTTTTGTTGATCAACATACTATTTTGTATATTTTAAAGCTTCTTGCATCTTTTCTAAATTTGAAATTGCTTCTTTACGCTGTGATGAAATACATAAAGTAAATAATAGATCAACTAATACTAGTTGAGAAACACGTCTGGTATATATTCCTGCATTATTGTAATCTAATTCTTCAGTAGGTGTAAGAAACGATACTTCTGAAAAATCTACTAATGGTGTGTTATCAAAACTAGTAATTGAAATGATAGGAACGTTATTATCTTTTAGTAAATTAACTAAACGCAAAATGTCAGGATTGTTTCCACGGTGAGAAATAATAAAAGCACAACTCTGCTCATTTAATTTACCTGCTTTTAAAAGTTGCATATGATATTCAAGATTGAACTCAACATCAAGCGGTGATCGTAAAAATTTATGATATGCGTCTAATGCAATTGGAGTAGAGCCGCCCAGAGCAAAAAATACCATCTTTTTACTGTTATTCATTATTGAAATTGCTTTATTTATATCAGAGTGATCTACTAGTTTTGACGTGTTTTCCAATGAGCGAATATTTGACTCAAAAACTTTTTTGATTACATTTTCTCCACTATCATCTGCGGTATTTTCTAAAATATTTTGATGCTGGTTATTTAGATAAACGTTTAATTCTTTAAAACCGGATAGCCCTATTTTTTTAGCGAAAAGTGAGATTGTCGAATCTGCGACATTACAAGCATTCGCTAGTTCGGAAATGCTTAATGATTTTGCTTTATCTATATTTCCTAATATAAAATCGGCAATTTGCTTTTCTTTTTTTGTAAAAGATAAATAGTTTACTTGTATTAAGTTTTTTAAATTATCCATAAAAGGTAACTTTCCTTTCCCGTAAAAATATTTCGAAAAATATATTTACTTTTCGAAAAAATTCGATATAATATTAGTTAAATTGAAAGCGATTTTTTTAAGTGACTTATCTTTCTTGGATTATTATAGCACAAAAAAATGTAAGCTTTTCCAATTTGACAGAAATTATTATTGCTTTTTAAGGGGGATATAGCATGAAAAATATTGGTTTAGTACGAGTAGATAGTCGGTTGCTACATGGTCAGGTTGTAACAAGGTGGATTGGAAAGGTTGGTGCTAAAGAAGTAATTATCATTGACGATGAATTAGCCAAAGATGATTTTATGATTGAAGTTTTTGAAATGGCGGCTCCCTCAGGGGTGAAATTGATCGTTAAACCTACAGACGAAGCAAAAGAATTTTTGGGAAACAGAGAACTATCTAGATCGATTATTTTATTCAAAAGTATTCCAGATCTATTAAAGGGATTAACTTTTGACTTACCGTTTACAGATATTCAAATTGGTGGTATTGGTGGCGGAGCAGGAAGGGTAGTTGTATTCAAAAGTATTACATTAACCAAAGAAGAATATGAACAGTTACTTGATTTAGAAAATGATGGTAAACATATTTATTTACAAACGGTTCCTGAGGATAAGCAAACAAGCTTAGCAGATATTTCAAATAAATTTTAGGGAGGAAGCCTTATGTCGATAACTCAGGCAATTATTTTAGGTATTTTATTTTGTTTTTGTCGAATGGGGATTTTATATACCTGGCCAAAAAATATTCCACTATTTGGAGCAATGTTGATAGGTTTAGTGTTAGGTGATTTACCACAGGCAATGATTATTGGTGCTGCAATACAAGCAATTTATATGGGAGTTATTCAGCCGGGAGGCAATATCCCTACTGACCAAGTATTGGCTACTTTTATTGCTGTTCCAATAGCGATTCAATCAAATTTAGAACCTTCTGTTGCGGTTACTTTAGCCGTTCCTGTTGGTTTATTAGGTGTATTGCTTGATTATATACGTCGAACAGTTAATGCTGGTTGGATCCATATGGCAGATAGTTATGCAGAAAAAGCGAATGCTAATGGTGTGATGCGTGCTCATTTTCTATATCCGACGTTATCATTAATTTTAATTTATATTGTTCCTGTTGCTATCGCTATTTATCTAGGTCCAAATGCAGTTAACAATTTTATGGATGCTGTTCCAGATTGGATTATGAGTGGTTTAGAAGTTGCTGGGGGCGTGTTACCTGCGTTAGGGTTTGCCATTACGATCTCTGTTATTGAAAGAGGAAATATTATCCCTTATTTCTTATTTGGATTTTTCATTTACCAATATGCAAGTGATGTTAATGCTATTGCATTCGCTCTATTAGGCATGTTCCTTGCATATCTTCATATAACATTTACTAAGAATAATAATACAGAAGAAGGTGCTTCATAATGGAAAAACAAGATGAAAAATTATTAACAAAAAAAGATATTTTACGTTCATGGATGTATTGGCTTGGTACGTGTGAATTATCTAATTCATTTGAGCGTCTTCAAAGTCTGTCTTTTGCTGCCTGTATTACACCAATACTAAAAAAGTTATATAAAGAAGATGAAGAATTAAGTAGTGCTTTAACTCGACACTTGACTTTTTTTAATACTGAAGGGATTTGGGGAAGCCTTATTCCTGGAATTACAATTGCAATGGAGGAGGAAAAAGCAAAAGGTGAGGATATCTCAAATGAAGTTATTACTGGTCTAAAGACTGGATTTATGGGCCCGTTAGCTGGTATTGGAGATACAATTGATTGGGGAATTATTCGACCAATTGTTATTGGTATTTTTTTACCAATGGCTTCAGCTGGTAGTTGGATCGCTGGTATAGGACCGTTTATTATTTGCAGCGCGATTTCAACTGCAATAAGTTATTATTTGTTTCATACAGGTTATAAAGTTGGTCGTAGAAGTATTCTACAGGTTTTAAAAGATGGGCGAATTAACCAATTTATTACTGGTGCTAGTGTTTTGGGAATGTTTATGATGGGAAATCTTTCTTCACAGTATGTAGAATTGTCTTTAAAACCTAAGATTACTTTAGATGGCGAACAAGTCACTATTCAGTCATTTGTTGATCAAATTTTGCCAGGTCTTCTTCCTGTATTAGCCGTTTTTCTTATTTACTATTTGATCAAATATAGGAATGTTAAATACACACATATCTTGCTTGGTGTTTTGGTACTTTCGTTATTAGGTGCTTTTGTAGGGTTAGTCTAATCTTTTGGAGGGAATGTAGATGTTACAAGAAGTTAAAGAAAAAATTGAAAAGGAAGTTGATGCTAGGAAACCAGAACTAGTTGAGATAAGTAGTTTTATTCATGATCATCCTGAATTAGGCTATGAAGAATTTCAGGCAGTTGAAAAGTTAACCAATTATTTGGAAGAACAAGGAGCTAAAATTGAAAAAGAATATTGTGGTATACCAACTTCCTTTAAATCGACTTATAAGCAGGGTGATGGCAGTGTTCATTTTGCGATTTGTGCAGAGTATGACGCTTTGCCTGACTTAGGACATGCATGTGGTCATAACGTCATTTGTACTTCTGCTGTAGGCGCCTATTTAGCAACAAAAAAAACTATGGAAACTTTTGATATTTCGGGTCAAGTTTCATTAATTGGTACGCCTGCTGAAGAAGGTGGTGGTGGGAAAATTAAATTACTTGAAAAAGGTGGATTTGAGGGTATAGATGCAGCTACAATGGTTCATCCTACTTCTGGTACCACTCGTATAGCTGGGCGCTGCACTACAACTCATACATTTACGATTGACTATGCAGGCAAATCTGCTCATGCTGCTAGTCAACCTTTTAAAGGAATAAATGCGCTAGATGCTGCTAACTTGTTCTTTAGTGCTGTTTCTATGTTACGTCAACAAGTAACATCAGATGTTCGCATGTCTGGTATTATAACTGAAGGGGGACAGGCAACGAATATGATCCCTGAACATACGCAAATACAGTATATGGCTCGTTGTATGGAAGAAGATGAACTGGATAGTTTAGTGAAACGTGTGAAAGATTGCATTCAAGCAGCCGCACTAGCAACTGGTTGTGATGTGGAAATAAAAGAAGAACGGGGTTATGCGGCTCGAACTTACAGTCAAGTGTTAGGTAATATCTGTCGTGAAGCTTTGGAAGATTTAGGTGAACCGGTATTACCAGATTTTCCTGATGATTTTGGTTCCACAGATTTTGGTAATATTAGTCAAATCATGCCTACTACTAATCCTTATTTTAGTTTAAATAAGACACGTGTTTCACTTCATTCGAAAGAATACGAAAAAATTGCTGCTTCACCGATCACACATACAGCTATTGAACGTTCTGCAAAAGCGATGAGTCGTACAGTAATAGAAAGTTTCTTGAATCCTGAATTGATAGAACAAGCAAAAAAGGAGAAAACGCAAGGTACAGATATAAATGCTAGACCAAGATAAGCGAGGAGGAAACAATGATTGCATTATTATTAGGAAGCCATGGAAAATTTGCTAAAGAAGCATTGGAAAGCGCAAAAATGATTGTTGGTGAACAAGAAAATACTACAAGTTTTTCACTAGAAGAAAATATGGATTTGAAAATGACCATCGACTCTGCTCAAGATGCTTTTAATACATTAAATACGTCAGAAGGTGTATTGCTATTAACAGATATTATGGGAGGAACACCTACAAATGTTAGTACAGTGATTCATAAAAAGAACCCCAATACACGTTTATTGGCGGGTTTTAACCTACCGATTTTGGTTGAAGCTTTATTGAATCGTTCAATGGAGCTAGATGAACTAGTTGATTATTTAAAAGAACAATTTCCCGGTACACTAAGTGATGTGAGCTAATAATATTAATACTTGAGGAGCTTTTTATATTAAATTTTTTGATATTTATTTTAACTATTCTTAATTTGACCTATTTATCGATTTCAACAACATATTTGAAATAACAACGATTATGTACTATCGTTATTTACGGAACATATAAAAATTAGAAGTTATATTTCGAGGAGATGTAGTGTTGGATATTCGTATTATTGGTTTAGGAAAAATGGGATTAAATTTAGCCTATAATTTATTAGAACACGGTTATAATGTAGCAGGTTTTGACCGAAATAGCGAAATTAAAAATGAATTTGAACAAAATGGCGGTACTTTTTATTCAAGTTTTGAAGCACTAATGGGTGATAAAAAGACGCCTGCAGTAGTTTGGTTGATGCTTCCAGCTGGAGAAATCACAAATAATCAAGTCGCTTCTTGTGTGGATGTGATGGATCAAGGCGATATTTTGATTGATGGTGGAAATTCTAAGTTTACTGACAGTCAAAAAAATGGCGAAAAAGCCAAAGAACAAGGTGTGTATTTCTTTGATGTGGGTACATCAGGTGGTACTTCTGGTGCACGTGAAGGTGCTTGTATGATGATCGGCGGCGACGCTGAAAAATTTGAAGAAATTCGTCCATTATTTGAAGCAATTTGTGTCACTGATGGCTACTTTTATTGCGGCCCCGTAGGTAGTGGACATTACCTAAAAATGATCCATAATGGTATCGAATATGGGATGATGCAAGCGATTGGCGAAGGTTTCAATCTTATCCATAAGGGAGAATATGATTATGATTTAGCAGGAGTTGCCAAGGTGTTTAACAACGGCTCTGTCATACGCAGCTGGCTGATGGGACTGACAGAAAACTTATTACAAGATGATCCACAACTTGAAGATATTGACGGTGTCATTCCATCTTCTGGCGAGGGCAAATGGACCGCAGAAGAAATGTTACGGCAGGAATTATCAGCTCCTGTAATCACACAAGCTTTACTGGCTAGATATGCTAGTGTTGATGAAGAAAAATATGGCGAAAAGATTGTTGCTTCCTTAAGAAACCAATTTGGTGGACACGAAGTTTCGAAGAAGTAAGGTTGAATAAGTTTTTTCATGTAAAATAAAATGTATATAAAAACAGCTTAAAATTTCATTGAAGTAGTTTTGATGATAACTTTAAGCTGTTTTTTATTTTCTAGTTTTTTAATAATTCTTCTGCTGTTTCCTGAGTGGTGACTAAAATATTAGCATAACCTCCTAATAAAGCACCACGAATGGCATTTACTTTCTCTAAAGATTCAGCTACTGCGATTCGATAATTAGTATTTTTTAGCTCTTCTATACTAATTCCAATGATTCGGCTGTCGAGCTCGTTTGGGATATGTTGACCATGTTCATTGTAAAATCTTGAAACGACGTCACCAGCTACTTTTCCATTTAATTTAGCTAGTACGTCTTCTCCATAGAAAAATTGCCAACGATCACTATCTTTCATTAGTGGACTTCCCACGCCAAAAATCGCTACGGAAAGTTTTTTCCAATATTTAGCGAGCTCTTGGTTAAAATCATCTGACATCAAAGCCGATTTTAACTCTTTTGTTTTTGGAAAAGCTGGTGAGTCAATTAATAAAGCTTTTCCATTTAAATTTTTAGAAGCTTCGTACGTAATTGTATTAACGTGATAATCACTGACAAGTCGGCCAGAAGGACCGCCCACTAACGGAATACATATTATATTATTTGATTCGATATCTTTTAGAGATCTAGAAACAGCAGCCATTGCCTGTCCCCAAGAAAAGCCAATAATCATTTCATCTACCAAAATTGTTTGCAAGAACCGGTTTACTGCTTCTCCGAGAAAACTTACTTTCTGTAATGAGGAGATTTGAGTAGCTGTTGGAACAACAAGCGCTTTATGCAATTTAAACTTTTCTTCTAATTCTTTTTCAACTGTATAAGTCCCAGCTAAGTCGTAATTGATCGATATATTTACGATACCTTCTTCTCGCGACTGTTTCAATAAACGACTGATTGTACTTCTATGTATATTTAATTCTTTAGAGATTTGGCTTTGATTTTTGTCTTCCTCATAATACATTTGAGCAATTTTGACCAATAAACGTTCTTCCGCATCTTTCATTTCTAAAACCTCCATCCTGCTTACTTTTACTAACCATACCATAAATTACCTATTTTACCAATAATGTTATTTCATCATCATAATTGTGATTATAATTTTTAACAAATGTGATTATTTAATAAAAAACTTGAAAAAGCGGTTTCAAGATGTTGTTATCTAATTATCAAAAATGTTATTAGTTAATCACAAAAGTTAGGAGAACATTTATGGATTGGTTGAACTTAGAGAGTAAAACAGTCATTGTAACTGGAGGATCATCTGGAATTGGAGAAGCTATCGTAAAAGAGCTATGTCATTTAGGTGTAAATGTAATAAACGCTGATTTGCAAAAAGGTGATTTTGTTCATGAAAAATTGAATTTTGTTGATACGGATGTTACTTCTTTAGATTCTGTGAAACAAACTGTTAATACGACACTAGACCTTTTTGGAAAAATTGATGGTGTTGTCAACAATGCTGGAATTAATATTCCTGCATTACTTGTCGATGAAAAACAAGTAGAAGGTGGGAAATATGAGATCGATAAAAGTCTTTTTGAGAAAGTCTTTGATGTAAATCAAAAAGGTGTTTTCTTTATGAGTCAAGCGGTTGGTAAAGAATTAGCTAAACAAGGAACAGGCGTTATTATTAATATGTCTTCAGAAAGCGGTTTAGAAGGTTCAGAAGGACAAAGTATCTATGCTGGAACAAAAGCTGCGGTCAATAGTTATACTCGTTCCTGGGCAAAAGAGCTAGGTAAAAAAGGTATACGTGTGGTTGGTGTCGCACCGGGTATCATGGAAGAAACTGGACTACGTACTATAGATTACGAAGAAGCATTAGCTTATACACGTAACAAAACTGTAGAAGAACTTCGTGCTGGGTATAGTCAAACTAGTACTATTCCTTTAGGAAGAAGCGGTTATCTCTCAGAGGTAGCTGATTTAGTTTCTTATTTATTGTCAGACAGAGCTAGTTATATTTCTGGTGTAACAATTAATATAGCTGGCGGTAAAACAAGAGGATAAAAGGAGAGAAAAATATGACAGAGGTAA
This sequence comes from Tetragenococcus halophilus subsp. flandriensis, assembly GCF_030161475.1. Lineage (GTDB taxonomy): Bacteria > Bacillota > Bacilli > Lactobacillales > Enterococcaceae > Tetragenococcus > Tetragenococcus halophilus_C. The sequence continues at coordinate 28,546 of NZ_BSUG01000076.1, read as the reverse complement.
TTCTAGTTGCCCATGGTAAATTGGCCGAGGAAATGAAAAATTCAGCAGAAATGATTTTTGGCGAATTGTCAGATTTTTATCCAATCGCTTTTACAAAAGAAGATGGGTTTTATTCACTTAAAGATAAAATCGAAAAAACAATTTCGTCATTGGGAGATTCAATTGTTATTCTAACTGATTTGTTTGGTGGTACGCCTTTTAATGCTAGTAGTGGCATTGTATTAGAAAAAAATGTAAAACAAATCGAAGTGATTTCAGGTATGTCTTTACCGTTATTATTAGAAACAGCGGCTATGTATAAACAAAACACCCCAAATATAATCGTAAATTACTTACAGGAAATCTGCAAAGAAACAGTGAAACCGTTTGTAGAGGAAGAACTTGAGGAGGATGATTTATAATGGATATTCGTTTAGCACGTATTGATGATCGATTAATACATGGACAAGTAGCAACAGTTTGGGCAAAAGAAGCAGGCGCGCAGCGTATCATTGTAGTTAGTGATGAGGTAGCAGATGATAAAGTTCGAAGCACTTTAGTAAAGCAAGCTGCTCCTCCAGGTGTTAAGGCAAATGTGGTAGGTGTAGAGAAAGCTGTGCGAGTTTATAATAATCCAAAATACGAAAATGAAACAGTATTTTTTCTTTTTACTAATCCAACAGAAGTTTTACAAATGGTTGAACAGGATATTCCGATCGAAACATTAAATATTGGTGGGATGCAATATAGTGAAGGACGAACGCAAGTTACTAAATCTGTTTCAGTAGATGAAAAAGACGTTAGGGCTTTTAAAAAACTAGCAGAAAAAGGTGTAAAGCTTGATTTTCGAGTGGTTGCAACTGATGCTAAAAAGGATTTTACAGCTACGCTTAAAGAAGCTGGCTTTTAATAGGAGGAACATTCTATGGAAGTATCTGTTATTCAAATTATTTTGATTTTCATTTTTTCAAGTATTGCTGGTATGGGTAGTGTATTAGATGAATTTCAAACCCATCGTCCAATTATAGCTTGTACAATTACAGGATTGATATTAGGAGATATTACAACGGGTATTATGTTAGGTGGTACATTGGAATTAATTGCTTTAGGTTGGATGAATATAGGAGCCGCACAATCACCAGACTCGGCACTAGCAAGTATGATTTCAACTATTTTAGTTATAGTAGGAAATCAAAGTGTACAAAACGGGATAGCAATTGCTTTGCCTGTTGCAGCAGCTGGACAAGTTTTAACTGTTTTTGCTCGTACGATTACCGTTGGTTTTCAACATGCGGCAGATAAGGAAGCAGAAAAAGCCAATTTTAATCGAATAATTTTTTTACACTTTAGTGCGTTATTTATTCAAGCACTGCGTGTTTCCATACCTTCAACTATTATAGCAGCGTTTGTTAGCCCATCTCTTGTTCAAAATATGTTAGCAGCTATCCCCGATGTTGTAACCGGAGGCTTGGAAGTTGCTGGTGGTTTCATTGTTGTTGTTGGTTATGCGATGGTATTAAATATGATGAGTATCAAATACTTAATGCCATTTTTCTTTCTAGGCTTTGTGTTAGGTGGTTATTTAGATTTCAGTTTATTAGCATTCGGGATTGTAGGACTTATTTTCGCTATTATCTATGTGCAATTAAACCCCAATTTTCATAACCAGCCACCATCAAATGGTAATTCAGCGACAGCTTCAGCTTCAGTGGATTTAGACGATGAATTAGACGATTAAGGTAAGGAGGGAAAAATATGGAAAAAATGATACAAGTAACAGAAAACAGTAAAATAACAAAGCAAGATATTATAAGGACATTTATTTATTCGAATTTTCAACAAGCATCTTTTAATTATGAACGGATTCATGCATTAGCGTTTTGTGTTGATATGATCCCAACGATTAAGCGAGTATATCAAACTAAAGAGGAGCAAGCAGAAGCTTTAAAGCGTCATTTAGCTTTTTTTAACGTAACCCCTCCATTAGCAGGTCCTGTTATCGGGGTAACAATGGCTATGGAAGAAGCGAAATCAACAAATACAGATATTGATGAAGGAACAATCAATAGTTTAAAAGTCGGTTTGATGGGCCCTTTGTGTGGTGTAGGTGACCCCTTAATTTGGGGAACGTTACGTCCAATTGTTGCGGCTATGGGAGCTTCACTCGCTCTAACTGGAAATATTATGGGACCTATTCTATTTTTTGTCGTATTTAATGGTGTGCGCCTTGCATTAAAATGGTTTGGATTAACTTATGGCTTAAAAAAAGGAATGGATATTATTGCCGATTTGTCTAGTAATCTATTACAAAAACTTACTGAAGGAGCAACAATTCTAGGGTTGTTTGTTATGGGAGTATTGGTTACAGAATGGGCGGAAATTAATGTACCAGTAGTTATTTCTCAAACAACAGATCCTTCAAGTGGTGAAGAAGTGGTAATGACGGTACAAGATGTGTTAAATGATTTAATTCCAGGAATCTTACCACTCTTATTAACACTATTAATGATGAAACTGTTAAAGAAAAAAGTAAGCCCAATCGTATTAATTTTTATTTTATTTGCAGTTGGTATTGCCGGCTATGGTTTTGGAATTTTGGAATAAATTTATTGTTTGAAAAGGAGATTTTATTATGAAAACAAAAGCAGTCCGTCTGTATGGGAAAAATGATTTAAGATTAGAAGAGTTTGAACTTCCTCAAATAAAAGATGATGAAATTCTGGCTTCTGTTGTAACTGATAGTATTTGTATGTCAACTTGGAAATTAGCAAAGCAAGGTGCTGATCATAAAAAAGCACCAAACGATATTGCAGAAAACCCGATTATTGTAGGGCACGAATTTTGTGGTGAGATTTTAGAGGTTGGAACAAAATGGTCCAATCAATATCATAAAGGTGAACGTTATGTAGTACAAGCTAATTTACAATTGCCAGATCGACCGGATTGTCCAGGTTATTCATATCCATATACAGGCGGAGATGCTACATACATAGTCATCTCAAATGATGTTATGGAGCAAAATTGTTTGATCCCGTATAAAGGCGATAGTTATTTTGAAGGCTCATTGATCGAACCATTATCATGTGTTGTTGGCGCTTTTGAAGCTAATTATCATACAGTTCATGGTAGGTATGAACACAAAATGGGAATTAAACCAGATGGTGATTTATTGATTATGGGGGGCACAGGACCTATGGGACTATTGGCTATCGATTATGCATTGCATGGGCCAGTTAACCCTAAAAGAATCGTTGTCACAGATCGTCATCAAGAAAAACTGGATAGAGCTGCCAAATTATATCCGAGCCAAAATGGAATCACAGTTGATTATATTAACGTAGAAGATACAGAGGACCAAGTTTCTTTGCTAAAAGAAAAAACAAGGGTAACAGGTTTTGATGATATATTTGTTATGGTACCTTCTTCAGATCTAGTTAAAGATGCATCTTCACTTCTGAATATTGATGGTTGTTTTAACTTTTTTGCAGGACCACAAGATAAAAACTTTTTTGCTGAAGCAAATTTTTATGATATTCATTACTCTTCTACACACTATGTGGGAACATCAGGTGGTAATGTAGAAGATACGCGTAAAGCAGTAAAATTGATCGAAGAAAAAAAAGTTAAAGTTGCAAATGTTGTGACACATATTCTTGGATTAAATGAAGTAGCTGAAACAACATTAAATCAGCCTGAAATTGGCGGAGGTAAAAAGCTTGTTTACACTCATAAAAAAATGCCTTTTACCACTTTAAATGAATTAGCTGAAGAAGAGCCCCTAAGTAAGATTTTGAAGAAAACTGAGGGAATATGGAGTAAAGAAGCTGAAGATTATATTTTAGAAAATCAGCAAAATATCTAAAATAAAAAAAACAAGGAGAATATGTTGGGGAAGCCTACTTTTATACAATTTATAAGAGTAGGCTATTCATTTTTATTTCCTTTACTGAAATTAGTATAATTTTTTATCACTACTTGTAAAAAAGATTGTCTTAATTTTTTTATATACTCTCCTATAATGAAAACGTAATCAAAAAGTTAGGAGTGAAGATCATGTCAGATTGGTTAAACATTGAAGGAAAAACAGTGATTGTTACTGGAGGTTCTTCTGGTATAGGGAAAAGTATTGTTGAAAGTCTACTTGCACAAAAGGTAAATGTAGCTAATTTTGATCTTACGGATTCAGAATTAGACGATAGAAGGTTATTATTTGTCAAAGCAGATGTTACTTCTCGAGAAGATGTGGAAGCTGGTGTAGAAAAAGTAATAGATCAGTTTGGAACAATTGATGGTTTGGTAAATAACGCAGGTATTAATATCCCTCGTTTACTCGTAGATAAGGATAACCCACATGGAAAGTATGAACTATCAGAGGATGTTTTTGATAAAATTATAGCGGTTAACCAAAAAGGGTTATTCTTAATGAGCCAAACAGTGGCTCGCATTTTAGTGGAAAAAGAAAGGGGCGTTATTATTAATATGTCTTCTGAATCTGGCCTAGAAGGTTCTGAAGGACAAAGTCCATACGCAGCAACAAAAGCTGCAGTTAACAGTTATACGAGATCATGGGCAAAAGAACTAGGAAAATCTAACGTTCGAGTGGTTGGGATTGCTCCAGGCATTATGGAAGAAACTGGACTTAGGACGCAAGCATACGAAGAAGCCCTTGCTTATACAAGAGGTATCACAGTTGAGAAATTACGGGAAGGTTATTCTAAAACCAGTACAATCCCGTTAGGGCGTAGCGGTAAATTACATGAGGTGGCAGACTTAGTTAGCTATTATCTGTCAGATCGTTCAAGTTATATTACAGGTGTTACAACAAATGTGGCTGGAGGTAAAACAAGAGGCTAGAATTGGAGGGTAAAGATGGCGGTAGTCAATCGTTGGTACCAGATTCTACAATTGTTAGTTACCCGTAAAAAAATGTCGACTACTGAGATGGAACAAAAATTAGCAATTAGTCGTCAAACAATAAGAAATAGCATTGAATCTTTAAACGAAGAATTAGGAAATATCGCTAAAATTAATCAAAGTGATAACACATATCAATTAACGATTAATAATTTCGATCGTTTCGATGAAATTATGGCGGATGGCTTAAAAAAAATCAGTGATTTTAATTCTGCTAGTAAACGAATTTCATTTATGTTAAAGCGATTAATCGAAACTGACGATTATATTGTTATGGATGAATTATCTGAAGAATTAGAAATAAGTCGCGGTACAACCGCAAATGATATAAAAGAAATGAAAGGTTTGGTTAGTTCTTTTAATGTACAAGTTAAAGGGACTCCAAATAGGGGGATGCGAATATACGGTAATGAGTTTGATTTGCGTTTACTTTATATTTATCATGTACAAGATTATTTTGCTGATAACTTTTTACTAACTGAAACCTATCAGTTAGTAGATCAAATTACACAAGCAGGTCAAGTCTCTAAAATGTATGCTTCTCTTTTAAAAAGAACAATTACTACCGCAATTAAAAGAATAAAAATGAATTGTTTATTAGAATCTGTACCAAATGATTATATCAATTATGCACGTAATCATGAAGATATCGAACGGTTAATTTATCATTTAGAATTAAATTATAAGATTACATTGAGTGAAGTCGAAAAAGATTTTATTTGTTTCCCATTAAGTCTTAGTTCTAATCAGTTAATAAATATAACTGAGGACGATCAAAAAAAGTTGAACGCTCATTTTGAACAAATGATGGATTATATTCATAAAGTTTTAATAGTAGATTTAGACGAAAAAAGACTTTTTATTGATATGAAATATCATTTAGTTTATTTAATTAATCGTTTGTTATTTCGTTTTGCGATACAGGATTTATTTTATGGAGAAATCGAAAAACAATATCCCTTTGCTTATGAGTTAGCCAAAGTAGGGATAGCGAAACTAGAAGAAATGCTAAAGCGCAAGGCATCATCTGTCGAAATCAGTTATTTAGCTTTGTATTTTGAGTTAGCCATCCGTAAGCAGACTGATGAAGGTGTGCAAAAAGAAATTGCTATTGTATGTAGTACTGGAAGAGGAACGGCTCTGATTATTCAAAGACAAATCGAAAAGGTAGTAGGTTCTGAAATTAAAATTACTCATTATTCTGAGGAGGAATCTAAAAAGCAAGATCTTAATCAGTATTTTGCAGTATTTTCCACCATTCCTTTAAAAAATGTTGATTATAATACTCCAGTGATTCAATTAAATAATTTATTTAATACTGAGTGGTTACGTGATGAATGGGAGCGTGTAAATGAAATTCGTTCCAAAAGTTTGAAAAATATTATTTTTCGTTTTACCAAATTAGATTATAGACAAAATTATAATGAAAATTTAGAAAAAATGATTCAAGGATTAACTAAAGAAAAACTTGTCGATTCTCAGTTTAGACAAAGAGTTTTTGAACGGGAAGATAAACACACGACCATTTATGAAGCTGGTGTAGCTTTTCCTCATACACTTAATAAAGCGACAAGCCAAGTTATTCTGTCTTTAGGAGTGTTTCCAGAAGAGATGTTAAAAAAATCAGTGGGAAAAGTTGGACTGATTTTATTACTAGCAATTCCAGAAAATTTAACAGAAGACGATGAATCAGAACTATTAAAATTATATGATTTTGTTTTTTCTTTTATAGGAGATAAACAATTACGTAAAGAACTTTGTCAATTGGAAGATTCTTCTGAATTAGAACGTTGGATAGCAAGGAGGTTTTTATTATGAATTTTGTTTATATTTTTGGCATTTTTGCTTTAGCAGCTTTTTTCCTTCAAGCAATTTTGGGTTTCCAACAAATAAAACATTTTAATCATGCATATCAAACATTAAGGAAAAAAGGAAAAGTAGCGATTGGCCGAAGATCCGGTAAATTCAAAGCCGGAACACTTGTCTTGTTTGCTGTAACTGACGGAGGGCAGATTTTAGATGCTAGAAAAATGCAAGGAGTGACTGTTTTAGCTAAGTTTCATTCAATGCCAAAATATGTAGGCGAAGATATTCATTATTTAGACACTTATAATCCGTTAGTCAGAAAAGAAAACAAACTATTACAACAAGCAATGGAAAATGCTAGAGAGGTATTTTTACGAGTTGAAGTTGGAAATTATCAAGAAGAAAAACCAATGTCACCGATCGGCGCTGCTGCGAACCAGCTACAATTATGGAAGAACCAAATTAAAATGAAATTGAAAGGGAGTGTGTAATCATGGATTATGTTACAAGTTTTGCCGAAGGTTTTATGAATTTATTTGAAACCGGAGCAGATAATTTTATTGACTGGATGAGTAGCATTGTTCCACTTGTTTTAATGCTACTAGTTGCAATGAATACGATCATTAACTTTTTAGGAGAAGAACGTGTAACTAAATTAGCTAAAATTTCTTCAAGAAACGTCATAACTCGGTATATGATTTTGCCATTTATCTCGGCGTTTATGTTAGGAAACCCTATGTCATTTACCTTAGGACGCTTTTTGCCTGAATATTATAAACCTAGTTATATGGCTTCACAGGCACAATTTTGCCATACTAGTAACGGTGTCTTTCCTCATATTAATCCAGGAGAATTATTTATTTGGTTAGGGATTGCTCAAGGAATTGAACAATTAGGACTTAATTCTATGGATTTGGCGATTCGCTATCTTTTAGTGGGGCTTGTAATGAACTTTGTTGGCGGTTGGGTTACTGACTACACAACAGCTTTTGTTTGTAAGCAACAAGGAATTACACTTGATAAAAAAGCAAGTACAGTGGTTGAATAAGGAGGAACAGACATGGCTTACAATAGTATAAAAGTAGTAAAAGGTAATGGTGGATTTGGTGGTCCATTAGTTATTACACCTACAGAAGAAAAGCATAAATTTATTTATGTTACTGGGGGCGGAGAAAAGCCAGAAATTGTGGATAAAATTGCTGAACTAACAGGGATGGAAGCTGTGAATGGGTTTAAGACTTCTATTCCAGATGAAGAAATTGCACTGGCAATTATTGATTGTGGTGGAACTTTAAGATGTGGAATTTATCCTAAAAAAGGAATTCCTACCATTAATATTGTTGCTACGGGCAAAAGTGGTCCATTGGCACAATATATCACCGAAGATATTTACGTATCAGCTGTGGGGAAAAATCAAATCGAAGCTGCCTCAAGTGAAGAAGCTTCTACTGCTTCTGAGGAAGAAAAAAATTCTGAGAAGGAAGTCGATACTGAGCCTGAAAAAGAAGCTAAATACGATACGAGTAAAAAAATCACTGAACAACAAGATGGGAAACAAGGTTTTATTGCTAAAATTGGGATGGGTGCAGGAAAAGTCATAGCTACTTTTAACCAAGCAGCTCGTGATAGTGTCCAAACGATGTTACACACGGTAATACCATTTATGGCGTTTGTTTCACTAATTATCGGTGTCATTCAAGGTTCAGGGATCGGTGATTGGATTGCTAGGATCATGGCGCCACTTGCTGGAAACGTGATCGGTCTTATCATTTTAGGCTTTATCTGTTCGTTACCTTTCTTGTCTCCTTTACTTGGTCCTGGCGGTGTTATTGGTCAAGTAATTGGAACTCTTATTGGAGTTGAGATTGGAAAAGGAAATATTCCACCGCAATTTGCTTTACCAGCACTATTTGCAATTAATACGCAAAATGCTTGTGACTTTATTCCAGTAGGATTAGGCTTAGAAGAAGCTGAATCTGAAACAGTTGAGGTAGGAGTGCCCTCAGTATTGTATTCTCGTTTCTTAAATGGAGTACCTCGTGTAATTGTTGCTTGGTTAGCAAGCTTTGGTTTGTATAGTTAAATGTTGATTTTTAGGAGGACTTAGTGATGACTGTATTTGAGACAGAAATTATTTCAGTTGGAGAAGAAGCAGAACTATTTGAAGAAGAGAAAATGGTAATATTATTTGGGAAAAATGCACCGGATACGTTAAAAGACTATTGTTATAATATTCAGGTAAACCCAGTAAATGGTTCAATTACTACAGGCGGAAAATTAAATATTGGAGATACCTCTTTTGAAATTACTGCTGTCGGAGAAGTTGTTCAAAAAAATCTAGAAGATTTGGGACATATCACGATTAAATTTGACGGATCAACTACACCAGAACTACCGGGTACTTTATATGTAGAAGATAAAGATATTCCTGATTTAGGTGTAGGTACACATGTAAAGATTCAATAAGAAAAGAGTCTGGACAAAATTTTGCCCAGACTTTAAAATTATAAGGAGTGAGTTTTGATGGAATTTATGTTGGATACTGTAAACCTTGATAAGATACGTTACTACCAAAATATTCTACCATTGGCTGGTGTGACTTCAAATCCGTCGATTATAAAAAAAGAAGGAAAGATTGATTTTTACGTCCATCTGAAAAAGATCAAAGAAATTATTGGCAGTGGGCAATTACATGTTCAGGTAGTTGGGGAATTAAAAGAAGAGATTGAAAAAGATGCGCAAGTTATTGTTGATAATCTTGGTAAAGAAACTTTTATTAAGATCCCTGTAAATGAGCAAGGGCTAGCTGCAATGAAAACTTTGAAAAGTAAAGGTTTTAAAGTGACTGCTACGGCAATTTATACTGAGTTTCAAGGTTATTTAGCCATCGCTGCTGGGGCTGATTATTTGGCACCTTATTATAATCGAATGGAAAATTTGAATATAGATGCAGCAGAAATCATTCGTACGCTGGGAGAAGAAATTAAAAGAACCAATTCTTCTAGTAAAATTTTGGCTGCTAGTTTTAAAAATGTTAATCAAGTGAACCAAGCTTGTCGAAATGGTGCACAGGCAGTTACCGCGAGCCCGGATATTTTTGAACAAGCGTTAGTAATGCCTTCGATTCAAAAAGCGGTTACTGATTTTCATGATGACTGGCGTGCTATCTTTGGAACTGAAAAAATTTACGAACTTTAGGAGAAATAATGAATACTTTTATATTTGATATGGACGGCGTAATCGTCGATTCTGAATATACTTTTTTTAAATCAAAAACAGATATTCTTCGTGAGGAAGGTTATGAGGTTCCTGTTAGTTATCAATATCAATTTATGGGAACGACTGCTGATTTTATGTGGCAAAAGATGAAGGATGAATTTGATTTGCCTAAAACAGTGGAAGAATATGGTAAAGAAATGAATAGACGACGCGATGAAATTATTAAAAACGATGGTGTACAAGTAATTGCGAATGTAAAGGATTTGATAAAGCGGCTATATCAAGCTGGATTTAAGTTAGGTGTGGCTTCAGCTTCTCGCAAAGAAGAAATTATTCGTAATCTAAAAGAACTTGGTTTAGATGGTTATTTTACTCAGGCTGTTAGCGCAGAAGAAGTGAAACATTCTAAACCAGCGCCGGATGTCTTTTTGCATACAGCGCAGTTATTAGGCTCTGAGCCTAGCGATTGTATTGTGATTGAAGATACGAAAAATGGTACACGTGCAGCTAAAGCAGCTGAGATGTATTGTGTTGGCTTTGCTAACCCGAATTATCCAGAGCAAGATTTGTCTTCTGCTGATGAAATTGTAAAAGATTTTCGTGTCATTGATGAAAATTGGTTACAAGAGAAAAAATAAGAACATAGAAAGCGTAATTTAATGAGAATATGCGTGGATAAGATCATTAAATTGTGAAAGTATTGTTATTCATTGCAAAAAAAGAGTTAATAATTATGGGATAAGTTGTATTAAGTACATTAAAGCACGAAAATGTTGAGATAGATCAAAAATAATACCACTAGTTTTTTTATTCTAGTGGTATTATTTGTAGTTAAGCACATTAAAATGTGAAAATAACAAGCTTAGTTCGCGCCATTTCGTAGTTCTTTAAAGTTAAAAAATAAATTCAATGTAATAGCTGTTAAGGATCCAGCTAGGATGCCACTTCCCAAAATATTTTGAATAATATCTGGAAAGTTTGCGTAAAAGTTTGGATAGACAGAAGGCAACATACAAATGCCAACACTTAAACCAATGATTAACATATTTTGATTACCTTCAAAACTCACTTGTTTCAAAATATTAATGCCACTACCGATAATAATGCCAAAAATAGCGAAGCCGAGTCCGCCTAAGACTGGGTCAGGTATGGCTGAAATTAAAGCGGAAAATTTAGGGATAAAACCGATCAACAATAACATAAGTCCAGATGTTACAATGGCAAACCGACTTTTGATTTTTGATAGATCGAGTATACCGACGTTTTGCACAAAAGCAGTGGGCTGTACGCCATTAAATAGCCCAGATATAAATGTGCCAATTCCTAAGGTTTTAAGGACACGGCTAAATTGGTTTTTGGTCATTTCTTTTTCAACAATATCATGAATCCCCATAGCTGTGCCTGATATTTCAACCATCCCCAAAATCATCGCAATAAGAAAAGAAATGGTTGCCGTGAGATCGAATTTTGGCAAGCCATAATGAAAGGGAATATTTAAACCAAACCAAGCTTCTTGCCCAACAGGTGTAAAGTCCATCATTCCTAGAAAAATGGCTAACAGTGTACCAAAAACCAGCGCGATCAAGATCGTCAAATTTCCAAGAAGCCCTTTGAAGTACTTGCTGATGATCAGATGGAAAACAAATATGGTTAATGCCATGAGCAAGGGAGTTAAATCCATACTTTCAGTTAAATTATGTGCTTTAGCTCCCATCAACCAATGAAAAGTATTGGGTAATAAAGATACACCTAATACGATCAGATTTGTTCCAACAACTAGTGGTGGGAAAAACCGCTGTAACTTAATCCAAAATGGCGCGGCTAGGAAACAGAATATCCCTACGATCATAGTTGAACCTGCAATGATTTGAAATCCTACTTCAGTTGAAGAAGCGTCATTTAATGTTGTGCTTGCGATAGGTACAACAGAAAAATTAGCTCCCATTACCATTGGGATCATGGGACTGGTTTTGGGAATGATATTTAATGCGGCTAATAATGTAGACAATCCGGCCCCAAAAATAACAGCATTAATAAAAAAACTTGTCTCTTCTGATGAAAGACCAGAATTAGCGGCGATTAACAGTGGAACTGGAATCGCCGCTAAAACAGCAATAATCGTATGTTGAAAACCTAAAAGTAGATTTTTTTTAACAGGAAGTTTTTCATCCACCTCCGGTATCTGGTCATTTTTCATTCAAATATTCACTCCTTTATATCAATATATTGAATTTAGTTACTAGAGCTAACTTTTTTGTTAGCTGATCTTCTTTCCACGGTCTTTTCTACGGCACCAATAATCTTTTGGTAGCCAGTACAACGGCACATATTACCTGAAATGCCACGACGAATTTCATTTCTTGTCAACTGATCATTATCTTCTAAAAGTTCGTGACTAGAAAGAATCATTCCTGGAATACAGAATCCGCATTGGACAGCACCAGAATCAATAAATTCTTGCTGAATATCTGATAATGATCCATCGATATTTTCCATTCCTTCAATGGTTGTAATAGATTTTCCGTCAGCCCATGCGGCTAAATAGATACAAGAGTCGACAGTTTGTCCTTCAACAAGTACAGTACAGGCACCACATTCACCGACACTACAACCTTCTTTTGTTCCTGTTAGTGAAAAGTTTTCCCGCAGCACCTCCAGTAAACTTTTTCTAATATCAACCATACAAGATATTTCTTCGTTATTTAATAAGAAACGAATTTCTTTGTTCATTGTAGAACTCCTTTCTTTCTGCTTGCAATAAAAATGGAAAAAAATAATTAGAGAATTGCTTAAATGTTTGGATTTAAGGCGCTAACAATATTACGACCAGGTAAAATTGTAACTAAATGATCACGATATTCCTTTGATGCTCGCCAAGAATTGCGTGTACGAACATCTTCTAAACATTTAACTCCAATTTGTTGAAGTATGTCATCGGAAATTTTTTTGCCTTTAGCATAATTTTCTGCACTTTGCATGCGTCTTGGCGTAGGACCAGCAACGCCAAAACATATTCTAAGGTCTTCTATAAAATTATTGTTTTCTTTTATAAGTGTTGCACAACTAAGATTAGCAATATCTAAAGCATGACGTTGCGCAAATTTGGTATAATTGCCCAAGTAAGCTTCGTAGTTTTCTTTGGTGATTTTTATATTAACGAGTATTTCACCTGGAGTTAAATCTACCCATCCAGCGCCCTTATAAAAGTCGGCGATAGGAACATTTTTCACACCACTAACAGAATGGATTTCCAATAGAGCGTTGTAAGCAAAAAGGCTAGGTGCGCTGTCTGCAGAGGTTGCCCCATTACAAATATTTCCACCAATAGTACCTACATGTCTTGTTTGTGGACCACCCACAAGCGATACTGCTTGACTTAGCATTGGCGTATGTTTATTTACTAAAGGACTTTTTTCTATTTCTGTAAAGGTATTTAATGCACCAATCACCAGTGTTTCATTCGTATCTAAATAAATATCGTGCATTTCAGTGATTTGTGTAATACCGACCAAAGAGTGTCCGGCAAAATCTTCATTTCCTTCTCTTGCTTTGATTAAAACATCAGTCCCACCAGCGACTATACGGGCGTCCTCTTCCTTCTTTGTTATTTGAAAGACCTCTTCTAAGCTTTTTGCTTCATGATAACCTACAATATCAAACATGTTTTACCTCCTCATTTAATTCTTCAAAAACACGTTGTGGGGATAATGGAATAGTGTTGATTCCTATACCTATTGCGTTTTTTACAGCGTTTCTAATCGCAGGAGCAGGGGAACATAGCGGGTTTTCACCAAGTGATTTGTTACCGTAGGGTCCGATTGGATCTTCTGTTTCCACAAAAAGATGTTCTAAATCGGGTAAATCCATAGTGGTAGGGATCTTATAATCTAATAAGTCGGTATTTAACGGTTTTCCTTTAGTATCATAGGTGATCCCTTCACTTAGGCCATAAGCTATTCCCATTGTCATACCACCTTCGATTTGTCCTGAAGCTAAAAGAGGGTTGATAATTTTCCCTGAGTCATGTACATTCATTACGCTAAGTAAAGTAACACGACCTGTTTGTTTATCTACTTCAACTTCAGCGAAGGTGCAGCCTGAAGCGTAGGAGTTATCATGGATATTGACAGCTGATTCAGTAACGATCGTTTTACTAGAAGAAAGATCATAAAAAGAAGCCAGCGCTAAATCAGCTAAATCAGCAATTTTTTGTTGGTTATGCAAATAAACAATCTTTCCATTAACGATATCCAATTGTTCTGGACGAATATCATAAGTTTTAGCGGCACGAAGCAAAATCTCCGCGCGCATTTTTTCTGCTGCTTCGCGTACAGCAAAGCCTGTAACATAAGTTTGTCGGGAAGCATAAGCGCCGGTGTCAAAAGGATCGATGTCGGTATCTGTCATTGCATCTCGAATGATCCACTGATAAGGTACACCAATCGTTTCAGCTGCCATTTGGGAAAAAGCTGTGTCAGCGCCTTGTCCGATTTCTGTTGCGCCCAGCATTAATTTTATAGCAGCATCCGGCATTAAAGTCATTCGTGCCCCGGAAGCTTCTAAACCGCCGAATGGATAAGTCCCCGATCCATAAGAAAAAGCGGCCACGCCTACGCCGCGTTGTTTGTTTTTATTATGAAAATTTTGTATTTCTTCTGTTTTTTCATCCCAGTTAAAAGCTTTACGTCCTTCTTTAAGACATTGGTCAACATTAAAATCGAATTGCTGAATTTTACTGATCGTATTGTAAAAATTATTTTGTCGACAATTTTTTAACCTAAATTCAATGGGATCCATACCAATTTTCTCAGCTGCATCATCGATAATTGCTTCTAAAGAAAACATGACTTGCGGTATACCGTAACCACGCATTGCACCAGCTGTTGCAATATTTGTGTACACGGTTTTGGCAGCGTAACGCAAGTTTTCCGCTTTATAGAGGGCATTAATAAAGGTGCCGCCCTTACCGCCAATGGCATGACCGTGTGATGCATAGCCTCCTTGGTTGGAAAATACATTAAAATCAAGAGCGGAAATGCTACCATCTTTTTTAACACCGATAGAAATATCATAATCAATTGCATGCCTTGTACGAGTGAAGGCGATTGATTCTTCGCGAGTTAAAGTAACTTGTACAGGACGCCCACCACAAGCCATACTCATCGCAACTGTAATTGGCTCGATCGTAATTTCTTGCTTATTGCCAAAACCACCACCGATAAATGGTTTTTTCACACGAATTTTAGACCAAGAGATCTCTAAAGCTTGCGCAATAATGCGCCGGCAAATATAGGGGATTTGGGTAGAACTCAAACATTCCCAACGTTGATCTTCACTCTGATAAGCAACAGCAACCTGATTTTCCATATGAACGTGTTGTTGGACTGAGGTTGAAAAACTTTCGTTTAAAATATAGTCTGCTTCTTCTAGCCCCTTTTTAATGTCACCAATACCTACACATGTATCAGCTACTACATTGTCACGTTCCTTGTGAATACGCATCGCATCTTCAGCCATTGCTTCTTTAGGCGTCAGATAAATCGGGTATTCTGTATAGCTTACTTTGATTTTTTCTAGCGCTTTTTTAGCTTCTAAATCAGTTTTTGCTACAACAGCGGCAATTTCATCACCATATACCCGAACATTGCGTGTGAGTAAGTTACGATCTTCAATATCTCTTTTTTTAGGGTCCATACTAAAAGGGTGACCAGCAGTTGCGAAAGGTTTTTGCGGTAGGTCC
Source organism: Tetragenococcus halophilus subsp. flandriensis (assembly GCF_030161475.1). Lineage (GTDB taxonomy): Bacteria > Bacillota > Bacilli > Lactobacillales > Enterococcaceae > Tetragenococcus > Tetragenococcus halophilus_C. The sequence continues at coordinate 12,888 of NZ_BSUG01000076.1, read as the reverse complement.
TCTGGTAATAGTATTTTTATTACACCAGGCATTTTTTCCGCTTCTGAAATATCATAACTTTCCACAAAACCGTGAGCGATCGTTGCATGTAAAATTTTACCGTGTAATGCGTTGGGAAAAGAAAAATCTGCCGTGAATTTTGCCTGTCCTTTAACTTTTGATATGGCATCCCAGCGTTGTTCCTCTTTTCCGACAATTTTTTGCTTGTCCATTTCGTTTCCTCCATTTAATGAATTTATATTAATTTATAAAAATTACTAACGTTTGTTTAAAAATTCACTTTAAGGATAGCATTTTTAGAAAGCGTTTTCAATAAAAGATTAGAAATCGTCAAAGTGTAAATATATTAAAAAATAAACAAAATGAAAGTTTGGCAATGTTTATTATAGAATTAGTGGCGTATAATATTTATGTTCATTATAATAATATTATAGAATATCTAAATAAATCGTTTGAAACAGTTGGAAAGGATAAAACACGTGATGTATATAGGAGTAGATATTGGCGGTAGCTCGATTAAAATTGGATTATTAGATGAAGACGGCGCAATGAAGGATAAGAAAAATTTTCCTACGCCTAAAACTAAAGAAGAAATTTTAGATGATATTGTTCAAGTTATTTCTGATTATAAAATAAATTATACGATAAAAGCGGTGGGTATGTCTGTCCCCGGTGTGGTTGAAGAAGATGGTTATTTAACGACTGCTGGTGCTATTAAGTGTTTATATGGAATTAATATTAAAGAAGAAATCGCTAAACGCACAGGGTTATTTGTCCATGTAGAAAACGATGCAAATGCAGCTTCAATAGCGGAAAAATGGGGCGGTGCAGCTCAAGGCGTTGCGAACTATCTTAGTTTAGTGGTTGGGACAGGTATAGGGGGTTGTTTAGTTGTTAATAATGAGATTTATCGTGGTGCTCACGCGCGGGCTGGTGAATTTGGTTGGATGCTTTTAGATGATAATCAAGATGATTTGAATTTAAGCACTATGAATCTACAAGCAGCTACAATCATTGGTTTACTGCGGATTTATAACTTAAAATCTGGCGAGAAAATCGATGATGCTCGTGTGATCTATGATCGTGCTGAAGAGGGTGAATATCTAGCAAAAACCGTATTAGCTAAATTTCATCGCAAGCTAGCGCAAGGGATTTTGAATGTTGCAGTTGTATTTGATCCTGCAATGGTTGTCATTGGCGGCGGAATTAGCGCCAATAAAACCTTTTTAAAAGAGTTGCAGAGGTCTTATAAACAATTACAAAATGAACATAGTGCGCTTGTTGATATGGATTTTCCTGAAATTGTTCCGGCAAAATTTGAAAATGAAGCGGGAATTATCGGCGCTGTTTATAGTTCGAAAATCACTTTAAATAAAGAAGAGAAATAGTTAGATAAACGTTCATTAAAGGAGAGGCTAATATTGGAAAAAATTGCAGCTTCATTGATGTGTGCAGATATGTTAAATATTCAAAAAGAGTTAGAGTATTTGGAACAAGCAGGTTGTGATTTATTACATCTAGATGTGATGGATGGTGTATTTGTTGATAATTTAGCATTAGGACCCGAGTGGATGGCAAGCGTGCAAAAGAAAACATCACTAGCCTTTGATATTCATTTAGCAACTGAAATGCCGGAAAAATATATTGAAATGTTTCGTTTTTTACAACCTGCAACCATCTCTTTTCATGTTGAGGCAGCAGCCAATCCAATTCTTCTCATTAACCGTTTGAAAAAATATGGTATTCAAGCTTCACTAGCCTTTAATCCGGCTACCCCTGTGGAGGATGTTTTGCCTTACATAGCAGAAGTCGATCAGATTTTGTTAATGACTGTACCCACTGGCTTTTCCGGACAAGATTTTCGTAAAGAAACCTTAGAGAAATTACGTCAGCTTAAAGATGTTTTATCTCAAAGGGGATTGAAAACGCGAATAGAAGTAGACGGAAATATCAATGCACAAACCATTTCCTGGATGAAAACAATAATGCCTGATATTTTTGTTTTAGGAACTTCGGCTTTATTTCAAAACAATGCTGCTGAAACTTATCAGCAGCGAATTGAACAGATTCGACAAACAATTGATCGTTATAGATGAGCAAAAAACGATGCCTTCACTGTAAAAGGCATCGTTTTTTATAAGGTAATAGATCATTTTGAAGCTTTAAAAATTTGTGTAAAAGGATTGATTTGTTGAAATCAAAAAAGTTACTACTTAAATTGCAACTTATTGGAGGCAGTTTTTTAAGTTTTCCACCAATAATTTATCAATTGGTGGGATATTAAGAAAGTTAGCCCCAATGTCTATAAATATTGGAGCTAAGAAGCATTTACTTATTCTAGTGATTCTTTAACATCTTCTAACATCTGAGTGTAGGCGATAGGGCCGTTATAAAGCCAGCTGCTATCTGGACCAAATTCAAATAGCTGATCATTTTCTACTGCAGGAATATTATTCCACAAAGGGTCGTCAAACATTTCAGCACCTTCATCGCTATTTACCAAGAAAAGATAATCAGCATCCAATTGTGATAAGCTTTCCAAAGAAACTTGGGTCCAGTCAGCTTCGGCGTCTTCAGAAATTTCTTGTGTTAATTCGGGCACTTCAAAGCCTAAATCTTCGTATAATAATCTTCCGCTTGACCGGTCTTCAGCCACCATAAAGGCTGAGTTATTGGTAACCCAAATAACAGCCACAGAATTGCCGTCAATTTCATCTTGTAGTTCCTCTTGTGTTGCTTCAACCTCATTTTGATAATTTTCTTCAACTTCTTGCGCTTGTTCTTCTTTATCAAATACTTGTCCTAGGTCTTCCAAACGCTCTTCCCATGGTACATCTTCGCCATTTTTTACAACATAAGTGGGCGCGATTTTTTCATATTCTTCATACTTACCACCTTCGACAGTAGCATCTGATTCAATAAGTAATAAGTCTGGTTCAAAATTTAATACATCTTCATAAGGAAGGTCAAAATTAATGGTCGGAAGATCTTCCAAATCGTCTTGTAGATATTCTTGGATTTGACCTTCTCCGACTGTCCATTGTGCCACTGGTTTTTCATCCAAAGCGATTAAGTAATCTTCTAAATAAGGAGCAATAATTCTTTCGGGTTGATCAGGAATTTCGACTTCGTTATCCTGGGCATCTGTTAAAGTCCGAGTTTGCTTTTCAGTATCAGAGTTTGAGTCGGCTGCTGAGTTCGAATTTTCACAAGAAACTAAAAAAACAGTAGATAGACATAACATAGTGAGCGGTAGAAACCTTTTCATCATAATTTTTCTCCTTTTTTACAAATGATAACCGTTATCAGTTAATATTATCACAAATGATCTATCAGAAGTCAACAAAGTTTTAGTTAAAGCAAAAATTTTTTTGTTCAGAGGTTGACGAAGTCGTTAGAAAAAGAGATAATTGAGAAGAGTTATCACTAGAAAGAAATGAGTGAGGTTTATGACAAAATTAGCGACAAATAGCCTTTATTGCGGGTATGAAAAAAAGATCGTTTTAAAAGATATAAATATAGAAATTCCTGCCAAAAAAATCACAAGTATGATTGGTCCAAATGGAAGCGGAAAAACGACGCTGCTTAAAACATTGGCACGAATTTTATTGCCTGAAAATGGAAGCGTCCACATCAACGGAGAAGATATTAATACGCTAAATACTAAATCCGTGGCAAAAAAAATTGCTTCTTTGTCGCAAAAAAATAATGTAATAAATGGATTGAGTGTAGCGGAAATCGTCGCTTATGGTCGTTTTCCTTATCAGAAGAGTTTTGCTGGTTTGCAAAAAGAAGACCACGAATTGATTCAATGGGCATTGGAAGTAACCGGTTTGTTGGAATTAAAACAACGGACATTAAATACCTTATCCGGAGGGCAACAGCAACGTGTTTGGATTGCTATGGCCTTGGCCCAAGATACGGATATTTTAATTTTGGATGAACCTATTTCTTCTTTGGATCCTGCTCATCAGTTGGAAATTCTTTATCTATTAGAAGATATTAATAGACAAGGTAAAACGATTTTAATGACGATTCATGATTTAAATCACGCGGCGCAATTTTCAGATTATATCATCGGGCTAAAACAAGGTCAGTTATTATTAAAAGGGGAACCGCAAGAAGTGTTCACAGCAGAACGTTTATTAGAACTATTTGATATTCGACCAGAAGTTGTGCTTTCAAAGAAAAACCAAAAACCATTTATTCTTTCTTATGATTTAGTGAGGAGTTGATCATGAAGAAAACCTGGTTTTTCTTATTACTAGTCATTTTATTGATTATAGCAGCGGCATCCTCTTTAAAATATGGTGCGATTGAAAATTCTTGGCAAGAAGTGAGAGACTCTTTTTTACAATTTGATAGGGCTAATCAAACACACCAATTAATCTATTATTTACGCTTTCCGCGTACAGTCGCCTCCTTGGCTGTAGGAGCAGCTTTTGCCGCTGCAGGTGCTTTGATGCAGGGAATTACGCATAACCCTATCGCCGATTCGGGACTTTTGGGTATTAATGCTGGCGCTGGTTTGGGTCTTGCCCTCGCTTTTGCTTTTTCAACTACACCCACACCATTTGTAACTATTCTGTCCTCTTTTATTGGTGCTGCAATCGTATTAGCTGTGATTTATACAGCTTCAAATCGAAGTGTTTTTACGCGCTCACCTATTTATATGGTGCTTTTAGGGGCTGCGATCGGGTCGTTTTTTACAGCTTTAAGTCAAAGTATCCGTTTGTTATTTAACTTAAATCAAGAGATCACTTTCTGGTTTGTAGGCGGTAGTGGAAATGTTACTTGGCCGCAGCTTAAAGTGGCTCTTCCCGTGCTGTTAGTGGGTCTTATCGGCGCTTGGCTGATCAGCAAGCAAGTGACTTTATTAGCTATGGGTGATGAAACAGCTGTTTCTTTAGGGAAAAAACCAGAAAGAATTCGCGAAAAGAGTATGCTTTGTGTGTTGTTATTAGCAGGGACTGCTGTGTCTTTAGTAGGAACGATCAGCTTTTTAGGCTTGATTATTCCTCATATTGTACGCTTTTTTGTGGGTCATGATTACCGTTTTGTTATTCCTGCTGCTACTTTATTTGGTGCTTTATTTTTTGTTGTAGCTGATATAGGCTCCCGCTTGTTTGCTCCACCTTTAGAAACTCCGGTAGGCGTCATCATTACATTAATTGGCGTGCCATTATTATTGATTCAAATCAGGAGGGGCAATGTATGAAAAAAGGAGCTGTCTGGCTATTACTGAGCGTTTTATTAGTTACAGGGATAGCTTTAAGCCTTGGTATTGGTACGATCCCTTTATCTTTAAAAGAGATTTTAGCAGTGTTAACAAATCAGGGGACGCCAGCTCATCAGTTGGTTGTCCTAGATTTTCGCTTGCCTCGTACACTGGTTTCTATTTTGGCCGGCGCTGGACTGGCGGTTTCAGGTTATTTATTTCAAGGTATTACCCATAATGATTTAGCTGATCCGGGGATTTTAGGCATCAACGCTGGTGCTGGTTTGACTGTTTTACTTTATTTAGGCTTTTTTACCAGCCAAACGTCAAGTCATATATTACCGCTGATTGCTTGTTTAGGTAGTTTTCTCGCTGCTTTTCTAGTTTATTTTTGCGGCAAACAAAAAGAAAAATTTGATCCGAATCGTTTATTACTGGCTGGAATAGCAGTTAATGCCGGTATTTCAGCATTAACATTAATCGGTACTGTTCGTATTTCACAGGATAGTTATCGTTTTGTCACTTCCTGGTTAGCAGGAACGATTTGGGGAACAACTTGGGACCATGTTCTCATGATTTTTCCTGGTGTGCTTATTTTACTGCCTCTTATTTTATTTCAAGGAAAAAGCTTAGAAGTGATCAGCTTGGGAGATGAGGAAGCTATCGCTTTAGGCGTTCCTTTGAAGAAAAAACAACTTTTTTATCTTATTAGCGCGGTTATTTTAGCAGCAATCAGCGTATCTGTTGCTGGAAGTATTAGTTTTATCGGTCTAATCGCACCTCACTTAGCAAAAAATATCGTGAATCGAAAAAATAATCACGCCTTACTTATATCGGTCTTTATAGGTAGTTTACTTTTATTATATAGTGATATTTTAGGACGTATTATTTTAACTAATGGAGAAATGGCGGCTGGTATTATTGTATCTATTATCGGTGCCCCTTATTTTATTTTCCGTTTATTGAAAAAGAATCAAGTAAATATAAATTAAAAAAGCAGCGGGATTGCCGCTGCTTTTTTAATTATGCTTAGCTTGTCGAAAATGAATGGTGCAGGCAATAATAATGATTAAAAGTAAAGACAATAAAATAAGCATCGCTACTTGCGCGCCTATAGTCGTGCCTACTTGGTAATCAGCATTATTTTCTTGGAAGATATTAATAACACTTGCCACGATAGAAGTAGCGACTGCACCGGAAAATTGTTGTAAGGTGTTAAAAAGTGTATTTCCATCTCCACACTCTTCTTGTGTTAAAAGATTCATACCGCTTGTCATCATATTACTATAAGCAAAACCAAGGCCAATCATATAAAAGACATGACCAGCTACAAAGCTTGCTAAACTAGGTTGTTTTAAAAGTAGTGTTAAAGCAATCCAACCGATAGCAGCTAATATTAATCCGATTAATATAGGCTTTTTAGCCCCGTATTTATCTAAAACTCTTCCAGAAACAGGGGCCAAAATGGCACCAACTGTGGCTCCAGGTAACATCACTAAACCAGCGATAAAGGCGTTTTCTTCAGAGACAATCTGTACAAAGTTTGGCAACACAAAAGAAATACCTAAAAGTAAGAACTGACAAACAAGAAATCCACATAAAAATAGGACAAAAGCTTTGTCTTTTAACACATCAATTTTTACTAAAGGAAAAGGTGACTTGACGCTACGTTGTAAGAAAATCACTAAACCAATCATTCCTATGAATAGCGGGAATAAACTTTTGATACTTCCCATCTGATTGAGAAAGACTAGTAATCCACTAAATAATAAAGCAATACCCAAAAGACTGGTAATATCAAGTTTGCTATTTTTTTCTACGCTTATCTCTGGAATAGCATATAAGCCTAAGACAAGAGAAAGAAGTAAAATAGGAATTAAAAATAAAAAGATATAATGCCAAGAAAGAACTGAAGTTAACAACCCGCCATATGTAGGTCCGACTGCTGGTGCAATGGAAGTTGTTAGCATACCGACACCCATCATCCCGCCTCTTTTTTCTAAAGGAGTAAATGTTAAAATAATATGAAACATTAGCGGTAAAGCGATACCTGTACTAATCCCTTGCAAAATGCGTCCTAAAAGTAAAACGAAGAATGTTGGAGAAATAAAGTCGGTTATAAGTCCAGCGATGAAAAAGAAATTTGCGATCATAAATAATTTTCGAATGGAGAAGTTTTTAATTAAATAATTCGAAAAAGGGACCATAATAGAAATAACCAGTAGATAAATAGTTGTCACCCATTGGACCATCGAAGTTGAAATATTAAACTCTGAGGTTAGAGTGGGAAAGGTGACATTCATCGCTGTTTCAATCAACACCCCCGAAAATGACATGATACCAGCTGCTAGAACGGCCGGTAATAAATGAATTTTTACTTTTTCCATTGTGCGTATGCTCCTTTAAAATCATTAAAAAAGAGACTGCTTCTAAATCAATAGAAACCGCCTCTTTTTCGACACGGGAAGTCCCGTGTTATCTGTACGGTTAGTTCAAAAATATTATAAAAGGGTTTTTGATTTGGGTCAAGATAAAATATTAATGCATCAATTGATCTGCATTATCGGGATATTGGTGGGCTAAACGGCTGGCACCAGAAGCAGCGATTGCTCCTACGATATCATCCAAGAAGGTATGAATACGCGGTCCCTCGTGATCATTTAACATTTGTAAAATTCCCGGTTTTACTTTATCAATATAACCGTAGTTGGTAAATCCGATCGATCCATACACATTGACAATAGAAAGTGCCAGAATTTCATCAATACCATAAAGTCCTTCATCTTGAGCAACAATTTCTTGTAAAGGTTGCAACAATTTATCTTCTTCGGCCAGAATATCTAATTGAATGCCGGTTAAAATCGCGTTGTGCACTTCTCTTTTCGATAAGACCGAGTCGACACTATCTACACAATTTTCTAGTGATAGCCCAGGAATATAATCTTTTTGTAAATACATGACTAGTTTAGCAATATCGATAACGGAAACGCCGCGTTCTTTTAATAATTGTCGTGCTTTTTCTTCTAATGTTTTTGTTTCTAATACCATAAATGAACCTCCTAATTACCTTTGTTGAAAAAGACTGGATGAATGCATAGGCTGTGTTCGATTTTTAGGGTCAATATAATGAAGCGCATTATTAACCGCTGTAGGGGCTTCCCCAAAGCCGGTTGCAATTAAATCTACTTTTCCATCGTAGGAAGTAATATCGCCACAGCAATAGATACCATCTTGTGAACTTTTCATATCAGAATTTACCGGAATACCGCGACGGTTACTATTGATTTGCCAATCTTTTAAATCCAAGTTGGTGGAAAAACCATAATTGACAATTAAATAATCGATGGCTAAATCAACCGTTTCCTCGCTTTTAGCTACTTGTAAGTGTAGACTGTCTAAGTTTTTATCGCCTGATACACCTCTAATGATGTAAGGCGTTAAAATTTGTACAGATGAATTTTTTAATTGTTGCATACTATGCTCATGCGCTCGGAAATTTCCTCTACGATGAATAATGGAAACTTCTTTAGCGATAGGTTCTAACATCAAGGCCCAATCGACGGCTGAATCGCCTCCACCTGCGACAGCAACTTTTTTACCGGCATATTTCATAAGGTCGGTAATAAAATAATCGATACCGTTATTTTCAAAGCTTTCAGCTTGTTCTAACTTTAACTTTCGCGGTTGAAAAGAGCCATTACCTAAAGCTAAAATCACAGCTTTTGAATAATGTGTACGTTGATTGGTAACAATTTCAATAAAATCCTCTTGATAATTGAGGTTTATCACTTCTTCTTCCAAACAATAACGGTGATTAAACATTGTTAGTTGCTTTTCCAAATTTTGTGCTAATTCATCCGCTTTTATTTTCGGAAATCCAGGAATATCATAAATATATTTTTCTGGATACAGGGTGGTTAATTGACCGCCTAGTTGTGGCAGTGTGTCGATAATTTTAGTTTTCGCATTGCGCATGCCTGCATAAAAAGCAGCAAACATTCCCGCAGGACCAGCGCCTACGATCGTAATATCATATATGTCCATTTTCTGGCCCCCTTTATATAGAACTCTCTGGATTTTTTAATGCAGTTAGATGTATTATAACAAAGAAATGAAGAGCTGGCATTCCTATTTTTTTCTGCTAAGATAAAAGGGTAAGCATTTAATTTTAAGAAGGAGGAATTTTTTTGACTGAGTTTCCACAAATGAATTTAGCAAAACAAGAAGGTCCCCAAGCGATTATTCAAACCAATCTAGGGGCGGTTAAATTGCAATTATTTGATAAACAAGCACCAAAAACTGTAAAAAATTTTATCGAATTGGCAAAAAAACAATACTATGATGGAGTTATCTTTCATCGGATCATTCCTGATTTCATGATCCAAGGCGGCGATCCAACAGGAAGTGGTGCTGGGGGTCAAAGTATCTATGGTGAAAATTTTGAAGATGAATTTAGTAGTGAGTTGTTCAACTTGCAGGGCGCTTTATCGATGGCTAATGCGGGTCCTAACACTAATGGCAGTCAATTTTTTATCGTAACAAATAAAAACCTTCCCGAGAACATGGTAGCTCAAATGCAAGAAGCAGGTTATCCTTCGGAGATTGTGGAAGCCTATAAAAATGGCGGGACACCTTGGCTGGATTTTCGTCATACAGTCTTTGGACAAGTAATTGAAGGTATGGATATCGTTAACACTATTGAAAAAGTGCCAACAGGCTCGCAAGATCGTCCAGTAGATGATGTGATTATTGATCGTATTGAAATAAAAGATTAAAAATAAGACGTATAGCGCAAAACTCTAGCATTTGCACTATACGTCTTATTTTATTTAAAGGCTGCGGCGATTCTTCGCAAACCTTCTTTTAAAGTAGCGCGGGGACAGGCGAGGTTAATACGCATATGTTGTGAACCTTCTTGGCCGTAAGAAATTCCCGGATTTAATACGACTTTTGCTTCATTAATAAATTTTTCTTCTAGTTGTTTATCTGTTAAATGGTAAGCAGAAAAATCTAACCACATAAGATAAGTCGATTCTGGTTTACTTACTTTCACATTAGGTAGTTCATTTTGAAAAAAGTTGTAGGTGATATTGATATTTTCTTTTAAATAAACTAGTAGTTCGTCCAACCACTCTTTACCACCTTCATAGGCTGCTTGTGTACCAATAATGCCGAAAGTGTTGATATCGTTTTGGTGATTTTTTTGTTGAATTTTTTGAAATGCTTGGAATAACTCAGCATTTTTTATAAACACCATCGAATTTTTAATGCCAGCCAGGTTAAAAGTTTTTGTCGCTGCAGTTAATACGATAGAGAAATCTTTAAATGACGAATCCGCATTTTGAAAGGTTGTAAATGTTTCTGGCTGATAGACAATGTCTTGATGAATTTCGTCACTTACCACTATAACGTTATATTTTTTACAAAGATTACCGACAGCTTGCAGTTCTTCTTTGCTCCAAACACGTCCTCCAGGATTATGCGGATTACATAAGATAAATAAACGAATATTTTCTTTTTGAATCAATTTCTCCATTTCATCTAAGTTCATGGTAAATTTATCGTCTGTATTTAATTTACTACGAATAAGTTTACGATCATTATCTTCAACCACTTGCGCAAAAGGTGGATAAACGGGATCATGGATTAAAACTGCCTCTCCAGGTTTCGTATAAGCTTGTACACTAAGAGCCAGACTCGGCACAACACCGCTGTTTAATAAGATTTCTTCTTTTTTTATAGTGAAATTGTGGCGATTTTTTTGCCAATTAATAATGGCTTCATACAAAGAATCTGGCACAATTGAATAACCGAATACGCCTTGGTCCAGGTAGTTTTTAAAAGCTTTTTGAACCGCTTCAGGCGCTTTGAAGTCCATATCGGCTACCCACATTGGTAGCAGGTCCTTTTGTTTATAGTTCGCTTCTATAGTATCCCATTTCACGCTTTGTGTTTTCTTACGGTCAACAATCTGATCAAATCGACTCATATTTTTCCTCCTCAATAAGTATCGTAGTCAATACTTCATTTTTCTTCTATTTCCTAGTATAATAAAATTTGCGAAAAGAGGGAATAAAATGGGCTATAAAATTGGAGAAATTTTAGAAGGAACGATTACCGGAATTCAAACATACGGTGCTTTTGTTTCTTTAGATGATCATACGCAAGGTTTGATTCATATATCAGAAATCCAATCAGGTTTTACTAAAGATATACGAGAAGTGGTTCAAGTTGGCGAAAAAGTAAGAGTACAGATCATCGATATTGACGAGTATACGCAAAAGATTAGTCTTTCAAAGCGTACACTTGAGTCTCAATTTGTTCGTCCGCCTTATCACAAAAAACGTTATTTCACAAATAAAAATAAGGATATTGGATTTCAATCAATAGAAGAATGTTTACCAGAATGGACTGATGAAGCGATGGATATGCTTTTATCTGGTAAGACTTCACAAAATAAATAACTTCATGTTAAAATATACGACGCTGTTAAAAAAGGATAACTAGCCGAGGTGAAAGATTTGAGTAATAAAAAAGTTGCTGGTACGGTGATTCTTCATTTAGAAGATGGATCAAAGAAGTTCTTAATAAGAACAACAGAAGACAGATTTACTTTGGCATTTACAGACTTTTCTGATGAACAGACAGGTTTAGCAAACATTCTTCAAGTTTTAAAAGAAGAGGTAAAGCTTGATATTAAAAATATTCAACTGGTTGAATTGACAAATGGACAAATACAAGATGCAAATGTTCCTTTATTTGTTTTTGAAACTCGAGAAAATCAACAGCAAGCAGAATTACCTAATGAATACTATTGGGCAAAGGCGCAAACGTTTCGTGAAATTATCCAAGATATGGATATCGAGGGGATGCCTTTCTTCTAGTTAAAATCAATAAAGAAAAGTTATTATTCTTTATTGATTTTAACTTTTATTCGTGATAAATTAGTTGAGGTCAATTGTTCGACAGATATTATATATAAGTTAAAAAAGTTATTGACGTTATTTTAGTGAAGTGCTAAGATATTTAAGTCGTTGTTTTTTGAATGAATCAAATTTACGAAATTAACGAAAGTCAAAAAAGTTATTGACAAAACCTTGTCGAGTTGATAAGATATAAAAGTTGCTACGGCAACAAGCAGTAGACCTTTGAAAACTGAACAAAGCAAGCAAACGAACCAATGTGTCGGGCGCTTTTTTGAAAGAAGAAGCAACCAAGCAATAAACGCGAACAACACGCGAGCAAAAAGTTGAAGAGCTAAGAACGATCAACGGTGTTGATCGATCAAATTCAAGATGAGAGTTTGATCCTGGCTCAGGACGAACGCTGGCGGCGTGCCTAATACATGCAAGTCGAACGCTGCTTAAGAAGAAACTTCGGTTTCTTTTTAAGCGGAGTGGCGGACGGGTGAGTAACACGTGGGGAACCTATCCATCAGCGGGGGATAACACTTGGAAACAGGTGCTAATACCGCATACGGCTTTCTTTCGCCTGAAAGAAAGCTCAAAGGCGCTTTACAGCGTCACTGATGGCTGGTCCCGCGGTGCATTAGCCAGTTGGTGAGGTAACGGCTCACCAAAGCGACGATGCATAGCCGACCTGAGAGGGTGATCGGCCACACTGGGACTGAGACACGGCCCAGACTCCTACGGGAGGCAGCAGTAGGGAAT
>NZ_BSUG01000075.1 GCF_030161475.1 Tetragenococcus halophilus subsp. flandriensis | reverse complement strand
TTCACCTTTCCCTCACGGTACTGGTTCACTATCGGTCACTAGGAAGTATTTAGCCTTGGGAGATGGTCCTCCCGGTTTCCGACGGCATTTCGCGTGTGCCGTCGTACTCAGGATCCGTTTACGAACTTGACTGTTTTCGCCTACGGGGCTCTTACCCGCTCCGGCGGCTTATCCCAAAGCCTTCGGCTAACATTCATGTCCGCTAATAAACGTCCTACAACCCCAGAATGCAAGCATCCTGGTTTGGGCTGTTCCCGTTTCGCTCGCCGCTACTCAGGGAATCGATTTTTCTTTTTCTTCCTGCAGCTACTAAGATGTTTCAGTTCACTGCGTCTTCCGCTTACCTGCTATGTATTCACAGTGCAAGCCGCATTCGATTAAAAATGCGAGGTTTCCCCATTCGGAAATCTCTGGATCCAAGCTTACTTACAGCTCCCCAGAGCATATCGGTGTTGGTCCCGTCCTTCATCGGCTCCTAGTGCCAAGGCATCCGCCGTGCGCCCTTTCTTACTTAACCTGACTTGACCTTGCGATCAAGGGTTTCTCGAAGGTTCTTGCTTTGAGCGATCAAAGCCCTTCGAACATGTGCGTAAACTTCGTTAAAAAACGTGTTCAACGCGGATTCTCGGTTGGTGTTGATTGTTGTTTTTCTATCCAGTTTTCAAAGAACCAAATGTTGAG
>NZ_BSUG01000074.1 GCF_030161475.1 Tetragenococcus halophilus subsp. flandriensis | reverse complement strand
TGAACCAATTTCATAATTCACTTTTCTAGAAAAGCAAACACTCATCCAATTTCGAATTGTGTAATTTTTTCGAAATTCTATGACTATTTCTTTTCCTTTGTTGCCTTAGCGACACGTTGATTGGCAAAGTTTCGCGCATTATAAGTGAGCTGGATCAAGTGATAAAAAGCAATCGCATGACTGGGCTGATAAAAACGAGTATTATCAAGCTGATGATTCTCTTTTAGATAGCCATTCACACGTTCGACACTGCTTCGTTCATTGTATTTCAATTTCCAGGCACGTGTCCCTCGAGCGGGATGATTATACTTTCTTGGGTCGTTCATTTGTTTGACCTTGATGACTTTTTGGCAAAGTCCTTCGTGCTGTAGTGGACAATCTCTACAATAACTTTCGGGTCGAGCATATTTCAATGCGCCATATCTTTTATCATAACTGTCATATTTATAACTATATTCAAGCAGACAGGTTGGCGCGTAATGATCGTCTACTTCGCCATCGTTTTTCGCTATTTTCTTCAATGGAATGATCGGTTCGAGGTCTAAGTCGTGACATTCCTGATAGATTTCTTTGGCGTCGTAACCTTTGTCCAAGGAAAAATAGGGTGCTTCTTTCTCTGGTTTTAACGCTTCTGCCGCTTTGCGAATAGTGGGAATCGCTAAAGACACATCTGAAGCAAAAGCAGAAGCGATATGCATGTTTAAAATATATTGGCTTTTCGTAGAAACAGCGAGTGTCCCTTTATAACCGAACCAAAAATAATTTTTGCCTTGACTATTTTTCTTCACGCCCCATGAAGCATAAGAAGGTATAGTGTCAAGAATGGCTTCTGTGCTCATGCTTCGTTGCGCTTCAGTCGATGGAAGCTTTGGATTAACTGTTTTTACAGGCTTTGTCCGTGCTTCGATCGAAGTAACGTCAATCGCCACATTCTCTGTAAAAATGTCCAACTCTTCTTGAATGAGTTGGAGTAACTGTTGGTTCATCTTTTCCAAAACAGAAAGATGATTTGCCAAAACCGCCATCACTCGCGAATAAGTGGCTTCTGAAGGAATGGGTTCAGAATAAAGAAAGCCGACACTTAGTTTCAAGCGTAAATCACTTTTCAACCGTTGAATCAAGGCCTTTTGTGTAGGAATTTTCTGGTCAATACGT
>NZ_BSUG01000073.1 GCF_030161475.1 Tetragenococcus halophilus subsp. flandriensis | reverse complement strand
AGCTAAGACCAAATAGTCGTTTCGTTTATTGCGATTGCGAATATATACCAACTTAATGGGAAGGATTTTCCCTTCTACGACAGCTTCTACTTGGACACTCAAAAGATAGCGAGAACGACCGCGGCGCTTTTTATTTCGTTTGAAGATTTCTTTGACATCCATCTTTTGGCCTTGATAACGGTAGTAGATCTTTTGACTACGTTTGACCATCGCTACGCAGTGGCATTTCAGGTCACGGATCTGTTGGAACATTTTGGGACTGGAAAACCAAGTATCGAATAAGACATAATCCGCATGGATCCCTTGGTTCAAAGCCGATCGAAGCAGTTCCAGTGTCACTTCTGTGCCTTTACGAAGCGCTTGAGCTTTACGTTTCCCCCTATTCGTGCGTTGGTCCCCGATATCAAGATCAGATTGGAGCTTTCTTTTCCCGGAGAGCAAGGAAAAAGCGACGGGGACAAAGCTGTTGCCATCACTCCAGCCTAATTGTAAATAACGAAATCCTTTGAAATATTTTTTCTTGGCATGGTCGTATTGTAAAGCGGCACATTCCACTTTTTTCGCATTCGAGCGGGTATACATGGAGTCATCCACGATAAGTGTGGTTTTTCGGGCATCACCCGTCAATGGACGTAGGAAAGTAATGACGGATTTAGCCACTAAGATCAGTAATTTTTGCCAATGAATGTGCGGATCATTCAAGACATTGCGAAAGGTCTTATCCGAAAAAGACAATTGTTCCTTCTGCTTTTGGTAAAACCGATAGGTAGAACCGTTGGTAAAGATCGAGGCCAATAAAAAAGAAAAAATAACAGGAACCGAAAAACCCCTTTTATGGACTGCGTTTGATTTTTTCAACGCAGAAGCTACATGGAACTGATGAAAAAAATCAGACACAGAGGTAGAAATTTTTTCTGAGTTTGGCGTTGTTTGTGTTATAATTGACATGGCATGAACACTCCTTGGTTAGTGGTTTTTCGTTGATTCTATTATACCAGGATTTGAGTGGTTCATGCTATTTTTGTATCAAAAAACGTTTATTTATCAAGGGATGAACTGTATTTTTGAACTTTCAAGTTTTAGTTAATAAAATGATATTTTTCATTTACATACCCCCACGCGTATTTTTTGTAAAGCATTTTTCAAAAAGAATAAAAACGACCATAATATGTCGGTATTTCCGAATCTTGTATTAAGAGCTAGTGGATAAAGTTACATGACCTTCCTCCCTATGAGCAAAATCGA
>NZ_BSUG01000072.1 GCF_030161475.1 Tetragenococcus halophilus subsp. flandriensis | reverse complement strand
GTGTCCACAAAAAAAGTCACGCGTATTGTCGAAGAGTTATGTGGCGAATCGGTTTCCAAATCGTTTGTTTCCAATACAATGAAACGACTAGATCCGGAAATTGAAGCTTTTAAATCACGTTCTTTAACCTATAGTTCCTTTCGCTATGTCTATGTCGATGCGATGTATATCAAAGTTCGAGAAAATCATCACGTGGTCAGTAAGGGCGTGTATATTGCCCAAGGAGTGAACCAGAAAAATCGACGAGAAATTCTAGGGTTTAAAGTAAGTGAGGAAGAATCCTACGCGAGCTGGAAACAATTTTTTCAAGAATTGCGGGAACGTGGTTTAACGCAACCTCGTTTGATCATCTCTGACGCCCACGCTGGTCTAAAAAAGGCGGTTCAAGAAATTTTTACAGGAACTGCTTGGCAACGCTGTACGGTCCATTTCTTACGAAATATGATCGACCAAATGCCCAAGAAAAACAGTGCTGGTGCGCGACAATATTTGAAGAAAATCTTTCGATCCAGTACGTTACAAGAAGCTAAGGAAGCTCGCCAGAAGTTTGAGGAATACGTTCAAGAAGATACTCGTTATGAAGCGGTATTGGCTCAATTAGACCAAGGCTTTTGGGATGGCCTCCAATATTTAAGTGAACCCGAAGATTATCACATCTCTTTACGGACAACCAATTCTCTGGAACGCTTAAATCGTGAAATTCGACGTCGAGAAAAGGTCGTTTCTATTTTCCCTAATAGCGTTTCTGCGGAACGTTTGATTGGCGCCGTTTTAATGGACATTCAAGAAGAATGGCAAAAAGGGCCCAAGCCCTTTTTGAAAGGACCTATTGTAGATGAAGAAGAAACATCTTTCACTGACTGATCCTGGAAAGAAACGAGAAACGATTTGACAATGAATGAAGGCATGGTATTCGCGATAAGCGAAATGGGCGCCTGTTCTTAGGTTGAAGAACCGGAGAAGCCGCCCAAGATCACCATGCCTGAATAGATTCGTTGTCAAATCTGCTTCACTGCCTGATCTTTCAAATAGTCTCGTGAAGGATTTAAACCATAAATCAAAAGAGCTTTTTCCATCGATTCAGCTCTCTACAATCAAGGTATAAATGACATTGATATTTTACACAAGATTTTGGACTTGACCTC
>NZ_BSUG01000071.1 GCF_030161475.1 Tetragenococcus halophilus subsp. flandriensis | reverse complement strand
CTTTGTGTAGTCCGTACCGTTGGTATATTGGACAAGATGTTGCGCATAATGAATCAACCGTACGTTATTTTTCAATTTAATCACATAATGGGCGCCTCGACACTCACATTGTTTATAAATTTCCGGTTTGGCAAAGCCACTATCCCCGCGTACAAGCATTGTGGGATCACTCGAACGTTGTTGGTAATGCGCCAACATTTCTACGAGATAATCTTCGGCGTGGGTGGAGGTATAAGATTTGCCATGACGATGGCGAACATCTAATGCCAATCCGGTTAAACCTTCAAATGCCACAAATGGATGATACCCATTGAGGCCATAGTGGTAAATATATTCCCCTGCTTCTTGCTTTCCGTAAGTGGGACAACAGGTGGAATCCAGATCAAGCACGAGTTGTTGGCTGTTTTGCTGGTCCATGCCTAAATCGCCAAGTTTTTTCGCCACTTGTAATAGTTGATTAACATTTTCTTCTGTCAAGGTATGAAGCAAAGTAGACATCATAAATTGCGAACT
>NZ_BSUG01000070.1 GCF_030161475.1 Tetragenococcus halophilus subsp. flandriensis | reverse complement strand
CACTAGTGGTGCATTAATATAATCAGAATATTCAGATTTTAACTTTTTTCTAAAAAATGACAAAAAAATCAAATGCTTGCGCAAAGGATGACTTTTCCAGAAAAAAATTTTCATTATTTATCTGAATACTATTGCAACAACGACAAATGCTATTTCGTCACGTAGGAACGAGCAACACCCATAATTCTTCAAAAGGTTGAAAAAGCAAGTGTTTCAATAGACGCTTGATTTGAAAAGGAGATTTCTTACTTCCTGTCTCCACTTTGAGTAAATACGTCAGTAGACTGGCAATCATGGCGAGAATGATTTGATTGCTTACCCCTTTTTCACTGTGGGAAAATAGCTTTTTTATCGTCATATGTTGCTTGATGTGCTTAAAAAATAGTTCAATTTGCCAACGAGCTTTGTACATGTCGGCCACTTCTTGGGCGGTCACATCAAAACGGTTAGTGACAAAACGTAATTGTTTTCCCTTTTCATCCTGAATCGTCACTAAGCGAAACGGGGAGGTTAAATAAACCTGCGTACCTAACACCACCATTTGGTCACGCAAAATGTTTTTACTCTGAGAAGGTTCATAAGTTTCTCTGACATGGATTTTGGTGTTTTTCTTCACT
The DNA here is from genome assembly GCF_030161475.1 of Tetragenococcus halophilus subsp. flandriensis. Taxonomy (GTDB): domain Bacteria; phylum Bacillota; class Bacilli; order Lactobacillales; family Enterococcaceae; genus Tetragenococcus; species Tetragenococcus halophilus_C. The sequence goes on along the minus strand of NZ_BSUG01000070.1, from coordinate 711 downwards.
CTTGTGACGAAAAAATAGCCATCGGCTTCCATTTCATCCAGTCGCTCGTAATCAATATAACCACGGTCAAAGATATAGGTCGCTTCCGGTTGATTGACAAAAACTTCTAAGTGATTGTCATCATGTTCAACCGCATTCGTGACTTCAAACTGATCCGGATACAAGTGTTCTTTATCCATAAAACAAAGTTTTAAGTGAAGCTTGATCCCCGCTTTGGTTGAGCGAAAGTCCGCCCAAGGATATCGAGTGGTATTTAACGGAAAGGTAGAAGAATCCACGAGATAGAGCGCATTTCGTTTAGTCACCGGTGTTTTTGACCGTGCTTTTTCCAGTAACTGTGCGAAAATCGCCCACAAAATTTCGTCATCCATCTGGGCGAGCTCACGGGAAAGCTGCGAATGGCTGATGGCATCTAACGCCATGGTCTGTTGTAGATCAGGGGAAACAAATGCCGTATCCATTTCACGTAAACTTTCACACTCATGATCGATGCCATAGAGAAACACCTTCAAAAAGTGTTCAAAAGCAAATTTTTTATGATACTTGTCGGCTTGAGAAATTTTCTCACGAATAGAAAAAGGTAATTTTTTGAAATTTATGTTCGAAAACCATTTATTAAAAGCTGAAATTGTTTTATACTTATCCATATTAAGTTCCTTTGTATTGGTCTTGGATAAGTCATCCAAGCTCAGTATAAAGGATTTTTTTATG
>NZ_BSUG01000069.1 GCF_030161475.1 Tetragenococcus halophilus subsp. flandriensis | reverse complement strand
GTATGTGTCAAATTTTTTGAGGTCGAATAAAAAATCACCTGTAGGACAGACACTTTTGTATTTTTTTACCTCACGTTCGTTCGGTTAGCCCTCATAATACCTAACAAAAACAAGTTTTTATTAGATATAATTCGGGGTCGTTATTAATTGCGATAAGCCTTTGGCAAATTGGCCTAAAGGCGCACTTTTCGCTTGGCCTTCGCCAATTTTCCCCTCAAATACCCCTTCATGCGCTTGGAAGCGAGGCTTTTTCTGAACCCAACGTTTCATGGCGTGCCAACGCTTTTCCTGGGCAACCACATCATTCGGAAGGGCTTCATATTGGTTCAACCAACCCTCAAATTCTTGGTTCCTTAAACTATCAATGACACGAATCATAGCTTGCGCACCAGTTTTTGTCCATAAACGACCTTGGCGCTTCATGCGATACGTTATCTTTCGATGGGTACTTTCGATTGTGCCAATACAAGCTTTGGGATCTGTAATCCTTCGGTCTTTCAGCGGTTGAAAATAAACCCAATTTCTTTGAAGATAGTTGTGAAGTAAGCGCAAGTACTCCAAAGGCTTGGCTTCATCTGCTTCAATTAAACTTTCTGAAGTATCTAAAACCAGCTGAACCTCCTGCCAATCATAGTGTTCAATGGCCCCAATCATCCGATGTTGGAGTTGAGGAACAAAATAGAGTCGTTGTTTGATTTTACGGTGCACATGGTATCGATCACGAAAGTGTTCATGATGCAAACAACCTAAAGCCAGTTCATCAAACACCGTTTTTTCATAGCCTGAGCCTCCGTCACTATTGGAAATCACAACGGTATGACTTAAATCATAATAGGCTTGCAGATAGGCCAACATTTCTTTTTGCGCTTTTTGTCGATTGAGATGACTGACAAAGTGAGGGGCAATCATTTCCGAGCGATTCCCGACTTTCTGGCTGCCTTCACAGACTTGAAAACGATGGATTTCAAACCTTTGTTTCTTCTGCCCTTTGATTTCCACCCCGTCGCCTTCTAAGTATAAATAAGGCACTTTTTTCTTAGCGATCATCCCGTCGTAACGACTTTCATGCGTACTTCGTGTCTGAATCAGTTCTCCCGTTTTGACGACCAACTGTTGGACATTTTGATGACTCATCTGCCAAGAAGTTAAACAGTCGATGGCTTGAGAAACATGACGATAGACCATTGTGCTGCCTAATCGAGAAACATTTCGAAGAACAAGAGAACTATAACGGAGCCCTTTACGAACGCCCAGAAATTCATCTAAAGGATAACGAACCTCGTTAGCTTGGTTTTTCATCCGTCGACGAACATAGGTCACAGTGCCAAATAAAAAGGTAATGGTTCGTTCGCTTTTACGATCGACACGAAAGCCTTCTTTCTTACATTGGGCGCAAACTTCTTCATCGAGGGTTTGAAAAGCCAGTTGGGTGATTGTCATTATAAGTTGCGCGAAAAATAGCATCATCGCTTTTTCTCTTGCTAAAAAATTCGTTTCCTTCTTCATTACTTCCACTAAATCTGTTACAATAGAATCCATAAGAAACCGCCTTTGTTCATTCGTGTCTGTTAGTCCAGTTCAATGAATAGAGTAACGGTTTCTTTTTTATTCGTCCAGAGGGTACCTCAATAAATTTTACACTTAGG
>NZ_BSUG01000068.1 GCF_030161475.1 Tetragenococcus halophilus subsp. flandriensis | reverse complement strand
GAGGACACTTTTGGTTTACGAGAGAGCTTTTCTAAAAGATCAAGGTTCGTTGTTCGCATGATTCCTTTATCTATCCAATTGTAAAGTGTTGTTGTACTAGGAATAATGGCACGATCAAACAACTCATGCTCTAACGCAAAACCAGTCACGGCATCAGGGGACCATTTATCAAGCAACATCTTATCATCGGCCCATTCTATAAAGGTATCTATATCCGCCCATTTTGGCCGTCGGCCACAGTTTAAACGATGTCTGTCATAAGCTGCTTGTCCAGCATCAGCGTCATAAGCTTCAGTATAGTAATCATAGACCTTTCCTTTTTGCTTTTGGCGTTTAAGTTGTGTGACCGTTCCGCGCTTCACCTCATTATTGATTGTTTGTGGAGCACGTTCTAAAACACTAGCAATCCGACGATTGGAATAGTTTTCTTGCTTTAAAATAGCGATTTGAGACCGCTCTGAATAAGATAAGTGTTTTCCCTTACGTGCTGATGTGGTATGGTTAGAGTGCGTCATGTGAATTCATCCTGTCTATTGAGAGTTAGTGGTAACTTCAATATAACATGAAATTCACATGGCGTTTTTT
>NZ_BSUG01000067.1 GCF_030161475.1 Tetragenococcus halophilus subsp. flandriensis | reverse complement strand
ACACTGTTTTTGTCGATTCCATCCAGTCCTTTTACGGCACTTTCAATTTTTTGTAAGCAGGAAGGACAAGATAGGGTTTCTAGTTTAATGGTTGCTTTAGACATGTTTCATTTCTCCTTTTTTGTTTAACCTTGATAAGCTTCGTCTACTTCAGATAACATCGTATAAACAGCTGTATATGCTTCGCATGCGTCACTAGGAATTGTATAGTGATTTGTTATGTCACGTAAACGAACAAATTCTGTGTCCAAGTTGGGTTTGGATTTTTTTGCTTTTCTGGTTTTTTTGTTCATTGTTTTAAATAGGTCACGTACTTCAAAAACTTCGGGATGGTTTTGTCCATGAGCGCGAGTGATAGCTAGTGTGAAAAACTTCAATTTTGGAAAATAGTTTTTTACTGCCTGGTTAAATGTTGTCATATTAGCATCCAGCTTTCTTCTGTCATTTATGCTGCTTTTACTTTTGATTTGATAATTGGATAGCCTAAGTCTTCAATCGCTTTTTTGATCTCTTCAATTGCTATTTTATCTTCCTCGAAGTTGGTTTTTACCTTACTCGAGTTGAACAAGACTTTTACACTGTTTTTGTCGATTCCATCCAGTCCTTTTACGGCACTTTCAATTTTTTGTAAGCAGGAAGGACAAGATAGGGTTTCTAGTTTAATGGTTGCTTTAGACAT
>NZ_BSUG01000066.1 GCF_030161475.1 Tetragenococcus halophilus subsp. flandriensis | reverse complement strand
GTACTTGGCTAGACGGAGATGTTGTTTACAGATTTTAAAATACACTTCGATCGACCAGCGTTTTCCATATAGCTGAATGATTTCATCTTCGTTCAAAGAAAGATCGGTTGTAGCCAAGACAAGATAATCATTCCGCTTGTTGCGATTTCTCACATACACAAGCTTAATTGGAAGTATCTTACCCTCCAATTCAGATTCAACACAAACAGAAAGAAGATATCTTGAACGACCTCTTCGCTTTTTCTCTATTTGAAAAATAGTCTTTACATCGACCCACTCGCCGTGATAGCGATAATAGACTTTTTTTGAACGTTTCACCATACAAACGGCATGAAGGTTGAGTCCGCGCAAAGCATGAAACATTTTCGGGCTTGAAAACCACGAATCAAAGAGCACATACTTTGCCTGTATTCCTTCTTTTAGAGCAGCTTGAAGAAGCTCTATGAGTACGTCGGTTCCTTTGCGTTGTGCTTGTGCTTTTCTTCTCCCAGCGTGTGTCCGATGATCTATTTTCTCTACTTCACGTACTTTCTTACTTGCGGACAAAAGGCTAAACGCCACAGGCAAAAAGGTATTGCCATCGCTCCAACCAAGTTGAAGAAAACGAAAGCCTTTCTTGTTTTTGTGGTCAGTATGATCGTATTGCCAACCACAAAGCTCTACATTTTTCGCATTCAAACGCTCATACATGGAATCATCTACGATAAACACTTCTTTACGATCCTTTTCTGTCAACGGACGAATGAAAGCAATGACCTGTTTGGATAAGAGAATCAAGAAGCGTTGCCAGTTAATTTTCCCATTGTTTAGTAGGTTGCGAAACGTTTTATCTGAAAATCCTAACTCCTCCTGATGAAGTTGGAAGTCACGGAAAGCAGAGCGATTGGAAAAGAGGGTGGTTACAAGGTAGCGAAAAAGCACGAGAAAGTTCACTCCTTTTTCCTTTT
>NZ_BSUG01000065.1 GCF_030161475.1 Tetragenococcus halophilus subsp. flandriensis | reverse complement strand
GGAGGCGACCGCCCCAGTCAAACTGCCCATCTGACACTGTCTCCCGCCACGATCAGTGGCGCGGGTTAGAGTGGCCATAACGCAAGGGTAGTATCCCACGGATGCCTCCTTCGAGACTCGCGTCCCGAATTCTACGGCTCCTACCTATGCTGTACATGCGTCACAGACACCCAATATCAAATTACAGTAAAGCTCCATGGGGTCTTTCCGTCCTGTCGCGGGTAACCTGCATTTTCACAGGTACTAAAATTTCACCGAGTCTCTCGCTGAGACAGTGCCCAAATCGTTGCGCCTTTCGTGCGGGTCGGAACTTACCCGACAAGGAATTTCGCTACCTTAGGACCGTTATAGTTACGGCCGCCGTTTACTGGGGCTTCAATTCGTACCTTCGCTTACGCTAAGCACTCCTCTTAACCTTCCAGCACCGGGCAGGCGTCAGCCCCTATACGTCATCTTTCGATTTTGCAGAGACCTGTGTTTTTGATAAACAGTCGCTTGGGCCTATTCACTGCGGCTGCTCGTTAGAGCAGCACCCCTTCTCCCGAAGTTACGGGGTCATTTTGCCGAGTTCCTTAACGAGAGTTCGCTCGCTCACCTGAGGATACTCTCCTCGACGACCTGTGTCGGTTTGCGGTACGGGCCATTACCTTCTTGCTAGAAGTTTTTCTTGGCAGTGTGACGCCAGAACTTCGGTACTTCAATTTCCCTCCCCGTCACAGCTTGTCGTTGACAAGAAAAAGCCTTTCACTCTTTCTCCGATGCACTGCTTGGACAGACCTTTCCATTCGTCTGCTTTCTTTTGCCTCCTGCGTCCCTCCATCACTCAAATGAAGATAACAGGTACAGGAATATCAACCTGTTGGCCATCGCTTACGCCTTTCGGCCTCAGCTTAGGTCCCGACTAACCCTGGGCGGACGAGCCTTCCCCAGGAAACCTTCGTCTTACGGTGGACAGGATTCTCACCTGTCTTTCGCTACTCATACCGGCATTCTCACTTCTAAGCGCTCCAGCCGTCTTTTCAGTCGACCTTCACCGCCCTTAGAACGCTCTCCTACCAAAACACCTATGGTGTTTTCCACAGCTTCGGCAGTATGTTTAGCCCCGGTACATTTTCGGCGCAGGGTCACTCGACTAGTGAGCTATTACGCACTCTTTCAATGATGGCTGCTTCTAAGCCAACATCCTAGTTGTCTAAGCAA
>NZ_BSUG01000064.1 GCF_030161475.1 Tetragenococcus halophilus subsp. flandriensis | reverse complement strand
AAAAAATTTTACAACAAACAAAATCAGGAAATATTACTACATTTTAGTCTCCTAAATAAATGGCCTAAAGTCTTGAAATATCAAGGCTTTAGGCCATTTTAACCTTTTGTAAGTGTCAAATTCAGGGTAATTCTTAATTACATTTTACCAAAAAACGAAACAATTTGATAAATTTATACTTATTCTTTAGAGAATAATAGAAATTATTTGTACAAGAATTTCAAAAAAGCGAACATTGTTATTCAAAAATGAGGAAATTTGCTTTTTTTTTTATTGAAAACGAACAAAAATTAGCTATGAAATAAAAGAAAGCGAAATAACTAGAAACGTTGGCAGAGCGACATTTTGTTGTTGACGGATCGTTATTTTATTGGTATATTATATTTTGTCTTCAGGCAAGCCACTATCTTTAAGTTAATAAAGAATAAGACTTTTCTTTTTAAAAAAAGAAAATAAAATAAAAATTAGCTAACTTGCAAAAAGTTATTGACAAAGCCTTGTCGAATTGATAAGATATAAAAGTTGCTACGGCAACAAGCAGTAGACCTTTGAAAACTGAACAAAGCAAGCAAACGAACCAATGTGTCGGGCGCTTCTTTTAAAAGAAGAAGCAACCAAGCAATAAACGCGAACAACACGCGAGCAAAAAGTTGAAGAGCTAAGA
>NZ_BSUG01000063.1 GCF_030161475.1 Tetragenococcus halophilus subsp. flandriensis | reverse complement strand
TTTTTGAAATTTATGTTCGAAAACCATTTATTAAAAGCTGAAATTGTTTTATACTTATCCATATTAAGTTCCTTTGTATTGGTCTTGGATAAGTCATCCAAGCTCAGTATAAAGGATTTTTTTATGGATGGAAATAGCGTGAAACATAATAAGTGAATTTAAAATGTTTCATGCACCACTAGTGCCTTACTTTATCAATCAAAAAAACGAAAGGAGTGTTAAAATGAATTTAAGACAATTAAAGCAGTATAGAACTATTTGGCATTTTTCGGTTATTGATTACTTGAAAGGGGAACGATTATTTTTCACGAAAAACCAACAAGAATATTTTATTGAAGAAGTTATGTTTAATTCGAAAAAGTACCCTGAGGATATAGTTATCTGTTGGACAACTGATAAAACAAGTTTAAGACTTTTTTCTCTAGAAGATATTAAAATGACCCCCCCTAAGAACAAAAAGCATAAAAAAAAATAGTTAATTTTGGAAACGCTATAAAAGAAAGAAGGAGTTACTATGACATTACTTTATGAGGAATTAAAAAAATCTTATCCAGAATTAGCAGAAGGTTATATTAATAATCCAGCTAATTCTGGACGAATTAACGACTTGTTAGTTATGAATGTTAAAGAAGCTAAAGACATGAACCCAAACGATCTTGTTTTAGGTTTAGAAGATGTTTTCAATATAGTTCATAAGGTTCTGTTGCAAAGTTCCCCATAACACCTGATTTATTGTAAAATGTAATAAAAAAGAATGCGAGGACAACAGATGAATCATTTTAAGGGCAAACAATTCCAAAAAGACGTGATTATTATCTCTGT
>NZ_BSUG01000062.1:3735-21111 GCF_030161475.1 Tetragenococcus halophilus subsp. flandriensis | reverse complement strand
CGCCCATGCCGAGCGCACCAAAATAGTAGTGCAATACCATCGACATATAGGTACTGCACTACTAAGTTTTTATTCCTGTGAATCATTAAAAATAGAGAGTGGCAATAATGCACTGACAACATATTGCCCTGCATCAACGACTTCAGATATCTTCAAATCGACACAAAGACTGGCGAGTAAATACGCATCAATTTTCTCCATGTTATAGGTTTCAGATACATAATCGATCATAGCCCGTAACGCTTCCTGCGCACCGGTCATTAAATCGGGTCCGACACCTGTCGTGCCATAAAAATCATCATGATTGACTTTTTGCGTTAAACCGCCCTTCGTTTGAAATTGCGGGGAAGGAATGGATTTTTCTGATGCTTTGATTACTGTAAATTTCAAACTGGCATACATTGGACATTCTAGAGCCGATACACAGACTTCTCCATCACCTTGTGCCGCATGACCATCTCCACAGCTAAACAAAGCACCCGCTTGCTGCACTGGCAAATATAGTGTCGTTCCTATGGTCAATTGTCGTACATCCAAGTTTCCGCCAAAGTTTCCCGGAGGCATAATTGGAGTCCCATCGCCATCTTTAGGACAGACACCCATGGTTCCTAGGAAAGGTTCAATTGGTACCTTGATATCGTCGCTAAAATGAATATATTTCCCATCTGATAGATCAAAGGTACGCAAATACGCATCCGGGTAATCTTCAGCTAATAAACCTAAACCAGGTAAAACCGCCGTCCAGCCCCAGTGCTTCGTTTTCAAATCAAGAATTTCTACAGCTAAAGTGTCTCCTGGCTCCGCACCATTGATGTAAACCGGACCAGAAAGAGGATACACATAATCCCAATCAAGTTCTGAAATTGCTTCTGTCGTTGAGTGAAAATTAAATTGATTATCCGATACCTCTCTTGTTTCAAAAACCACCGTGTCACCGCTATCAATTGTCAAAATAGGTTCATGCTCTTTGTGCCAAGTGTAGTGAACTGTATCCGTTGTAAATTTATGAGTTTCTGCCATTACTTACGCCCCCTTTGTTATATTATCTTTAAATATAGCAAAGGAATTGGGAATAAGCAATTGGGAGGTTAGGGTTACAATAAAATGTATGTTAAAAACGGCTAATTATAAGCTTTAATAGATAATTAAAGAGGATGTAAAATATTTTGTGTAAATAAAAAAAAGAGAACCATTTTTATAGAATAGAAATACATGATGGGCTAAAAAGTCCAACTTTTGATCCAAATTTCGAGAGCCAATGCAATTCCAACTAATTTTTTTTACTTAATAAGAAAGTATCTAAAAAGTAATCGATTTTCTACGCCATTTTCTAGTCCCCTTTAATAAAATTTTTCACTAAAACTCTCTACTTACAACTGCAATCTTTCTCCATTTATCGCAATAATTTTTTTATACCAATCAAAAGGGTCTTTACGATAACGTCTTAAAGAGCCTTCTCCATAGTCATTTTGATCTACATAAATAAAACCATAACGTTTAGACATTTCATTGCCACTAACGTTGACCAAATCAATACAACACCAAGACGTATAACCAAGAATATCGATACCATCTTCCAAAGCTTCATCTATTTGTTCGATATGATCACGTAAATAGTTGATTCTATAGCTGCCATTCACTTTATGATCTTTTATAAAAGTATCCTTTATACCTAAGCCATTTTCAACAATAAAAATAGTTTTTTGCTAACGATCTGATATTTTATTCAAAGTGACACGCAAGACAGCTGGATCAATTTGCCAGTCCATTCACTTTTTTAATATAAGGATTTTCCTTGCTTGAAGACAAATTATCACCAGTTTCTTCTCTGTTGTCTTCACCACCCACCAATCTTTGTCATGTAATAACTGAAAGAAACAAAATAGTAGGTATTTTTTTAAACTTTTTATCTTCTTCAGTTATAACTAGAGTAACATCTTTTTAATAACGAGAGTTTTCATTATAAAGAAACCTTACTCACAGTAATATCTTGAAATGGTAAATAGCATACATTATATCCGCACTATCTTTTGTACATTTTTTACTTACCAAATACAAGATTGTCATTTATTTTATAACCTTGATAATTTTTCGTTTTACATTTATTATTTTAAAGATAGAAAAAAAGGAGAGATTAAAAAATGGAAATTTTTTTGGAGTGTTAGGTTTGTTTTTACCAATGTTAATTAGCTTTTTCGGAAATCAAAGTAAAGCGATAAAAGCTGCTGAAATTGAGATGTCAAAACGAATTATTGAATTATCTGAAAATCAAATAGAATTTAACATGGATGATGCAATCAAAATAATTAAATCTGTTTCATTCGAAAAAGAAATAGATGTTACCAAAGTTAGACAAAGGTTTGAAAGAGCGGGACATATCGCCTTTGATAAGATTAATATTAGAAAACATACTGACTTTTTGGCAGGCTTACTTACTGTAATGGAGAAAATGCCGGGTTTGCCAGACAAGATAAAGTTATACGATATTATTGCTTTTGTTAGTGAAATAGCTACTTGTATTATCAGTTTTGTGTGGATATTTTCTAACACTTCAACTTTATACATAAGCATACCTTTGTCAATGATAGCTGGTTGTCAAGTTGGAGTTTTACTAAATAATTTTTCAAATTTATTAAAGAAAAGAATTGTATAACTATATTTATTACGCGTTTCAACATTATCAAATAACAAGTTAATTATCTTTTAGATAAGTTTTGTAAATTGTTTCGCTATGTCTTTACTACCTTTTTTATTTTTTAAAGTATCAATAATTTCTTCATTACTTAATAAACGCATAATGGCCTGTAACATTTTTAACTGTTTATCAGATTCCGATATAGCCAGTAACATCACCATATCTACTGGAATTTCTAAATTACTATCTTCCATAGAGTTAAAATAAACAGGATTTTTTAGTGTACCCACTGCAACGCCGTTATTAAAAACGTGCGTACTTTTCGCATGTGGTATAGCTATTGCACCATTTTTAACAGGTAATCCTGTCGGAAACTCTTTTTCTCTTAAAAGTACATCATTTTTATAATTTCTTTCTACTAGCCTACTGTCTTCTAAAAGTTTGGATAAGTAAGTGATTACTTCTTCTTTACTATTAACAGTCAGATTAGATATGATAAGTTCTGGTAAAAAGCTAAAGTCAAACATATAGTTGCTCCTTAATAAAACATGTTTATTTTTAATTCCTTAATTCTATTACTCCTTTATATTATTCTGTATGTAAAAATCTCATCAGAATTGCCATAAAATAAGATCGTATTCAATACAGGCCACCTCTCTGTAAAGTTTGTTTGGATTCCTCTATATACTGTTTTTTCTTTTCTTTACAAAATTATGCGTGCCTCCTTTCCAAATAAATAAAAACCCAAATCTCACTCCAACAGTCTGGTGTAAGATTTGGGTTAAGCCAATAAGTTAAGTTACTCCCCTTAATATAGGATAGTTTCAAATGTACCGCTTTCATTTAACTAGTTAACTATCGTTGTTTCCTTACTCGATTATATCATAACTTTTACAATTGTAAAGTTTATTATTTATTTCTTTACTTTTGTTTGTATATTTACTTGTTATTTCATCTTATAATTAACCTATATTGCTCAAGGATAAGGAGTTTTTTCCATGAAGTTATCTCAACTAGATAAAGTTGGCCCGCATGTTGCTGCATATAGAAATAAAGCTGGGTTAACTCAACAACAATTGGCTACGGAAACCGGGCTTAGTCCACAATTTATCGGTTTTATTGAAAATGGCAATCGAAATATTAGTTTACAAACACTTATTAAGATTACTAATGTTTTTGGTGTTGATGTAATAACCTTCCTATCGCCTTTTGAGCAACAAGACGAGAATTTGGGACAATTAATTCAAAAAATTGAACATAGCTCTAAAAAAGACTCTTATATCCAGATGTTTAATAATATACTTGACACAGCTGATAATGAGTAAATTATTTTAAAAAGCATTCAATTTTACGTTTAGGTATATGCTTTTTTGTAATTTTAATAATGAATATGGCATTTAAAGCAGACCAGAAATGCGAACCTTTAGACTACCAAATGCGGAACATCATACCACTATGTGTGAAAGAATAGGCTATAACTATAAGATTATTATAACTTAATGGTTGGATTTCTAAATGTTCATCGATAGTTTAACACTCACTCTAACTAATTTATTTTCCGTTACAGGACACTTATATAATAAAACCATTAAGTACGATAAAAGGAAATAACTTAAATACATAAAAAAGTAACCTCCAGCAAAAACTTTTAATAGAATTTGTTGAAGGTTACTTTATATTGAGTTTAACCAGGACGATTTACATCAAAGTCGTTTCATTTAGGCGCACGATATCCAGCATTTTCTGCTTCTTGCTTAGCCTTTTCCTAACATTCAGCAACTTGCATATTTTTATTAACTTGGCTGGTGCCATCAGAATAGTCTATCGTTACACTATCTTATACATTAAAAATATATTTATTAAAGCTGATTTCATCGTCACCGATCGATTGCGCCATCAATTTCTTCCCGAGAGATTTCCTCTCCCGTTTACCTGTAAAAAGAAATATCCTCGACCATCGCAACTACTTTTTCTTTTTGCTCATTGTAACTCAAGCCGCACTATTATTAATCTTTTTTTGAAGCCAATAAAAAAAGATCGATTTTAGCCTTTAAAAGTAAAGTCGAGTATACATAATAGCACAAAAAGTCGTTTCCTAAGTTCTATCTAATGAAGGTACACCTTAAAGACAAGAATAATAGTTAACATATATTTGTTATCATATTTAGAAACTTTTGTTTAAACTTTTCAATTCTTTCCAAGCCTAAATTAAATATACTACGCTAAACCAGTTTATCTCTATCAAAGAAAAACAATACGTGGTTTTCGAATAGTGCGTTTAACCGCGTTTTCCCCTAAAATAGTAATTTGTTTATCATTTACCTCGTTAGGTAATAAATAGAGAGTAATCATACCCGTACTAGGTAATTCTGTGCGTAATACTTCAATTACTTTTTCTCTTGTATTTTTTTGTTTAATTTCTCTTTCATATAAACTAAATTGTTTTCTCGTGAATCCAAGTTCAATTAATTTTTTTTGGTATTTATTTGCTTGTTTTCGTTCAAACTTCGTTGTTCTAGGAAGATCGAAACAGACTAGCAGCATCATTTATTTCCCCACCTCTATAAAACTCGGTAACTTTAGTGGACTTGAACTATTCTTGTCCAAACAGCTGACAAATGAAGTAACAGCGACCTTTATCGCATCTGTCACTGTACAAACCTTCTCATCAATAATACAATTTTCTAATAAAATATTTAACAGAGCTTTTTTCTCTCCCAATTCCAGTGTTAAAGCTCCTTCATTAAAGATATTTTCATATACATAAGAGTCCACAAAAGGACGAAAAGGTTCAATTAGATCGTCGGATAAATTAAAAGCGTTTTCAATTGATTGATGATGAATCCCTACGCTTGCTTCCAGTCCATGAACCGCTATTTCTCTTCTTATCATAGCCCTAATAAGGGCATATCCATAATTTAAGCTTGCATTTACAACATCATCATAACGCCCTCGTTTAAAGTTTGGACCAAATAAAGTCGTAAAATACCGACGTGCAGCATAAGCTTCTCGATTTTTAGTATCTCCTTCATCTACCTGCTTTGAAGCAAGGACCAACATTTTCCCCATATCATTATTTTCAGTCAGCAACTGCAAGTTTACCGCCTGGTTATTAATTTTCCCAATAACTATCTTCCTCCATAAACGTTTTTTCACTTTATTACCCAAAGACATTTGGAGATTTAACCTTTTTAACCGCTTACTATGACCAAAATCATTAGTAAGCATGGTTACTGGTGAATGTTTCTTATCACAGAATAATAGCGCTATATTTTCTTCCATACATTTAGTCACCATTTTTTTAGAAAAATAGCTAAGTTCATTCTCAAAAATCAAACATTCAATTTCTGAAAAAGGTATATAAGTAGTTTCCTTTGAAACAACATTAACGAATTTAAAGCTATTAGTTACAACAGAAACAAAATTTTGGTGCTCAACATATATACAATCTCTCATTATATTTACTCCTCACTATATTGATTCAAACATTATATTAATTCTCAGTCCCCTAATGATGGAGTTAGGTATCTATTTGATAACTGGCAACGAATTAAAGCAAAGCAACACATAGGTTCTCGCCCCCTAATAGTGGGATTAGGTATCTATTGTTTTTCCAATAGCTGCAATTTCATTTTGGTTTCGTTCTCGTCTCCTAATGATGGAGTTGGATATTTATTCAAAGCTACCCAGTATTATATTATTTAAAGAAGCCGTTATCGTCCCCTAATGATGGGGTTAGGTATCTATTATTTAACAAATGCTATTAACGAAACAACGAGCAATGGTTCTCGTCCCCTAATGATGGGGTTAGGTATCTATTCTTGTAAGAATAACGAGTTTGAAAAAGGGTTAGCAGTGTTCTCATCCCCTAATGATGGGGTTAGGTATCTATTAAAAGAGGTTGGACAATGGATTTTGTTTCAATTATGGTTCTCGTCCCCTAATGATGGGGTTAGGTATCTATTAAAGATTTACAAAAACTTATCAAAGGCTATTTAGTGTTCTCGTCCCCTAATGATGGGGTTAGGTATCTATTAATCCGTTTGCCCTACAAAAAAGAAATTCAAATAAGTTCTCGTCCCCTAATAATGGGGTTAGGTATCTATTAAGAAGATTACAGGGATAAAAATTTGTATTACTTATAGTTCTCGTCCCCTAATAATGGGGTTAGGTATCTATTCTAGATCTTAGAAAAAATTTCCTAGAAGTCAAAAAAGAGTTCTCGTCCCCTAATAATGGGGTTAGGTATCTATTAAAAATATGAACCAAATATATTATGAACCGGAGTTCTCGTCCCCTAATAATGGGGTTAGGTATCTATTGCACTGATAAAGATTATTCAGAAATTCCAGAGTTAGTTCTCGTCCCCTAATAATGGGGTTAGGTATCTATTGATTATAAAAATAAAATTGAAAAAATGGAGGAAAAAGGTTCTCGTCCCCTAATAATGGGGTTAGGTATCTATTGAAAGAAAGAATACATATGAATCGTTTAGAAGCTGAGGTTCTCGTCCCCTAATAATGGGGTTAGGTATCTATTAAACAGAAATTACAAATGAAGAAATGATGATATCTAGTTCTCGTCCCCTAATAATGGGGTTAGGTATCTATTCTTAAAAAATATGGAATTATACTTTAGCTGGTATAGTTCTCGTCCCCTAATAATGGGGTTAGGTATCTATTATTGTTATTGCGGGTTAGGTCCCATAAGGCTCATAGCTCAGTTCTCGTCCCCTAATAATGGGGTTAGGTATCTATTAAGAATTTCTCAGGAAAAGAGAGGAGCGGAAATTTAGTTCTCGTCCCCTAATAATGGGGTTAGGTATCTATTAGTAACAGATATCTTTTTAAACCCAGATTCGGAAAAGTTCTCGTCCCCTAATAATGGGGTTAGGTATCTATTATTTTATAAACATTTTCCATAGTTACGTTTGAGATGTTCTCGTCCCCTAATAATGGGGTTAGGTATCTATTCTTGGTCTATTTGGATAATGGCAATGATGTTCTAGCAGAGTTCTCGTCCCCTAATAATGGGGTTAGGTATCTATTTCTCACTAGAAAAAATTAATAATACAAGTATTATAGTTCTCGTCCCCTAATAATGGGGTTAGGTATCTATTATGATGAAGTACGAAAAGTTTTTCTCAAAAGTGTTCTCGTCCCCTAATAATGGGGTTAGGTATCTATTACAGGTAGTTCAAGAAACCCCAAACTTTACAATTTTGTTCTCGTCCCCTAATAATGGGGTTAGGTATCTATTAAAGTGATATTCAAGAAATCTTAGCAGACTTAGAAAGTTCTCGTCCCCTAATAATGGGGTTAGGTATCTATTACATAATATCATAAAAGCTTTTATATCAGCCATAAGAATACTTTTCATTAGTCCATAAACTGACCATAAACTACTTCTAAAGCTCAATCCTTGGTCACAATTTGACAATTATTTGAGAGAATACTCTCTATTACAAGAAAACTGCTCAATAACCAACCATTTCTTTAAAAACTTTATTTTTATCCTCAAAATAGGAACGCCATTTTTCATCTACATCATTAACGATTAATAATAGCATCCAACAAGTTTCTGCTAGATCTTTCACTCTAGAATTTTTCATATTAATTGACTTAAATCCATGTGCAACTTGATTTCTAAAAGTATTTACCCCATTTACTTTATCAATTAGTTTTAATAAAGAACTATCAGGTTGAATAATACGAATAATTTCAGCATAAAGCGGCAGACTTAAATATCGATCTGTATTTAACTCGTTCCCTGCTTTTTTTAGAGAATATCGTAATTTTAATACGACGTCTTCGAATCCCTCTATATTCAAATACGGTTTACCGTCATATCTGACAATGAGTCCATTATAATTTTTGTCCAGATACATTTCCACAATGAATTCTGCAAAATTTTTCACTCGGATTAAGACTTCTGTATTTAACTCTCGTTTAGCTTGCAGACTAATTAACAAATAAGCATTTAATATTGTTTTTTGAGATACATCAAATTCGCTATTTTCAACTTCAGGAAGTAAGTTTTGGGTTTTTATCGATTTAATTAAATTATCTAATTCATGATGCAATTTCCCTTTCTTTTTTTTACTTAACATCAAATCATTACCAGAGATAACTTGAACTGCCCCTTCATAATCATATTCTCGAATTAAATCCAAAAATGTTTTACGAACTAATAATTGCTGAAATTTTTCAGCTTTATCTTCAATTAAACGATTGTTATAGTCTTTCCTATTATCTTTATTACTTTCAATCAATTGTTGAATATCTTGCTGATTATTATGCTTAATTCCCTCATTAGAGGTATTGCTAGGTGTTGCCACTTGGTAAGCACGTACATTTAACCCACTAATACGGTTGATAGAAAACATAGCTGAAATGATTTGTGGCGTAGCGCTCGTTAAATTTAAAATAATTTCCTCTTCACTTCTCGCATATTCTTGAATAATCTTCGATAAAACCTCAAACATTTTATCAAATAGGAAAATATCATCATTCTTGATTATCCTCTCATCAACAACAATTTCAGGATGATAATCAGGAATAGAATGCAAAGCCTTCACAATATTATCATGTTTTTCTTGTGATCGTTCAGAATGAACAATAACGATTTTTTCTGGTCTTATACCTCTAGCTATATGAAGCAAAGGGCCGTCGTGATAGTTACGAATTGGATCCGTATCGCCAACACACGAAATTAATGTTTGCAAATTAGTTTTCCCCTCTTTCTTTCAAGTTAAACACACATTTCCCCATTTCATAAAGGTTTTCACTATTTTCTATTAATTGACGAGGTTTGCCATTTAATCGGAATTTAGTTATAGGAGCTTTAGTTAGTTTTAAAACCCCTTTACCCTTCATCGCCATTTTTCCTCCTCTTTTATGTCTAGAATTATCTGCTTTATCGATATTTGTTTTCGTCCAAAATCCACTACCAGCACCTAAATATACAGGCGACCAAAAATACTTTTGAATATAACGTGAAGGAAAATCACTTAGAAATTGATTTGTATATTTTTTATAGTACTCTTTTGCAAACTGTGGTAATTGATCCATTAGTTCAATGGCTTGCTCACCAACAGCAGTAATAATAAAGGTAGCAACCGACATTGGTCTCAATGACTCCCTATGGATAGGTAAGGATCTTGCTGTAAGTTTTTTTGGGGAAAAATCCCATTTTTGTGCCAAGATAAGCTGGTCTATATTAATAGGTTCACTATCAGAAACTCGAATTTGATGAAATATATCTTGTTGTTTTGGTCCCCAGGGAATATCATCCCGACGAAAATATTCATTTACTAAAATGGTACGAATAGCTCCCTTTAAGGAACTTCCAGGAATATAGGGACAACCATAAGCATCTTTTACAAAAGCCGAAATTTCATTTAAGTTTCCTCTTGCAGACTTCTTTTTTTCAAGTTCAAATCCAGTTTCTTTTATCTGATACCCTGAAAAATTTCGCTCACGTATTTGTTGATCATTTAAAAATTGCACAAGACGAGGACGACGGCTATTCGTATGACCATTTTTCATCAAAAAGTCTTCAAAAATACGAGCCTTTTTCTCTTCCTGCTTCTGTAGTTTTTTATACAAAATACCCATATCCGGAAAATAGTAATACCCGTTTTCATAAATGTACTCTTTTTGAGTATAGGTTGTTCCGCTACCAATGTGCAAGGGTGCCATGGTTCGTAATGTTAATTCATACCTCTTTCTTTTTTCCATCAACTTTAACTCCTTACTCACAATTGATAAAATATTCCTTTTGCAAAATTCCATACTGGATGAGGAAAATTATCTGGGCGAACATCTACAATATCACCTGTAAATGAAGTCTGAAAAGTCGATCCAGCTTTAAATTTATATAAATCTTGTTTACGTAATAATGCTCCCGCTGTCTCACTGTAAGCAAAACCACTAGACTTTTTTAACAAATAGTTTGCGCCGTCTAAGCAAGTTAACATTTCTTGATTCATTGGTAAGCAAGTTGATAATGCCATGACCCTCTGCTGTTTATTTGTAGTTAAGTTTTCCGCAAGTTCATCAGGTAAACTTAGAATTTCTAAAGAATATTGACCAAGACCGCTGCTTCTTTTTCCACCTACGCCACTGTATTGAAGACTATCCATTAGTTGATCAAACAGTGGACTTTGGCTAGCTAAAACATAAAGGGCACTATTGTATACAGTAACGCCTACTTCAAAAGGATCTACGCCTTTCTGAGTGGTATAACTATGCTCCGCTAGTTGTGCTTGATATTCCGCTAGTTCTTCAATATTTGCCTGTTGCTTTAAAAACAATTCCAGCTGATTTAAAGGAAGATAAAAGATCTTCTTCAACTTTTTTGCAGTTTGTCTCACCTTTTTTAAATTATCGTCTGCATTATCCTGCTCCACTTTTGGATACCCTATTGGCTTGGGTAAGAACGGCTGATCATCAATAAAAGGGAATGCATCACTCAAAACAAAATTTGCATTTTGTGTAAGTTTCATGAATTCGTCAACGACATCCATTTTTTTTGCCTCTAAAAATAAAGCACTATACAAACGACTAGCATCAAAAGAGCTTGCGCTTTCACTCAGTACTCCTTCCCCAAAATGAGCATGTTGAAACTTCATTTTATAAATTTTTAAGGTCATAATAACTCCTTCAAACGTTCATTAAACTGCGTTGCATCATATTTTCCATAAACTGTATTTGCTGCAATATCTTTAAAACAGACTCTTCCATAACCTCGGCTTCCGTTGCCGCCAAGATAATCTAATTCGAGTAATTGTAGGCCTGTTAAAATCGTTTCAAAATCTTCTTCTGCTTCTTCTTGGTTATCTAATTCATAGATAAGTTCAAAAGAAAACTGACTTCCTCTTATGGCACGCTCAATTTGACGGGGGCTAGCTTCTGCTGTACGCCGATCTATCGTATTTTCAAACTTAGTTTCAGTATATGTTCTTACTCCTAATTCATCTAAAACTGCTTTATTAGTTAAAAGACTGTCTCTAAACAATAAACGGCCACGGATAATTTGATCCCCTTTTTCTCCACCGCCCATACTAGCGCCAAACAAGCGCGTAATTTTTGAATCATCTTGATTTGGGTCCTCAGCTACCTTTTGGTTCATCGCTTGCGCTAGTAAAAAACGTATCTTCCCTTTAATACTTGATCCAGGAATCATCGGTAAATTATTAACCGGATCTTTAATCACTGGCGAATCGACCGCACCAATAGCAGCAAAAGCCGTACTTCCCCCTATATGTAGACCACTCAATAGCTCTATTTTTCCTTCGATTTTAATTTTGGTAAACTGACTCATAGCACTTCCCCCTAATCTCTTCCGCCATGATATTTAAAATATGCAACTAATGCTTCCATATAGCGACAAAAACGAATTAAATCTTGCTTTTTTTGATGCTTTTGAATAATTTTTAAAATATCTAAAATTCGTGACAATTCAACTAATTTTTTCACTGCCTCGTTACGCCCGCTCTGGTAGACAAACTGTACCCGCAAGTAAGCCACTTGGTCCATAACATTTTCAACACCTGAACTTAACGCTTCGTCATAAACTGTACTAGTTAGACTTAACAAATTCCTTATTTGTGAAGTCGTTAAAGTATCTCTACCTACTTTGAATCTTTTATCTTTTAATTCCTTAATAACTGCCTCAGCATCTGAAACATATGTCCTATCAGTAAAATGAATCTTAGGTTGTTCCCACCTTACTGTTTGTTGTCTGCTCTTTCCATGGTTCATCAAATAGATCAATCCTTTCTTATTTCATAAACATAAAGAAGTAGAGCTAACTCAGTTTGTCTAATTTGCTCACTATCTTCAAACCAATCATGCATTTTTTGCTTAAATATACGAAAATTTTCTTTATTTCTAGCTGTATCTTCCAATCTAGCTAAGTAATAGGCTAAACGAGCAAAAGTAATACGATCTGTTTCATCTCTTTCGCGAATCAAAGAAAGCAATTTATAAATAAAAGATTTTCCTCGTTCGTTTTCTTGTGCAAAAAAGTCACGGATAATCGGTAATTTCCCATAATAAATCTCTTGAATAAATGTACCATATCCAAAAGTAAAATAATCAGAAAAACAAGCAATGCTATCCTTACCAGAGTCCTTAGCTACATCTTCTAACTCCCCTGTTTGCCTTGCCATAATATTGATAGGTGTTTTATCCGCAAATAAACCAATACCTGTTGAAAGAGTCAATTTTCCATTCGTCCAACGAATAAAATATTCACGTAATTGAACAGAAAATTTTATAATATCATCCCAAGCACCAATGATAAAAACATCATCACCGCCGGCATAAACGATTGTCAGATGCTTTTCTTCAGCAAATTGATTAATATAACATTTAAAAAAGATACTCATATTCCTTGAAAATGTCGCTGTTCTACTAAAAGTGTTATAACGACCTCCATCTTGTTCAGAAAAACCAGCCATAAAACCAAAGCCTAAATCATCGACATCACAACGCAACACTGCTGTACGTTTTATTCCTATAGAATCCCCCACCTCTTGTTGTGTCCATTCTCGTTGGGCATAATGGCTAAATTCATTCCTATCTAGGTCACTATAATCGGCCACCCAAAGATGAGTTGCTTGGTCTAACCCGGTATATAATTGGTTCTTTGCATAAACTTTTCCTGAAAAGTGATGATTCTCTATGTTTTTTCTTGATGTTTGGTGTAAAAAAGCATTAGGACCTATTGGCAAGCTATATTGCGTGTCTTGATCATTTATTTCAAAAAAATCATCTTCTTGAATATTACGAGAAAAGTGTTCTAAACGATAGCAAAGTTCACACTTGTCTTGTCCATCGTCTTCTACTAATTGACTAGTGTTATGACAAATGGCACATTCTCTGCCACTTCTTTTTCCTCCTTGATTTAAACTTTTGATTTCATCAGCAGAATAGCGGTGTAATTTCTTTTGACTAATTTGATTACTTACACGATGAAAAATATCCTGGTAATCTTTAGGTCTATTTCCTTCCATTATCTCATTAGCACAAAAAGTTGTATAACCAAAAATCACGTATAATTGTGTACCAAAATTCTTTAAAAAGAACTGGTTAAAACCGCTCTCTATTTTCTCTATTTCATTAAGCATCTCTTTTGTGTTTGGTAAGAACAGATAAGCATGGCCACCTCCACTATAGAGTAAATTCGCCCTAGTTAATGAGCAATTTTCTAATAGGTCATCTATAATCCATTCACTAATCATGTCTAAATAAAATGACCTGCTTCGTAGTTGTTTATGTGCACCTTTACTTGTAATAGTATAAATAAAATCCTGAATTCCTGATATATCAAAGCTGACCAACAAAAAAGCTTTTTCTTTGTAAAAACTGCGAGAATTCTCAAATAATTCTTGCTTGAAATTTAAACGACTCTGGTCCGTTAAATACTGAAAAATTGCTTGACTAAAACCAGCGGTCATTTTTAAATGATCATATAAAGAAATATCCACAGCTTCTTGCATATTTGTAGAACTAGGAATGAAACTTGCAGTAGCCTCAAGTAAATTCAATGTGCTTTGCATATAATTTTCCGTAAATTCTATTCTTGTAAAAGCTTCTTTAATTTTTTGTAAAATGCCAGCGTACTCTCCACTAGTAAACTCTTGGTAATTTTCACTAGGAAAAATATTATTTACATCCAAATCAAGTATTCTCGGCTGAATAAAACGCTTTGTTGGTTTTGAGCCAAACTTACTAAAAATATCTTCCAAATTCATTTGGCTGTTCCATTTACGTTTGACTTCATCATTATGTTCTCTTCGATCTAAACCGCTAGCAATATTATCAGCTATGTAAGCAATGTATGCTTGACTTTGGTCCTCAATATTTGCATTAGAAAGCTCTTTATAATGATGAAATTTAATTTGATCTAAGATATTCTTACTAGATAAATAATCTTTCATAAATTGAGCACCAATTTCCGTATGACGCTTTTTTTCTTGCGTTGCACGTTGAACAATTTTTCCAATATCATGCAACAATGACCCATAAAATAAATCAACCGATTGTTTATCCATGGCTTTCTCCTTTCAACTGTAAAGCACCCATTCCCATTCCAGTTTTGATCCCAACTCCAGAATATTCGCCAAATTTTAACAGCATCTCCAAGAAGTTCATTAAAGTTTGATTTCCTCGACAACGAATCCGTATTGTACCTTTAAAACCTGGAATAAATGATTGATGGACTTTATAGTAACTCGACATAATGTGATAGCTAACAATCTGTGTACTTTCACATAATCTCTCAAGCATTTCTGGATCTACTTTTTCATCACGTTCAAAAGTATAGCTATATTTTCTCATTAAACTTTGATAGAATAACCTCAAATCAGGGAAGAAAACATACTCTCCACCAGACTTAAAAGCTGTCGGTGTTATAAAAGAAATGTCAAAAGTATTTCGTGCGCTCTCACGGTAAAAAATATCTGCCAAATCCTTCTCCGATAAATCCCTTATCTCTCTATTATGAATAGGAAAAATCTTTTGTCGACTAGCTTCTAAAGTAATCGCCGTTAGTTTGCTAGATAATAAAATAGACGAGAAGATTTCAATAACCTCTGCGTTTAATAAAGAAACAACGAATTGCAGTCTATCGTGATGTCGCTCCACATAAATTGCAAAAGGATTTGTCTTCATACTGTGAAGTTCGTCTACCAGTTCAGGTTGCAACTGTTGCATAAGCCATCCATGAAAATAAGCTCCCAGATGATTTTCTACTTTTCCCTCAACTGAGCAATATAATTTAATCTGTTGCACATGATCATCCTTTTTATACAAGTAGTTATATATTAACTATACTAACAAATAAGGTGATTGTCTATAATTTACAGCTTAATTATTGCTTATTTATAAAATATATTCACGAAGAAGTTATACTTTATTATTTTCTATGAAATCAAACTGTTAGATTCATTTATAATCGGTTGCTGGAAAAAATAAACGAAAACTTTTAGGATTGCTAGAAAATACTGACTTATCACCTCAAAACTGTAATCTGTATAGCATTTATTTAAGAAAATTATTTAAAGAAAAGGGCAAACAAAAACTCGACTTTATCTCTTTATAGATAAAGCCGAGTGATTAATAATAGAATAAATCCAAATTCCGTTACTCTGAAACGTTCAAGCTGGTAAAAAGATGTTACTTTGTTTTCCCCGAGACACAGTCATACTCTACTAACCCCCAGTTTCCAATAATAATACAAAAATTTTACAGCGATAACGCCTGTCCCTAATTCAACCAAATTGACAGGTTCATCCATCCATCGCTTAGTTGATAAAACCGCTAAGGCTCATTAAATTAAGTTTAAAACCTAGGGACTTCTTTTGCTCATTTGTCTTACATTTGGCATTTATATTTGTATTATAGCTAATTTTTTCCATTTATTTCGCTTCTAAAATAGCTAATTACATCCATTATAAAATAAACGCACAAAAAAGAAAGCGTTTTACATTTTTATATAAAATTGAAAAAAATATATACCACAAAAATCTTAACATTTTTGCTATGCACTAATACCTATAATTAAAATTACTTATAAGGCTTTTTGGGCTTGTCGAAGTAATCAAAAATATGAAAAAATAAGTGAAAGGCTGTACCGATTAACGCAGATAGACTATATATAAAAAAGGGAATAAACAAAGCTTTTGTTATTACATTATCAAAAACTTTAACTGATTCAACCATGTATGATACAACATGAAGCATTGAAAAACGTTGGACAAACATAAGAACTAAATTATGGACTCTTGTCTGTTTGTTAAGAGCACGTATAGGAACCATTCCGCCATAATTTAAACATTCCCTAATCATTAAACCTATCGTAAGTACTGCTGATATCAGGAGAAACATCTTTTAATTTACCTTCTTTCTTTAATCAATTCACAAATTTACAGCCAATTAAACTACACTCTCCTTTCATTTTAGCAGTTTTCTATTTGACTAACTACTCGCCTTAGTTTATGGAAAAAAGCATTTAACGTGCTTTTTTATTATAACAAATTTTGTCGTATAGAAATTAGATATTTTTATTTCACCGTTTAATACTTAGTGGATATCATGGTTATTCATACCAACTCAATAAAAGTAGCTTCTGTATGCTGCTTACATACATTTATACATTAATTAGTAAAATTTAATTAATTATATAAGTGTTAATAGGTTCGTCTATAGTTCCATAATCCTTATATATCTAACTATATTAATTCTCATATTACTTAAACTAAGGTAAATAGAATAAGCATAGCTAGATTTGAGTGAAGAGGGGAGAGCAAAACTATAAGAGTAATACTATTAATTACTGCCAGCAATATACTTATATCTGGAAAATTATTACCAAGACCTACTAAGCTAAAACGTAATTCACAAAATGATTTTATCATTTTTTATCAGAATAAAATGATAAAATTCTCGGGATTATTTCGAACAAGAGCGCTGAAAAAATTCAGAATATGGATTTACGTCAATATTCTGGACACATTTTTTGAGAGTCTTTTTTCGAAACGAATCCACTCTAGAGAATGTCATCATTTCCGCTTAATATCAAATGGAAAAACGTATTTGACATTAAGCGGAAACGATGACAAGGAGGCCTCGTGGATAAGTTCCTCAAAAAAATGTGTGGGGAAACTCTAGACCTATGCCAACATTTTTGCTTGATCTTCCGCTTGCTGGGGCGTCAGGTAGTTGATATTCCCG
>NZ_BSUG01000062.1:0-3464 GCF_030161475.1 Tetragenococcus halophilus subsp. flandriensis | reverse complement strand
GGCTTGCTGAAAAGCTTCCACTACAATCGGAGTGGTCATCTGTTTACCATAAGAATAGCCAATAATTTTACGAGAATATAAGTCCATGACAGAAGCCAAGTAAGTCCAGCCTTCTTTTTGCGTATGGATATAGGTAATATCTGCACTCCATTTTTGGTTGATCGAAGTCGTAGAGAAATCTTGTTTCAAGAGATTCTCACGAGATTCCACTTTTTCATGATTGCTTGCTGGACGATATTTTTTTCGAATAATGGAACGAATACCAAGTTCTCGCATCAATCGTTGGACGCGTTTTAAGCTCACTTTCCAACCGTATTGGACTAACTTATGCGTGATTTTGGGCGCGCCATAACGGTGCTTGCTTTTCTCGTAAATCTGTAGAATTTCTTCTTTTAATTATTCATTCTTTTGGTTCCTTCGGCTCGGGCGACGGTCCTTGGAAGCATAATAGGTGGACTTTGATACCTCGAGTACGTTCGTTAATGTTCGTACGGGATATTCCTGACTTTCTTCATCAATCAGGTCATAAATGAAGGAGTCATCAACTATTCTTTCGTGAATATGGTGATAGCTTTTTTTAGGATATCATTCTCCTGTCTCAAACGATGCATTTCTTTTTCCATTTGACGAAGGTCTGCCTGACTTTTGCCTGTTTCTTCATCTGGCGTGTATTCTTTTTTCCATTTATATATCGTTGCTTCTGAAATCCCATATTCACGTGCCAAAGAAGGAACACTTTGTCCTTGTTCATTTAATTGAAGAATCAATTCTCTTGTTTCTTGGTTGTATCGTTGTGTCATAAACGGACATCCTTTCATAGAATATTATAGTACTCTACAAGTATGTGTCCATAAAACTAACCTAACACCACAGTTTACTTATTAATCGAAACTTATCGACATTAGATCATTGTGAAGAAAACTTTATCTCTAAATCGACTTTAATAAGAAAAATGAAAAAACAGTTCGTTTACTCAGTAATTATAATGTGTATATATCCATTTCTGATCGCATGAAGCTTACTGGCAACGAAAGTATGATTCGAATCGGTGCATTTGCTTTTTTATCCTTAAATTACGAAGACTTATCCATGTTTCTTTATTATTCACAAGTAAAAGATTATTTGCTACAAACAAATCAAATTTTCCATTACTTAAATCTATCTTTGAATGAGAATGAAATTGAGTATTTATCTATTTGGGTTTTTGTTAATCAGCATGCTATTGAGGAAGGTTTTTTATTAAATGAAGGTCCTGAACTTGCAGGATTTTTTGAAAATTATAAATTTATAGACAAACCAAACTTTTTAATTGATTGGGAAGAAAATGATTGGAAATTTTTTTTATTATGTTTATATACCTTAGACTATATATCGTTAGGAAAAGCTGTAGAGATAAAAAAAGTCAATCCCTTTTCTAAGGAGATTGAACAATGGATTGCTTGTTTTGAACGACATTATTTCTTTGTGACCAAAGAACAAAAAAGGTTCATAGAAAAGAAACTAGCAAAACAATTGCAATGTGATTCTATGACTAAGCTTGAGACGGATATGATGCCTTTTCTTGAGAATTTAGATATTAGCTATTTAGAAAAGAGATACCCTATTTATTTTTCCCATTTTGATAAATTTTGGCAAAGTTTTTTAGAAGTTGAACCTATATATGCTAACCGTCCCAGTATAAAACATGCATCACTATTAAATTGTATTTATTTTGTCCCGTTATTAACGTTCATGCCAGAAGTTTCTATTTTTCTTTGTACTAACACTTCAAAAGCTCATCGTCACCTTTTAAAAGAAAAAATAGATGTGCACTTAAAAGATAGGAATATCAAGTTTGAAGAAAATATACATTTTGCTGATATTATTGTTACCACAATTAATTCTTTAGAAGCAGTATCAGACCAACAAACGGTAATACAGGTTCGCCCTTCTTTACCTAAAAATGACTTAAACCGGATTAAAGCTACAGTGAAAAAAAGTAATAAGCGTTCTGCTAAACATATTAGTTGATAATTTATTAGTTTGATTTAGTCAATGGGACCTTATTTCTCAAGGATGAAATAACAGAATAATTATCACGTTTCATATGTGATAATTATTCTTCACTGAGATACACCTTTAAAATACAATTTCAATATTTTTTAGATATTAAAGTATAAAAAAAGAGCTTTTGTATAATTATTATGACCGTAAACATATTTTTAATTATACAGAAAGTCTGTTTTCATAAAGGTATTTAATTTTAGTAGTTCTTTGTTCCGCAATTAATGGCTCTATTTCCCGCATTAGGTAAAACCACCGCCCATCCCCAGTGGTTCGCTTTCAAATCAAGGATTTATCTCCTGGTTCCGCACCATTGATATAAACCGGACCAAAGAGAGGGTAAACATAATCCTAATCAAGTCCAGAAATCACTTTTGTCATCGAGTGAAAATTAAATTGATTATCCGAAGCTTCTCTTGTTTCAAAAGCCACCGTGTCAACGCTATTAATTGTTAGTGTTCTTTGTGCCAAGTATCATGAACTTTATCCGTCGGACATTTGTGAGTTTTTGGCATTGTTTTCGCCTCCCTTTGTTATATTAACTTTAAATATAGCAAAGGAATGAGGAGTAAACAATTGGGAGATTACGCAATTCAATATTACCTAAATGATTTATAAAAATTTGTGGATAACGCATTCGACCGCTCAAAGAGGTGACTTTTATGTGATTTTCCCTTTTTATCGCCGCTTTTGAATAAAGAATAGGAAGGGAGGATCGAATGACGCTAAAAAAAGATAAAATTCTTCCTAGAGAATGAAAGCCAAGCCTTTTTTATAAGGATGAAAAGGGCAAAAGTAAACTAGAGATTCAATCGCTGAATTCGTGTAAGGACTTCCCAAAAAAGTGTATTGTAAACATTCGTACTTGATAAGTGAATTTGCACTTGACGCGCGTGTTCTGTGACTTTTCCAGCAATATGAAATAGTTGAAAACGGATCGTGTCAATCACCGTCGTCTTTTTCTCTTGCGGAAAAGTCAGCTGTTTCATCAAGTGGATGATATTATAGGCGATAAAACTTAGGGCTAAGCGAACCTTATTCGCTAAAAAGGAAGGACTGTCCGTTTTATCAGCGAAAAATCCGGTCTTCATTTCTTTAATGAAGTTTTCCATATTCCCTCGTTTTTGATAGAGCTGAAAAATGGTTTGGGGCGAAAGATGAGCGAAATCGGTCACCACAAATTGAAATTCGGAAAAAAGTAAAGTTTCGGCTTTTCGAGTAGCCTTGATGGCTACTGTTCGAGATCGGTCCCAAGAATCTGCTTGATAAGCCATCTTAAAATATTGATGTTCGGACTTTGTGTAGTCCGTACCGTTGGTATATTGGACAAGATGTTGCGCATAATGAATCAACCGTACGTTATTTTTCAATTTAATCACATAATGGGCGCCTCGACACTCACATTGTTTATAAATTTCCGG
>NZ_BSUG01000061.1 GCF_030161475.1 Tetragenococcus halophilus subsp. flandriensis | reverse complement strand
GGTTCTGTTGCAAAGTTCCCCATAACACCTGATTTATTGTAAAATGTAATAAAAAAGAATGCGAGGACAACAGATGAATCATTTTAAGGGCAAACAATTCCAAAAAGACGTGATTATTATCTCTGTTGGGTATTATCTTCGCTATAATTTGAGTTATCGTGATGTTCAAGAGATGTTATATGATCGTGGCATTAACGTTTCTCACACAACAATTTACCGTTGGGTTCAAGAATATGGTAAGCTGATCTATCAAATCTGGAAAAAGAAAAATAGACAGTCCTTTTATTCGTGGAAAATGGACGAAACTTATATTAAAATTAAAGGGAAGTGGCATTATCTCTATCGTGCAATCGACTCAGAAGGCATGACACTGGATATTTGGCTAAGACGAAAGAGAAATACTCAGTCTGCTTATGCTTTCTTTAAACGACTATACAAGCAGTTTGGGGAACCGAAAGTTATCGTGACAGATAAAGCACCATCAATTGCTAGTGCTTTTAGGAAGTTACAAAAGCAGGGGCTATACAGCGAAACTGAGCACCGGACAGTCAAGTATCTCAATAACTTAATTGAGCAAGATCATAGACCTGTTAAACGTCGAAATAAACTTTATCAAAGTCTTCGTACTGCATCAACTACGATTAAGGGCATAGAAGCATTGAGAGGCATATACAAAAAGAACCGAAGAAATGGAACGCTCTTCGGCTTTTCGGTATCTACTGAAATTAAAGTTTTGATGGGTATACCAGCATAGTCAAAGTATCAGAATGGGACTTTTGTACTCAGTATTGAAACTTTGCAACAGAACC
>NZ_BSUG01000060.1 GCF_030161475.1 Tetragenococcus halophilus subsp. flandriensis | reverse complement strand
TTTCTTTGGATTGTCCGTGTTTTCGAAAATCATCTTCTTGTTCAATTTCAAAAAAGAAATTTGTACAATCGTAATAAAGAACGCGATTATTCCGCTGGCTGATGTTTTGACTATTTTTATAAAGCTGAGCTTGTAACCTGTCGCTTTCTTTGGCAATCACTTCTAAACCACGATAAAAGTGTTGTATTTCAAGGCAAGGGGCTTCTAAATACTTATGCATCGTGTGCAAAGCTTTTTGTTTTGACCCAGGAAACAGAATACGAGAATAAATCAGTTGCGCAAGCACGGCATTTAAATCAAAAGTTATTTTATATTTTTTTTGTATGTTCGCACAAATTTTATCAAGACCTAACTGATAATAAAGCTGTTGGAGAAAAAGATACCCACCATTAAAAGACACTTGTTGCTGAGATTGGATCTGTTTGTTGGGGGCAAATTTTACTAAAACATCACGCTTTTGTTCTTTTTCTTGTGCTGTTAAAAGTTTGGCACGTTCTTTTGCCCATTCGTAGGGATCTTGCCCCTGCGCTTTTTGTGCAACCTCTTCAATCGTTCCCAGTTTTTCTACGACTTTAGAGGTGCTTTTGCCATCAATACGAACCGCTTTTGTAATATAGAGCGACTTAGAGTTTTTAGATTTAGAAACTTGGACACGCATCAAATCACCGCCTTTAGACCATTATACCATAAATTGCTACACATTACTACAAATAAAATAATAGATTTGACATAAAAACAATAAAAAAAAGCCTGTTTAACAAG
This sequence comes from Tetragenococcus halophilus subsp. flandriensis, assembly GCF_030161475.1. GTDB lineage: Bacteria > Bacillota > Bacilli > Lactobacillales > Enterococcaceae > Tetragenococcus > Tetragenococcus halophilus_C. The sequence goes on along the minus strand of NZ_BSUG01000060.1, from coordinate 41 downwards.
CTTTTGAATAGTCGTAAGAAAAATTAAGTGTCAAAGACCCG
>NZ_BSUG01000059.1 GCF_030161475.1 Tetragenococcus halophilus subsp. flandriensis | reverse complement strand
GGCTCTTTGTCAACTGGTGTTGGTAAAGAAAACTCGATAAATAAAGGAAGCAGTTAGGCGCTATGGTCTAGCTGCTTTTTTTAGTTTGTATAGGTAAGGGTCCGGGTTGGAAATACTTTCCTCGGTATAAAAAGATCCGTTGCCGAAAGTTCTCAAAGCTATGGAAACCATAAGCGACTCGTTTTAGGACTTTAATATGATTATTTAAACCTTCTAAAGGACCATTAGAGTAAGGCACCGTTAAAGCCAGCCGGATCTCTTGTCGATACTTGCGAAGGGTCTTGACTACGGGCTGAAACGGGTCAGGAAGCTGAGACAAATCGGTTTTTAATAATTGATCCAAACGTTCGATATCTTGCTTATGAAATGCAGAAAGGAACGATTGATAGATTTTATAGCCTTGTCTAAGCGTGGAATGATAACTTAATAAGCGGTCGACAATCTCTTGCTCGGTTAAATGATCCCGAAAACTAGGCCGCCAATATCGTTTTTTGTAATCCAGTGCCCAAGCTTTTTTCTGTAGAAGTTTCCAGTATTTCTTAAGGTGCTTATATTCCTTTTGCCGACGGTTAAAGGTGTTCATCACTTGTTTCCGCTGTTGTTGGAAAGCTCGTCCAATATGTTGGCTCATGTGGAAACGATCAATGACTAACTGGGCATTAGGAAAAAGGGTTTTGACTAAAGACGCATACGGACTGTAAAAATCCGAAACGACATAGTGCACCTTGGCTCTTTCCTCTCGAGGATAACGTGCAAAATATGCTTCTAAATGAGGCAGTTGTCGATTGGCGACAATCTCTAAGAGCTGCCGCGTTTGGCCATTCATCATGATAAAACTCATGGCACCGGAAACCCGTTTGACCGATTGAAATTCATCAAAACAAAGCACTTCTGGTAAGGAAGTATTGGGTGATAGCTGTTTGGGTTTAAAACTGTGAAGCACACGTAAAACCGTTGTCGGCGAAACATGCTTCAACCGAGCGACCATCGACATCGATAAGGGGTGCGATAATTTTTCTGCAATGGCGAGTTTGACACGACGAGCGATCGAACAATGACGATCTGCGACACTGGTTTCGGCGATAGACGTTTTCCCGCAAGTTTTACAACGAAAGCGTTGTTTCTTCATTTTAAGTAAGGTTTTGTATTCACTCACATCGTTGAGTTGAATTGTCACCTCCTTGAAGCCCCATTTCATTAAACAGGCGGTTTCTTCTTCGCCGCAGTGGAAACAAGCTTGCGGACGATAAGAAAGCTGACCATAAAAGACAAAACAAATGTCGCCGTTGATGGCTTCTTTTTGAAAACAATTTTCTGCAAAAGTTAGGTTTACATCTAGGATATCTAGGATTTCTTTAGTATAATGAGAGATGGACATCTTGAAACACTCCTTTGGATATTTGTTTGGTACCTTTATTCTACGAGTTTTCAAGGTGTCTGTTTTCTATTTTGCTCAGAAAACATAAAAAAACTCGTATGGGCTACAAGAAAATCATTCTTGTCTACCAACACTAGAAATTATAGAGCC
>NZ_BSUG01000058.1 GCF_030161475.1 Tetragenococcus halophilus subsp. flandriensis | reverse complement strand
TAAAGTGGACCCTATGTCAAGGACAGTTTGAAAAAAACCCCTATTATTCTCTTCCAAACGCTTTATGATTAGCAGTGAGGAGGAGCGGGGACAAAGCTAAAGCACGCGCTCAAAACTTAGAGCGCGTGCTTTTGTCTTCCAATATAAGATTATGTTTGATAAAAAAGATTGGCGTCACTTGGATACCGCCGAATTTTTGCTGTTTGTTGAAAATCACAAAAGAGGGAACTACCCCAGTTTTATGGTGGAATATTTTGATTCGTTAACCGTCGAAGAACAAAAGCACTATTTTATAGCTTATCAAACAGTGAGAAATCAGTTGCGGGAGGAGAAGGATTTAGTTGATAACTTATGGGCCTTTCTACAAACAAATACAGTAGACACGACGTTTGAGCGCGAATTCCTTTTGTATGTCTTGTTTTTTGGTCCTCACTTGGACGTTAGAGAAATATACCCTCCAAACGTATTACAGACGCTGTTAAATAAGTATAACCAAGAAATAAGCGAAATCTTGGATGAAGCGAACAGCACTTTTACTTCTGTCTCTTTAGATGCAGAGATTGAAGTGGATGATCCCCGGTTTTAATATATTGTGCATATTGATTGGGAGCACACTTCGCCAAGGTCCATTGATAACGTTCATTATTATAGTAATCCATGTAGTCGTCTATCATTGTCTGGACTTGTGCATAAGAGTCTAGCCCAGCTAAATCGGAGAGTTCATCTTTCATATGACCAAAAAAAGATTCTTGAGGGGCGTTGTCCCAACAATTCCCTCGTCTGGACATGGATTGACGAAGCTGTTGGTTTTGCACCAACGTTTGAAATTGTCTATTGGTATAGTGTACGCCTTGGTCGGAATGGATCAAGGCGTTAAAATTTTTCGGCAATGAATGCTTCTCATACAACTGATGGATGGTTTCCAATATAAAATCTTCTTCTAGCGAAGAGCTAAGCGTATAAGCCAAAATTTGATGGGTATAAGCATCTTTAATGGTAGATAAATAGGCTTTTTGTTGGCGACCATAGAATAAGTAGGTCACATCTGTTAGTAAAACCGTCTTAGGGCCTGTCGCTTTAAATTGGCGATTTAACACGTTGGGAAAAATCGCATGTTCTTTTACCGCTTTGGCTATTCTACGGTAGGGATTCGCTTTGCGAATCGGACAAGATAGGCCATATTTTCGCATTAGGCGTTGAATTTTTTTCCGATTCATTCGTGCCCCTGTGTGCAGTAAACGCATGTAAATACTTCGTGACCCTTTCTTAAATCCACGATAACGATAGGCGGCTAGAATCAATTCAAAATCGGCACGATCTTGTGCCTCACGTTGGGCTCGTTTGTCCGCATTTTCTTTCCAAGCATAAAATCCCGACCTTGAAACTTGGGCGATTTCGCATAACCAGGTGATATTTAATAAGTTATTGTCTCGTTCGGTCAAGGTTTGGATGAGTTGGAATTTTTCTTGGGTGTAGCTCGTGCTGCTTTGCGATTGATAAAATTCGTTTTTTTTAGTGCGTCAATCTGTTGTTCTTGTAAAGCGACTTTGTGTCGTAAATAATCGAGTTCTTGTTCTGGCGTGAAGTCCTTGGTTCTTGGTCTGCCCGAGTTTTGCGCACGGAGATCCGTAAAGCCTTCCACACGTTGGGCCATCTTTTTCGTTTGTTTCGCGAAACCCTTGATTCGTTCTTTTCCTAATACTTTCGTATCAAATCCAGCTTCTTGAAAGATAACAGTAGGCAATTTCCCGTCTTGGTATTCTTGGTAAAACCATTGATGGAAAGCTTCCGTATAAGTAATGGCTTTGGCTGAAACCTTCTGTACATGGGGATTCAACTTTAGCATCGCCACTTGTTCTTCCGTGAAATAGTTTTTGCCCATCTTTATTGCCACTCCTTATTTGATAAAAAATTTTTTTCAAGGTCGTTTCTTAAATTCTCGCGAACAGTTCAACGATACACTGGATCAAACGAAATCAAATGTTTCTCTCCCTCTATTGTACATAAAAAACAGCCCCTATAAAACAGAATGATAAATACCGCTTAAAGGGGGTTTTTTATCAGTGTCTATTTTATAGGGACCATTTTA
>NZ_BSUG01000057.1 GCF_030161475.1 Tetragenococcus halophilus subsp. flandriensis | reverse complement strand
ACTCAAGTTTCGCACACCAAATTCGGTAGATAACCCTTGATATAGTTGGGTAGCGTATCGATCCAGTGTTGTAGTTGACTTTCAATAAAGTCTTGTAGTGTACTTTCTGCTTTTTCGCTGACAGCCTGAATGATCTTGACCAACTCAAGCAATGCCACAGACCAATCAAGTTCTTTCATCTGATCTGCGAGTTCATAAAATAAGCCGCCCAGTGTCCGCTCGTCATTGGCACAGCGTTGTTGCCAGCTCAAGAGAATATAACGGGTAAATACAATGGTCGTGTGACAGAGCAGGGCTTGATAATTCCGTGTCTGTGTTTCTTGCGCTAAATGAAGCAGTGATTTTGATGCTTTAAAGAATGTTTCGATATCCCACCGTAAAGAATAGGTTTTGACGATCTCTTGAGAAGACAGCGTCAGATCATCCGTCATAATGGCTAACCAGGCACTTTGTTTACTGTGGTTTTTCACAAAAACGATCTTCACAGGATGCTGACCAGCACAGGGCTGGACGATAATGGACGAAAGAATAGCTTCAGCAGTTACTTCTTCCGTCGATTTTTGGTAGAGTTCGCTTAATTTATAAAAACGCCCTTGGTAGAGATATTTTGTTTTTCCGTTTTTCATCATCCCTATCGTATGAATGCCTAAATCGTGTAACCGATCGATCATTTTCGGACAAGTAAACCACTTGTCCATGAGCACATGCGTGGCATAAATGCCCTGATCAAGGGCACGTGCCACCATTTCAACCGCCACTTCAGGCATGGGACGCTGCGCTTCTTTGAATCGACGAGCGCCCACGGTTCGCTGGTCTTGTACAGAGATGGTGGGCTGGACTTTTTTATTGCCAGAAAGCAAACTAAAATCAATAGGCAGAAACGAATACCCATCGGAAAAGCCCAACGTGAGCATACGATATCCTTTGTAGCCTTTTTGCAAGGCATGATCCCATAGACGGGCTAAACCAGGGACTTTTTGACTCCGATTTCGATAAAAGGTAGAATCGTCTAAAATCAAGGTGCGTAGATGAGTTTGAGGATCCGTCAGACGATGGATCTTTTCGATCACCGAAGTACTGAAACGAAGAAGAAAGGTCCGCCAGTTATTGTGAGGATCGTTCATCAAACGATAGACCGTATCTTTTTTCATCCATTGGTCCGCCTCACGTCCAGAAAGGACTTGATGAAGCGATTTGCCTTTAAAGACTAAAGAAAAAAGAAAAGTAAAGATGACTGCGACGGAATAGCCTTTTTGCTTGTGGATGTGAGCTTGACGCAAAAAGGAAGGCACCTTTAATTCGGAAAAAGTCGCTTTTACTTCATTTGGTAATTGATTTTTGATGGCTTTTAAGTGTATCATAAGGGCAAGAACTCCTTTGTCTTTGATTTGTGGTAAATCAATTATAAAACAAAGCGAGTTCTTTTTGTATCTTTTGTTAAAAAAGTCAAGAAGGCGATTGAATTCAATGCAGGCCCAGATCTGGCAATGGATTATCCTATTTTTTTATGTGCGAAACTTGAG
>NZ_BSUG01000056.1 GCF_030161475.1 Tetragenococcus halophilus subsp. flandriensis | reverse complement strand
AGCGTAAATCACTTTTCAACCGTTGAATCAAGGCCTTTTGTGTAGGAATTTTCTGGTCAATACGTGCCATTAAAGAGCGAAGAAGTGCTTCATAGTTTACTGTAATCGACGGTCCGATATTCGAATCTTTTTGGAATAGATCTAACACTTTTGTCCAATCGATTGGGGAGAAAATTTCTTTATACTTCTCCTGAATATCCAATTTTTCTAAATAATCGATGTCAAATAAGGTTGGTTGTTGTATAATAGACATAAGGAATCCCTCCTGAAGTACTTGTCTGTCTAGGACAACCTAATTGTACCATATGGGGAGGTTCCTTTTTTGTGTTTTTTGAACGTATTGTCATATCAAGGTTTTAACAAGGCAATGAATTATGAAATTAATTCATTTACAAAAGAACAAGTGAAGGATGTATATTTTATAAATAAGTTGATAGTGATATTAACCTGAAGTGACCTCCAAAAGTTAGTTTTACAATCTAACTTTTGGAGGTCACTTCAATTATTATTATCAGCTTTTTTATTATGTATTAGTAAATGAAAATAGCCTTAATACTCAACTACACTATTTAGCTATAATAAAAAATTTTTAATTTAAAATATTACAATTTTTACTTTTGAAATATGACGTTGACTTATTTAATACAATGTTGTATTCTTTCTTTAAAGAAAGCGCTTATCTTTAATAATTGAAAGGAATAATCTATATGAAAAAAAATGTAATTATAAGTACTGATCCAGGTATTGATGATGCAGTTGCAATAGCTTTGGCAACTTTTAGTGAGGAACTTGATGTACAGGCTATTTGTCCTTTATTTGGGAATGTAAGTATACAAAATACAATTGCTAACACCGAAAAATTATTAACATTTTTTAATAAGGATATAAAGATTGTAGCTGGGAGCCAACAACCTTTGATACGAAAAACCATTGAAGCTAGCAATGTTCATGGGAAAACAGGAATGGAAGGGTTTAACTTTCCAAAAGCGACGAAATCAGTTGACTCATTTTTAACAGCAGTTGAAGCCATGCATCAAATTGTTAGTCAAAATAAAACCAACACTACTCTAGTTGGAATTGGTCCACTAACGGATATTGCGTTATTTATTCATTTATATCCGCAAGACTTAGAGAAAATTGAAGAAATTGTTGTGATGGGCGGTACTCTAGATAGAGGGAACTTCGGTGTATTGTCGGAATTTAATTTTGCCTCTGATCCAGAAGCTACCAAGATGGTTTTTGATAGCGGAGTAAAAATACGAGTAGCTCCGATGCAAGTAGGACGACAAGCTAAAGTGATGCCAGAAACTTCGGAAAAAATAAAAAGATTAAATAAAACCGGAGATATGTTCTATCAATTATTTTCTAAATATCGAGGAGGTAGCTTTGCAAGCGGATTAAATATGTATGATGCACTAGCTATCGCATTAATATTAAAACCAGAAATTTTTGAAGAAGTAACTACACGAGTTGAAATAGAAACTAGTGGAAAGCTGACAGCTGGCGTTTCACTAATTGATTTAAAAAATTATTTGAAATTACCTAATAACGCTAAAGTTGCTGTATCTGTTGATTCAAAACAATTTGAAGAATGGTTTGTTACTGCTTTGGAAAAAGCTGTTTAATTTAGGAGGAAAAATAATGGAAGTTATTATAACTTGCGGTATTGGTCTAATTACGGTTGGAATTTTAGTATACATGTTGTTAAAGAAAAATGACATAAAGATGACGTTATTACTTTTAGGCGTTGGATTAATGTACGTTGCACTTCTTATGGGACGTAATTTAGAGATTACGGAAAGTACTGGAATCAGCTGGTTAGATCCTTTTCAGTCCATTGTTGATCAATTTTCAGATACATTAGTTGGTCCCGGATTTGTTATTTTGATTTTAGGTGGATATAGTGCTTATATGAATCATATTAAAGCTAACCAAGTAACAGTGCATGCACTGACCAAGCCTATTTCTAAGATTAAATCTGTCTATTTTTTGATTCCTATTGTATTTTTGATAGGGAACCTGTTATCGCTTGTTATTCCAAGTGCTTCGAATTTGGCAATTATTTTATTAGCTACTTTGTATCCGGTTTTACGGGCAGCTGGTGTCTCAAGGTTCAGCTCAGCAGCAGTGATTGCGACATCTGCTACAATCGTGCCTACACCCTTAGGTTCAGATAATGTAGCGATTGCTGCTCAATTAGGAATAAGTGCAACTGAATATGTTTTTACAAATCATGCAATAGTTTCTATACCGACTCTTTTAGCAATAGCTTTAGTTCACTATTTCTGGCAGAAACATGAAGATAAAAAAGAAAATGAAGTTTTAACTTATGCTGATGAATTAGAAAAAAATGGTTCAGATAAAGATCAAACAGAAGAAACTTTCATGTACACTGGGTTTAAAGGTTTTATTTATGGAATTTTGCCTTTACTACCAATTATTTTATTATTGATAGTTTTTGTAGTGAATATCATTGTAGGAACTGAGTTGAATATAAGTGTACAAGTAGTAAGTATTATTAGTTTTATCGCGGCGGTATTAGTAGAATTTATTAACAAGAAAACTTTGAAAAATGTACTACAAGAGACAAGTGCCTTTTTTAATGGAATGGGCGATGTTATGAGCGTAGTAGCTCTATTGGTAGCTGCACAAGTTTTTGTTCAAGGATTGACTTCGATTGGAATTATTGATTTGGTTCAAAGCGCCATGACAAGCGTTGATGGATCAGGAATTTTATTACCAGCAGTTATGGTTATTTTCACTGCTATTATTGTACTATTAAGTGGAAGTGGGACCGCTTTACTATTTGCAATGATTCCATTAATAATTCCACTAGCAGATGCAGCGGGTATTGACCCTGTGACTTTGTCAGTACCAATGCAACTTTCAGGAAACTTATTAAGAGCAGTATCACCAGTTGCAGCAGTAGTCTTAATTGTAGCTGGAACTACTAAGCTTTCACCAGTTCAAATTATTAAACGAACTTCAATACCGATGATTTTCGGAGTGATAATGTCTGTCATTTTATCATTAATGGTCTTCCAATAAGAATGGCGAAAATAATAAAAAGATTAGCGACAATTGAAGATTTGTCTCAAGTTCTAAATCTTATTGAAGATGGTAAAAATCAGATGAAAACTAATGGAGTCACTCAATGGAATAGAGACTACCCTGCTTCAGAAATTGTAGAATCAGACATTCGGCAAAAAAAGCTTTGGCTCTACGGTAAGAAAGCTGAAGCTTGTGTCACTGTGTCAGTGAAAGGAGAAACAGTAAATATTCATCGTCTTGTAGTGAGCTCTTTGTATAAAGAACAGGGTTTAGCTAAATTAATATTACAAGACATTTTGGATTGTACAGCAATAAATAAACAGACAGAACAAGAAAAAGTTGTTACAAACCATTCTAATCAAAGTATGATAAGATTGTTAACATCAAAAAAATTTATTCCAACCAGTTCTTTTAAGGCTGATGGAAGAGAAGACTATGGATCTTTTATTGAATTCAAACGAAAACTTTAAAGTAGAAAAATTAGGGCTTATGGTACAATAGAGATGCTATGTTTAAATATCACTTGTAAGGGATGAAGATAAAATGCACCATACGCCTAAGTATGTTCAAATCTATAATCAGATGATGTTGATGATCAAACGGTCCCAATTCCCGCCGGGATCAAAATTACCTTCTGAAGAAAAATTGACACAAGATTTTGGAATTAGTCGAGTGACCTTACGGACTGCTCTTTCTCTGCTAAAAGAAGATGGAATGATTCGTAGTGTCCATGGCCAAGGCCACTTCGTGTCCCCTAATACTTCTAAGGAGAATCACAGGGGGCTTAGTAATTTTAGTTGTCCTATTATGGAAAGTCTTAATTTGCCGTTAGAACAAATTACTGCAAAAGATGCATACTATTATAAAAACCCTAGTAGTGTTTTTACAGATAAATTGTTTCAGGTACAGGATTTGACTTACTTGACTTTGAATGTTTGGTATAAAAGTTATGAACAAAATGTCGCTAATTTATTTTCAATTATTTTACCGGAGACTGTAAGACAATTTGGGTTTGATTTAGAGGATAATGAGCAAATTATTCGTTTCTTAGAAAAAGATATTTATCAAGAAGCTTTAAACTCACATTTAACTGTAACGGTATCGTCTCGAGATGTTAATAGTTTTCGTAGGAAATTTCCTGAAGATCAGAAGCTAATTTTACTAACAGAAGATCTATATTCAAATGATGGTAAACTTTTAGCTCAAAATAAATATTATATTCCTGAAGCTTTTTTTCGCACCTCATTAATACGTTATCGGGGATAAGAGAAGACGCTATTAAGTACTCCTTTTTTACTTATAAAGGCTTGTGTCTAGCGGGAAACTTAGAAAAATAAATATTAATTAAAGTTAAGTAGCAATGATATGTTTTGAAAAAATTTGTTAGTTGTCCCAAAGAGACAACAGATGGAATTGGAGAGAAAAGCATACATGAGTAAAATTACAGTATTAGGTAGTATGAACCTTGATACTACTATTAGGACAGAGCGTTTACCAATGCCTGGCGAAACTGTGCATTCCCAAGAAATGTTTACGGGCGGCGGCGGTAAAGGAGCCAATCAAGCAATTGCCGCAGCAAGAAACGGCGGAATTGTAAGCTTTATTGGAGCTTTAGGTGATGATGCTGCTGGGAAAACGATTCTTGAATTGTTGGAACAAGATAATATAAAGATACACGGAATTAAACAACTAGAAAATATTAGAACAGGCAGTGCATACGTTATGGTCGATGATAAAGGAGAAAACAGTATTATTATTCATGGAGGAGCAAATCAAAAGATCTCTGATGACCATATAGTTGAAGTAAGTTCATTGATTACTGAAAGTGACTATGTAATCGCCCAGTTAGAAACAAATTTGTCGAGTATTAAAAAAGGTTTTGAAATTGCCAAACAAATGCATATAACTACAATTCTTAACCCAGCACCAGCTCCTAAGCAAATTTCTGAAGAACTTATCCAATTAACGGATATCCTCATCCCCAATGAAACAGAATTAGAGATAATTACGGGAACTAAAGTAACGAATCAAGAAGAACTATACACTGCAGCTCAAATCGTCCATCAAATGGGCATACGAGTTTTGATTGTTACATTAGGGAGTAAAGGGGCTTTTTATTCTTTTAGTAATGTTAGAAGTGGGTTTGTTTCATCTTATAATGTGGAAGCCAAAGATACGACAGCTGCTGGAGATACATTTATTGGAGCTTTGGTAACGAAGCTATCGACAGATATGAGTAATATGGAAGAAGCGATTAATTATGGGAATAAAGCTTCTTCTTTAACTGTACAACGCTATGGTGCTCAGCCATCGATTCCTTATGAAAACGAGTTAATTCATATTTAAATTAAGAATAGGCGACAGTTTAGGTATTCTTCAGTAAAAAATAATTTTAAACGCTATAAAGAAAAATAAACTTCAGAAAAAACAAATTTTCTGAAGTTTATTTATTATACATATAAATAAAGGAATTCAATATGCTTACCATTTTTATTTTTTTCTACTTTAAAAGTGGAAAATATTAGTTTTAATTATTTTTGCAAACGCTTTATGATTATTGTAGAAAAAAAGGAAGGAGAGATGAAATGGACGAAGTAAATAACAGCAATGAATTAGATTCTATGGCGATTATTCTACATATTGGTAATGCTAAAAGTGAAGCTTACGAAGCCCTTAAGGCAGTAAAAAAAGGCGACCTTGAGACATTTAACCAAAAATATGAATTAGCTAAAAAAGAATTGAGTATAGGGCATCGCGCGCATGCAGAAATGTTACGAAAACTATCCGCTGAAGAACGTATGAAAGATGTAGATTTATTAATGGTACATGCAGAAGGGCATTTATCATCGACAGATATTGCAGTAGATATGGTTGGAGAGTTAGGAGAATTATATAAATGGAAGGAGATTATCGATGAAAACTAATTTTTTATGGGGTGGAGCAACAGCTTCTTATCAATGCGAAGGTGCATGGAATTTAGATGGAAAAGTAGAATCTATGTGGGACCGCTATTTACATGAAAACAACTTAGAAAACGGGGACGTAGCCAGTGATCATTATCATCACTATGAAGAAGATATTCGAATGATGAAAGAAGGCGGACAGACAGCTTATCGTTTCTCATTATCATGGCCAAGGATTATTAAAAATAAAGAAGGCGATATCAATCCTGAGGGAATTAAATTTTATCAAAATGTATTAGATGCATGTCATAAAAATGGTATTGAGCCTTTTGTAACATTATATCATTGGGATTTACCCCAATATTGGGAAGATGAGGGAGGTTGGCTGAATTTAGAAGTAGCTTACGCCTTTGAGCACTATGCTAAAGTTTGTTTTGAACATTTTGGGGATAAAGTGTATTATTGGTCGACCTTTAATGAGCCTAAATGGTTTGTTGCTAATGGTTACTTTATAGGAAATTATCCCCCTGGCTTTAAAGATGTACAAAAAACAATGATAGCGGCTTATAATGTTATGTACGCTAGTGCGTTAGGTGTACGTGCTTTCCATGAGAAGGGATACAAAGGAGAAATAGGAATCGTACACAGCTATACGCCAGTAAATGGAGTGGATGATTCCATTGAAACACGTATTGCAATGCGTTACGCAGACAACTATAGCAATAATTGGGTATTAGATACGGCTGTTTTAGGAGAATTTCCTATTGATTTAATTGCTAAGTTATCCGAAGATTACGATATTCGATTTATAAAAGAAGAGCATTTAAAAATTATAAAAGAAAATACCGTTGATTTTATTGGATTAAATTATTACGCCCGCACATTGGTCAAACCTTATACCTCTGGAGAAACACAATTAGTTTTTAACCATTCTGGAAAACCTGGGCAAAGTAAGGTAGTGATTAAAGGATGGTTTGAACAAGTGAGAGATCCAAATAGTGAATTTACGGCTTGGGATACAGAAATTTATCCTAAAGGTTTACAAGATGGATTGATAGAAGCTTGGGACAGGTACCATTTGCCTATTTATGTAACAGAAAACGGGATTGGCGTTCGAGAAAATATCGAAGTGGATCAAGTCAATGATGACTATCGTATTTCATTTATGAATGACCACTTGAGTGCAATTATGAACGCTATAGATTATGGAGCAGATATTCGTGGATACTTTGCTTGGGCATCTTTTGATATTTATTCATGGAAAAATGGTGTGGAAAAACGCTATGGATTAGTAGCCGTTAATTTTCAGCAGAATCAGGCACGTAAACCTAAGGCGTCATATTATTGGTTCAAAGAAGTTATAGAAAGTAACGGAGAAAAAGTTGAAAGAAAAATATTTGATTAAGTTAAAGGAGAATATAACCATGAAAAAGATCATGCTAATTTGTAATGCAGGAATGACTACAGGAATGCTGGCTAAAAAAATTGAAAAGGCTTCAGACAATTCTTTAGAAGTAAAAGCTTATAGCGAAGCAGAGTACAAGGATCATTTGAATGATGTATCTTTAGTTTTAATTGGCCCTCAAATACGCTTTTTAAAACCACAAATTGAAGCTTCAGTTAATGTACCTGTTGAACCAATTTCTCCTATGAAGTATGGCATTATGGATGGAGAAGGTGTATATGAAGATATAAAAAAATTGATTGGAGAGTAGATAGAGATGGATTTCGATAGTATTACTGACAAAATGGATCGCTATATCTCTCCGATGGCTAATAAATTAAGCCAACAAAGACATTTAAAAGCCATTAGAGATGCTTTTTTATCGATATTACCGATCACTTTATTTGGTTCTATTCCAATTATCTTAAATGCAGCACCTGTAACAGATGATACGACCAATAGTTTTTTACTCGCCTGGGCAGATTTTGCAGAAAAAAATAGTTTGGCATTAAACTGGATTAGTGGATTAACTCTGAATGCGATGTCTTTATTTATCTGTATGGGGGTAGTATATTTTCTATGTCGTCATTATGAAGAAGATATTTTAAGACCCATGATGTTTGCTGTTGTTGGATTTTTAATGTTAGTATTAACCCCCTTGAAAATGGGATTTGAAGGAAATGAAGCTGAAATTGGATTTTTGGATGGTCGAGGTATTTTGATATCACTTTTTGTAGCAATTGTTACTGTAGAAAGCTATCACTGGATGCGTAAGAATAATATTGGCTATATCAGTATGCCAGATAGTGTTCCAGCTTCTTTGTCAGAAACTTTTGTTGCATTAGTCCCGGGGATTATTATTATGGGATTTTTTTCGATTTTGTTTGTTATTTTCCATATTTTCGATACGACGGTTGTCCAATTTATATATGAGACGATGTCGCCAAGTTTCTCGGCAGCAGATAGTTTACCTTTTACAATTTTAAGTATTTTTTTAATACATCTACTGTGGTTTTTTGGTATCCATGATGCTTCTTTAGCTGGAGTATTAGGACCTATTCGCGATGGGAATTTATCCATTAATGCGGCTGAAAAAGTCGCAGGTAGTGATTTATCAAGAATCTTTACCACGCCATTTTGGACTTATTTTGTCATTATCGGGGGTTCTGGTTCCGTTTTAGCCTTATCTTTATTAATGATGCGTTCAAAATCAAAGCAGTTAAACACAGTTGGCAAAGTTGGATTTATCCCTTCGATATTTGGTCTTTCTGAGCCACTCATCTTTGGTACGCCTTTAATGTTGAATCCAATCTTTTTCTTTCCATTTATTTTTACTTCCGTATTTAATGGTTTAGTTACCTATTTATGTATGGCTGGTGGAATTGTAGGAAAAACTTTTGCAGTATTTTCTTGGCAGATGCCTGCGCCGATTGGTGCATTTCTATCGACAATGGACTGGCGTGCTGTTGTACTTGTTATTTTATTAATTATTATTGACGGTTTGGTATATTATCCGTTTTTAAGGGTATATGAAAAGAATTTAATTAGACTAGAAAATGAAGCAGATTCTAAATGAAATATACATTTGTTTGAAGAAATTTAATTAAGAAAAATAAAACGCTAAATAATAACAAACAGAGCTGTGTTTAATGCAGTTCTGTTTGTTAACTGTACATAACATAACGAATTGTTATCGGTTAGAAATTAATTATAACAATCATTTGGAATACTTTTAAAAGGAGGAATTCTATGCCTGACGTCCTACACTATAGACAAAAGAGATTAGTAAAATATTTATCTGTTGCTGAGCAACCATTAACAGCTAAAAAATTAGCAGAAACCCTGGAAGTATCTACTAAAACGATTCGTAATGATATCCAACAGATTAATTTACTTTTAGGGGATAATAAAATTCGTTCAAAAAATGGTGTTGGGTTTTGGCTTAAAAGTCAGTTAGAAAATGATATAAAAAGAGAAATAGAAGACGAGAGTCCTGATATTCTTTATGAATTGCTTATACAATTGTTAGACCATAAAAGTTGTAATTTTTATGATTTAGCTGATGCATTTTTTATTAGTGAATCTACCTTAAATAGATATATAAAAGAACTTAATGAGATGTTGATAAAAGATAACAAATCTTCTCCTATTCAAAGAAAAAATAATCGATTATTTATCCAAGGTAAAGAAGAAGATAAGCGGAAAGTATTTAATCAGTTTTTAAATCAGGAAGTTGAAGAAAATAAATTAAATTTAGAGGCCTATTCAGATTATTTTGAAACAAGTAATTTGAGTAAACTTTCAAAATTAATCGTTTCTTTTCATAGAAAAGAAAATATTGAGATGAATGATTTTTCTACAATCACGTTTATTTTACATATTGCAGTATTAATTGAACGTATAAGTAAAGGAAGTTACTTAAATGTTCAGCTATCTACGATGATTGATAAAAAAAGTAGTCACTTAGCGACCGAATTAGTTAAATTGTTAGAAAAAAACTTTAATATTGAACTTCCAAAAGAAGAGTTTGCTTATATTTATCGTATGTATGCAGGAACTGTCCTTACTGATGAGGGTTTAAATAATCACTATCTGAAAAAAACAGTTGAACAAATGTTGAGAAATATCTACAGTACGTTTTATATTGACTTTACGAAAGACGAAAACATTATTTATGACTTACAAAATCATCTCTCCGCGTTATATAAACGAGCACTTTATCGCCAATATTTATCTAACCCTTTATTAGGAGAAATTAAAAGTAAGTTTCCTTTCATTTATAATGTTGCTGTTTACGGTAGCGCTTATTTACAAAATTCTCTAGATATAAATTTTCCAGACGAGGAGATCGCCTATATTGCTTTACATTTTTTATCGGCTTCGGAAACGATTCGAACAAAAAAAAGAAAACAAGTTTTGTTTATTTCTCCTTATGGCGTCGGGAACCAAAATATTGTTAGGAAAAAATTACAGCAAATAAAATCGTTTAAAATTGAATTACAAATAGCAAGTTCTTTTTTTGATGCTGAAAAAAGTGTAAATGGAACAATAGATGAACCAATTTCATAATTCACTTTTCTAGAAAAGCAAACACTCATCCAATTTCGAATTGTGTAATTTTTTCGAAATTCTATGACTATTTCTTTTCCTTTGTTGCCTTAGCGACACGTTGATT
>NZ_BSUG01000055.1 GCF_030161475.1 Tetragenococcus halophilus subsp. flandriensis | reverse complement strand
GACCGGGATGGACCTACCGCTGGTGGACCAGTTGTCGTGCCAACGGCATCGCTGGGTAGCTAAGTAGGGCAGGAATAAACGCTGAAAGCATCTAAGCGTGAAGTCCCCCTCAAGATGAGATTTCCCTTTTCTAAAAGAAAGTAAGATCCCTGAGAGAAGATCAGGTAGATAGGTTCGAAGTGGAAGACCCGTGAGGGTTGGAGCGGACGAATACTAATCGATCGAGGACTTAACCACAAAGGTTTGGATTGTCGGTTAATTGAAATTGTTTTTCATCCAGTTTTGAGGGAACCAAAAGGTTCACTCAACGTCAAGTTGTGTGGTGATGATGGCAAGAAGGAGACACCTGTTCCCATGCCGAACACAGTCGTTAAGCTTCTTAGCGCCAATTGTAGTGAGGGGCTTCCCCTTGTGAGAGTAGGACATCGCCACGCATTATTCCGGCATAGCTCAGTTGGTAGTAGCGCATGACTGTTAATCATGATGTCGTAGGTTCGAGTCCTACTGCCGGAGTTCTCTAATGAGAATATTATTTGAAGAGTTTGGGCTTCTTTGAGCTTGGAGAGTTGTCCGAGAGGCCGAAGGAGCATGATTGGAAATCATGTAGATGGTATTCACTGTCTCAAGGGTTCGAATCCCTTACTCTCCGTAACTAAGTTTGGTCCGTTGGTCAAGAGGTTAAGACACCGCCTTTTCACGGCGGTATCACGGGTTCGAATCCCGTACGGACCATTGACTGATAGTTGGAGGTTTAGCTCAGCTGGGAGAGCATCTGCCTTACAAGCAGAGGGTCATAGGTTCGAGCCCTATAACCTCCATACGGTCTGGTAGTTCAGCTGGTTAGAATGCCTGCCTGTCACGCAGGAGGTCGCGGGTTCGAGTCCCGTCCAGACCGTTGTTTTTAATTTTACAGTGTTGGATCGATAGCTCAGTCGGTAGAGCAACGGATTGAAGCTCCGTGTGTCGGCAGTTCGATTCTGTCTCGATCCATTATGGAGGAGTAGCGAAGTGGCTAAACGCGGCGGACTGTAAATCCGTTCCTTCGGGTTCAAAGGTTCGAATCCTTTCTCCTCCATTTATAGGGACATAGTTCAATGGTAGAACAACGGTCTCCAAAACCGTCGATGCGGGTTCAATCCCTGCTGTCCCTGCCATGGCGAATATGGCGAAGTGGTTAACGCACCGGATTGTGGCTCCGGCACGCGTGGGTTCGATCCCCACTATTCGCCCTTAGCATTATTGGGATATAGCCAAGCGGTAAGGCAATGGACTTTGACTCCATCATGCGCTGGTTCGAATCCAGCTATCCCAGTTAGGTTTCCTATTGAAAAATGGGATTTTTAATAGTATGATGGCGGTATAGCCAAGTGGTAAGGCAGAGGTCTGCAAAACCTTTATCACCGGTTCAAATCCGGTTACCGCCTTAGTACTAATAGTATTTTGCCGGCGTGGCGGAATTGGCAGACGCGCTGGACTCAAAATCCAGTGCCCGTTAAGGGCGTGTCGGTTCGACCCCGACCGCCGGTATTAAAACTAAGCGACAAACATTGAATTACCAGTGTTTGTCGCTTTTTTGTATCCAAATTTATTTTAAAGTGATTTTTCCGATAGATTCGTTCAAACCAACTCTTTTATCATCGACCAAATCTAGTGACTCAATTAAATTTGGCGAGAGTGTACTAAAGAGAATATCTGTCGTTTTCTTTTTAGTAAGAATGTAGTCTAAGTCCATCTCTGTAAGTAGATCACCGGCTTTGACATTTTGGTTTAATTTGACCGTATTATGAAAACCATGTCCATTTAAATCAATGGTATCAATTCCTATATGAATTAAATATTCGATATTATTTTCATCTTGAATACCAATAGCGTGTTTAGTCGGAAATAAACTTACAATTTTACCATCAACTGGTGAATAAACATTACCTTCAAAAGGCGTAACCGCAAAGCCACCCCCTAAAGTTTTATTAGAATAAACACTATCATCTACTTCTTCGATATCTTTTAATTTTCCTTTTGCCAAAGGATAGAGAGGAATCGTAGTATTTTTCGTTTTATTATCATTTATTTCTTTTCGGGTAATACTTTTGAACATTAAGCTTATAGGGCTTTTATTCGTTTCAAATAATCCAGCAATGTTCATTGAAATACTTGATTCTAGGCTATTAAATATTCGTTTTTTATTTATATGATAAAAGACGAGATAAAATAAAATAGACAAAATTGTTCCTAAAAAGACAAAAGAGAATAAATTTTTATGATTCTTTTCTATTGCTTCCCAAGAAAGCTGTAAGCTTAGTAAATAACTAGACAAAATAAAAGCAATACTATATTTTAACTGCTTGACGTGTGAAATAGTTGCTGTCCCGGTCTGAGGAAAACGATTGTCTTTCATACTAACTCACCTTTCTCATAAATTTTAATCAAGTAATTTACTCATCATCTTTATTATAATTTAGCATAAATTATTTCTAACGCAAAATAATTAGTTTCGTACGAAAGTAATTATAATTACTTTAAAAAATAAAGAGATGATTTATAAAATATCATAAAGTAATTTTAAATGAAATTTGTGATACAATGATTTTAAATAATGGATTAAATAAAAATGGGGTGGACAAATGCGGTCATTTATTTTCGACTTTAATGGTACATTGTTTAGTGATTCGGCCTTACATGAACGGGCTTGGCAAGAATTTATTTTTGAACTTATAGGGCGTAAATTTTCTAAAGAAGAATTCGATCAAATACATGGACGTACCAATCATTTGAATATGGAGGCAATTTTAGGAGAGAAGCTTTCGAATGAAAAAGCAAATCAACTGTCAGAAAAAAAGGAAGCGATTTATCGTGATTTAGTTTTAAAAGAGCAACAAACCCAGTTAATTGAAGGAGTCACTGACTACCTTGATTTTTTAAAGAATAAGCAACAACTAATGAATATCGCGACAGTTTCTCCTAAAGTAAATTTAGATTTTTATTTTGAATTGTTTCAATTAGATCGATGGTTTGACTATCATCAAGTGGTTTATAATGATGGAACACTAAAAAGTAAACCAGCACCTGATTTTTACGTTCAAGCAGCTTTGAATGTAGGCGCTGATCCTAGACAGATGGTGATCTTTGAAGACTCACCGATTGGTTTACAAGGCGCTTATAATGCACAGGCTAATAAAATTATTGCGGTGGCCACAGGCGATAACCACAAGAAATTAGAAGGAACGGGGCTAGTCGATTTTGTTATCGATGATTTTACTGAAGCACGTATTAGAGAGATCTTAAAAGACGAATAAATACATTTACTCTATGAACAACGATTGCAGGGAACTATTATTAACCACGGATTTAAGAATTCGCGATATTGCTATGGGAATTGGGGTAAAACTATTATATAGTTTCATTATTTAGGTAGGCATGATTTGCAAAACAACCCTAATTATGATTATCATATTATAGTAGAACATCATTTACTATAAGGAGATAATATTAGATGGCACTAGAGAAAGAGGATATTTTATCTGCAATTAAAAATGAGACAGAATTATTTTGGTTAAATGAGGAATTATTACCAATAAAAGAAGCGAATCAAAAAACAAAATATTCTTTTGATGATATTCAAGATGCAGAAGCACGTTTACAACGTTTTTCCAGCTTTATAAGAAAAGCATATCCTGAAACTGAAGAGGCGTCTGGCATTATTGAGTCAACGATAACCGAAATACCCAATATGCGACAATTCTTAGATGAAAAGTATCAAAAAAATCTTAAAGGTTCTTTTTATTTAAAACGAGATGATCAATTATCGATTTCTGGTACTGTTAAAGCCAGAGGAGCGATTTATGAAGTTTTGAAACACGCTGAAAAGCTAGCTTTAGAACACGGCCTGTTGACTAGCACAAAAGAAGATTATGCTGTATTTGCTAGTCCAGAGTTTCAAAACTTTTTCTCTAATTATAATTTAACTGTAGGAACCACAGGGAATTTAGGGATTAGTGTTGGTACAATGGGAAGAAAGTTAGGCTTTGATGTAACTGTTCATATGTCTGTAGAAGCAAAAGAATGGAAAAGACAATATTTACGTGATTTAGGCGTAAACGTTATTGAACACGAATCGAATTTTTCCCTAGCTGTTAATAAGGGACGTGAACTTTCAGAAGCCGATCCTAAAAGCTATTTTGTGGATGATGAAAATTCTGAAACTTTGTTTTTAGGCTATACAGTTGGCGGCTATCGTATGAAAAATCAACTTAATCAAAGTGGAATTACAGTAGACAAAGAGCATCCACTATTTGTTTATCTGCCTTGTGGTATCGGTGGTGCTCCTAGTGGGGTGACATTCGGCCTTAAACAAGCTTTTGGCGATAATGTTCATTGTATCTTTGCAGAACCTACAAAAATGCCAAGTATGTTGATTGGTTTGGCTTCTCATCGATTTAATAACGTTTCTGTAGAAGATATCGGTTTAGGCGGAACTACAGTAGCTGATGGTTTGGCTGTGCCGAGAACTTCTGCCCTTGTTTCTCAATTGATTCGCTATTACTTTAGTGCTGGTTACACGCTTCAAGATGAAACGTTTAAACGGTTATTGTGGAATCTATATAATACAGAATCTATTTTCTTAGAACCAGCGGCTGTTGCGGGAGTTGCAGGTCCGTATGTTTTAATGTTAACAAAAGCGGGGCAAAATTATATTAAGGCTTACAATCTGCAAGACAAATTAGACAATGCTACCCATATTGCATGGGCAACAGGCGGTTCAATGGTTCCGGCAGATTATAGAGAAGAATTTATTGCAGAAGGAAGACAAGCAGAAAAAAATCAAGCAAGTCCAGTAAGATAAAGCCATTAAACTTGTATTTTAAAAAAAGCTCTAATTTAAGCTAAAGTGGACCCTATGTCAAGGACAGTTTGAAAAAAACCCCTATTATTCTCTTCCAAACGCTTTATGATTAGCAGTGAGGAGGAGCGGGGACAAAGCTAAAGCACGCGCTCAAAACTTAGAGCGCG
>NZ_BSUG01000054.1 GCF_030161475.1 Tetragenococcus halophilus subsp. flandriensis | reverse complement strand
TGATATGCTCACCATAAATAGGACAATAAAAAATGGAAATCCTATTTTATGGAGGGATGAAGGATGCGAGGTACAGAACCGGATTATGAAAAAAGAGTGGCTATCGTGGAAAAATATCTTCGTGATGAAATTAGTCAAGGGGGAGCAGCGGAGGAAGCGCAAGTAAGTGTATCGACGCTTAGAAAATGGCTGATTCGATATAAAAATGAAGGCCCAACTGGACTAAAAAATAAAAGAAAAACGCCACATTTTCCGAGAGAAACCAAACTACATGCCGTTTGGGATTATTTAGATGGATTAGGAAGCTTAGAAGAAATTGCGCAAAAATATGGTTTAAGAAGCCCAAGTTCGCTTACAGGATGGCTTAAGGTTTATAATACTTATGGAGACTTTACAACAAGAAAGGAAAAGATTTCCATGAGTAAAACAAGAGCGACAACCCAAGAGGAACGTTATCAAATCGTTTTAGACTGTTTAGCGAACGATAAAGACTATCGGGGCATGGCGATCAAATATCAAGTGCCTTACCAGAATATCCATAATTGGGTCGAGAAATATGAACAGATGGGCTATGCAGGTTTAGAAGATCGCCGAGGGAAACGGAAAGGGAGTCTGCCTTCACGGACTTCAGAAGAAAAAATGCGAGATGAAGTCGCCCAACTCAAACGCCATAACGATTATTTACGAATGGAAAATGATATTTTAAAAGCGGCGAAAGAAATCGAGAGGAGGAATCGCTCGGGCAAGTCCAACACTTAAGAGAATATCAAATGATTCGTTACTTGAACGAAGAAAAAAACTATGCGATTCAACCCCTGTGTCAGCTATTACAAGTGCCACGTTCTGCCTATTATTATTGGCGTGACCATCCATTAAGCGATCGGGAGCGTGAAAACCAACGATTAGCCCAATGGATTCGACAAATTCATCAAGAACATCCAGACATGGGGTATCGGCGCATTCGAGACGAACTTTATGGACGTTATGGCCTAGCGGTCAGTGATAAACGTGTTTTGCGTATTTGTCGTTATGAAGGGATTCAATCAACGATAAAATCGCCAGCTAATAGTATTACAGTCCCTGCCAAACGTCCTTATCATACAGCTAAAAATCTTCTTGCTCGTAACTTTCATGCCAAAGCCCCAAATGAAAAGTGGTGTACAGATATTTCGGAATTCCATTATGGTAACGGAGACCAGAAGCATCGGGTTTATTTAAGTGCGATTCTTGATTTATATGATCGACGGGTGGTTGCTTATAAAATTAGTGATCAAATGATGCTTTCTCTTGTCACTGAAACGTTAGATCAAGCCGTCACGGCAGCCCCCAATGCGCACCCGCTTTTTCATAGTGACCGAGGCAAACAATATACAAGTAAACAATTTCATACAAAATTGCGTGATTTAGGAATGACGCAAAGTATGTCGCGTGTAGGTAAATGCATTGATAATGGGCCTATGGAAGGTTTTTGGGGCATGCTTAAGCGGGAGAAATACTATCGTCGAAAGTTTGAAACACGTCAAGAGTTAGTCGACATGATTACCGATTATATTGATTATTATAACCATCGACGCTTTCAACGTCGTTTAGATGTATTACCTCCGATGACTTATCACGAAAGATTTTATCAAGCAGCCTAAGAAGCTTTTGTTTTGGGGAAAGGGGCCAGTGTGTATTTTCTTCTCACTTTATTGGAAGGCAAAAAGAAAAAAGGCGCATGGATCGTTAAAATCAACCTTTCTTTCGATTATTTTTATCAACTTAATGATTCAATTTTTTTAGTGTCCTATTGACGGGCCGCACATCA
>NZ_BSUG01000053.1:12760-26990 GCF_030161475.1 Tetragenococcus halophilus subsp. flandriensis | reverse complement strand
GAAGAAATGGAACGCTCTTCGGCTTTTCGGTATCTACTGAAATTAAAGTTTTGATGGGTATACCAGCATAGTCAAAGTATCAGAATGGGACTTTTGTACTCAGTATTGAAACTTTGCAACAGAACCCTTTCTTATATTCTGTAGTTCAGCCGTTAGGTTGGCCGCTGTAGCTGGATCCACTTCGACTGTATTTGTGAATCGTGCCATTTGATTCACGTTCGTACCAATCGCTCTTAATTGTTTGGCAATCTCAATTGCTCCTGCTCGGTCCACGTTTGGTGTCACGAGCTTAGTGCCTTGTGCCTTGCTTTTTACAAAAGCCGGCACACTCATTTGAAAAATTTCAGCGGAGCGCTTCAATTTTTCAAATTCGGATTCGCTCACTCGAAAGCTGATTTGTTTCGGCTCTTTTCGCTTCGGTTTGGCCTCCGCAAAAGTGGCCTCAAAAATCTCTCGTTCGCTCACAGTCCCACCTCCTTGTTTTTCTTCCCTAGCGGTCAGAAACGAGCATAACACTGAAACGCTTTCGGTTTCTAGTATTATGCTCGGTCTTGGAGGTTTGGCAAGCTCTATGTTTGCTAGCCACTTCGTGGCGCAAACGACCTTGTTGGGGGACGCGCTGCTCCCCCAATCCCCCTGATAAACCCGTTCAAAACGCAGCCGTTTTGAGCAAAAAAAGAGACCTGAAATGTATTGATATGCTTCCTCTAAAGTAGACACTTAAAAAAGTGCCTTTATAGGGTCCTTTTCAATCCATTTTAGTTTCATAAGGTTTCTTTTTTTAAATTGTCCTTGACATAGAATCCATTTTAATTCTTCGATTAGCTAAATTTTTCTAAAGTCTGTGTATATAGTTCAATAATTTCTTCACGACTAATTTGATTTCTTTTCTCCTTATACCAAAAGACGGATTGAATCGTGATCCCCATAATGATCTGTCCTTTATAACTAAGCTCTATGGGTAATTCTTCGTCACTAGCTCCTTTTTTTATGCGGTTACCTAGCATGCTCTTCCCGTACTCGCGCACACTTTCAAGTTCAAAAATGATATTAGCATTCATTTGAATACTGAAAATGAGATATAAGAGATTATCAAATTGATCCAATAGTTGTTCAAAAACAATAATAAAAAAGTTGTCTTTTTCTTCATTTGAGTTTTTGATAGCAAAATCAAATATTTCATTCATTTTATGTTTAATAAAAAAGGTTATAAAATCATATTTATCCAAGAAATGATTGTAGAAAGTTGGTCGTCGAACCATAGCAGCATCACATATTTCTGTTACTGAAATATTTTCAAATTCTTTTTCATGTAATAAGTTTTCAAATGCTTCTATAAGTGCCTTATGAGTTTTTTGAACCCTTAAATCTAATTGTTGCATATAGGGCCTCCTTTTTAGAGAAAGTATCAATTATCGAAAAAATGTAAATTATTTATCAGATCCTGAAAATATGTCTCTTGTCCCCCTTTGTGAGACTAGTATAATAAATATTATAACATTTATAAATAAAGAAACGATTATTAATTATCTTATAATCGATATTTAAAAGAAAGGTAGGAATATGATGTCAGTTATTGAAGTGAAACATGTGACCAAAGACTATGGACATGGACGTGGAATATTTGATGTTTCTTTTGAGATAAATGAGGGAGAAGCTTTTGGATTCTTGGGACCGAATGGTGCTGGAAAGTCGACAGCTATTCGCCACTTAATGGGCTTTTCTAAAGCTGATGAGGGAGAACTTTCTATTAATGGAAAAGATAGTTGGAAATCAGCAGCTAATATTAAACAAGATGTTGGTTATTTACCTGGAGAGTTGGCTTTTCCAAAAGGAATGACAGGAGACCAATTTATTGAGTTCATGGCAAGTGAAAGAAAAATTACTGATATGACAAGGACAGAGCAGCTTAAAGAGCTCTTTAAAGTAGATACTTCTAAAGAGATTAAAGAAATGAGCCTTGGGACCAAAAGAAAGCTAGCGGTCGTTACTGCTTTTATGCATAATCCAAAAATATTGATATTAGATGAACCTACTTCAGGATTAGATCCTGTTATGCAAGAACGCTTCATTCAATTTATCTTAAAAGAAAAATCAGAAGGGAAAACAATCCTCCTATCTAGTCACATCTTTACTGAAGTGGATGCAACATGTGATCGCATTGCCATCATTAAGAATGGGGTAGTGGTTTCAACAGTTGAATCCAATGAATTGAAGCAGAGTACGAATAAATCATTCAAAATTGAGTTTGCTAGTTTTGAGGATTATCAGAAGTTTATAGAAAATACCGAATTTACTATTCCAACTAAAAGACCTGAACAAAATCAAGTTAAACTAAGTTTAACGGATCAGAAGATGCAAGAATTTTTTACAGAATTAAGTGAGGTAAAGGTAAATTTTATTTCAGAAATTAAATTTACTTTGGAAGATTACTTTATGGACTTTTATGATCGTAAGAAAACAGTGGCTGCTGGAGAGGAGAATTTGCGATATGGCTTACATTGATATCAAACATTTGACTAAGGATTATGGAAATGGACACGGAATATTTGATGTATCTTTAGAGATTGAAAAAGGAGAAAACTATGGCTTCGTAGGTATCAACGGTGCAGGAAAAACGACTACTATCCGGCACTTGATGGGTTTCCTGAAACCTGATGAAGGAAGCGTCACTATTAATGGACTTGATGCCACCAAAAGTAGTGCAGAAGTCAAACGCTATGTATCTTATATTCCTGGTGAAATCAACTTTCCAGGAAACAAAACCGGTGAAGATTTTTTAAAAGATCAAATCTATTTATCTGGACGCGGAAGTTGGGAACGTGCTAAAGAGTTAAGTAATCTTCTTCAATTAGATGTGACGGCCAATGTGCGTTCCATGAGTAAAGGGATGAAACAAAAAACAGCTATTGTTTCAGCATTTGCATCTAATGCAGATATCTTAATTATGGATGAACCAAGTACAGGTTTAGATCCTCTAATGCGTGACATCTTCCTTGATCTTTTAAAACAAGAAAAGAAACAAGGAAAAACGATTCTTATGTCTAGCAATATCTTCCAAGAAGTGGAAGAAGTCAGTGACCGAGCCGCAGTCATCCGAGAGGGCAAAATTATTGATATCACAGATATGGCAGACATTCGTTATAACGAGAATAAAAGTTATCGAATGGAATTTAAATCACTTGCCGATTTCGAACGTTTCTTAAATTTAGGCTACCAATCGACTATGGTAAAAGCGGAAGATTTACAAGTTTTCGTTCAAATTCATGATAAAAATATTAATTATCTCATTCAAGATTTAAAAGATTTTGACTTGGTCTATTTTAAAGAAATTAAATTCTCATTTGAAGATTATATTACTAAGATATTTAAGGAGGAAGTATAAATGTTTTCAAAACCAATATTTAAGCAAAGTATCAAAACCAATTGGAAGCTATGGGCAATTATCACAATCGTCGCTTCAGTCATTTTATCTGGTTTCATCATAGGTTATGATGCGGCAGGATATGCATCGATTGCCACTGCAGCGGAAGGGACCGCTTTTTCCAGTCTTCTCTCATCAATGGACAGTCTCTTAGGAAACTTAGAAAATTTCTATAAACTGATTGCTCTTATTCTTGGAATTGTTTATGTTGTATTTACAGCAAATACTCTTGTAGTGAGCAAGGTAGACTCTGGATCTATGGCTTATACTTTATCAACACCCATAAAACGTTCAAGTGTCATTTTTACCAAATCGCTTTACCTCATCTTATCGGTTATTTTAATGTATGTCATTGTTTCATTAGCCGGTTTAGGTGCCTCTCAATTACAGTACAACAACGTGACGGGCTATCCAATCACAGAGGATATAGAAAAAGCATCAGAAACATTAGATAAAAGTGAAGGTTATCTATCTGAACATTTATATTTAATTAAAGATAATGAACAAGCTATGCGAGATGCTGCTGAAGCTCGCGATATGGATCTGGACGCCTATTCAATATACTTAGGAGAGGTCATCAAGGATCACTCCTATGAAGAGGCTGCAGAAATTATCACCGATGAACGTTGGGATATCTATGAAGATGATGATGACATGGAAGATGATGATATTGAAATCACAACTGAGGAATTGATCGAAAACCCGGCGATGATATTAACAAGTAATGACGCATTGACGGCTGGTGCAAGTGTACAAGGAATTTCTGTTAATGAGTACCGTCAATTTCTGGCAGATGAAATAACTGCACTTGAAGCTGAAAAGAATGAAGAAAGTAAAGAAAAATCTCAGCCAAATGATGAACTCTTATTACAGGCTGTTATTGACTCTTCTGCAAAGGCCTTAAATATGAATAGTGCCCAAGTGGAAGATAATTTGATTTTAATTAAAGATTCTACCGCTTTAGAGGCGTCTATGAAAGCAACTGATTTAAATGAAGAACAAATCATTACGATGGCAAACCATGCCATGGTATCATCTGCAAGATCTGTCGATGCTGCTCTGGAATTTGATACAGAAACTTATTTTTGGTTAAGTCTTGGTCTACTCATCTTAATCCTAGCCATGAGCTCTGTTTCATTCTTCGCATCAACTCTATTTAACCGCTCAGGATTAGCTTTAGCTATCGGTGGGGGGATACCATTTGCTTTCTTCCTACTTACTATGGTTCAGCAACTGATGGACGATGCTCCAGTTATACTCGAGTATCTAACGATAACAACTCTATTTGATACAGATGCGATATTAGCTAGTGGCGAGTTTGGTTGGGGATTAGTTGCTTTAGGAACCATTGCTTTCGTTCTATATGCAGCGTCAAATGTTATCTTTACAAAGAAAGATTTACCACTTTAATATTGAAAGAACTATCAGTAAATTCCTTAGCAGCTACCGATAAAAGAAGAGAATATAATGTGAGAAAGAGCATTAAATATACTGCAAGGCAAGACATTTAGTAGTTGAAGAATAACAAGCAAAAAAATAGCAGTCAGGTCTCTTGACAAAGCATAGTTGCTATTCTTTTTTTAGGCCCTACTTTAATGAAATTTTTGTTTGGAGGGAACGACTTCATTCCTTTGATTATTTCAGTTGAATTTAATAGAGAAGCCTAGCGTCTATAAAGAAATGCTTTTCTTGATACGCGTCAATTTTTTTGAGGTAGGGGGCCTTTATACTAAATTCAGTAAAGGAAAAGGAGGCATCAAAGGAAGCTATTTTAAACAAACCAAAATTATAGGAGGAATAGATCATGACTAAAAATAAAGCGTCTCAAGAAAGAACACCCCAAGAAAGATTGCAAGAAGAACAAGAACACAAGGAACATGTTCATCATACGAAAATTAATGCAGCGGCCATTGCGGATCATCTTTTAGGCAACATGCATACATTACATGTGAAACTGCACCAATATCACTGGTATGTAAAAGGAGCCAATTTCTTTACGTTGCATGAAAAATTTGAAGAGTTGTATAACGAAAATGAAAAATGGTTCGACAAACTTGCGGAGCGTCTAATTACTTCTGGGCATAAACCTGCTTCGACAACGGTTGAATTTGAAAAATATTCGATGCTTTCGGAAGATGCAGTTAATAAATACGCTAAAGCAGAAGACATGGTTGAAAATATTATCGAGGACTTCAGAAGCACTCGTGACCTAACTATTCGCGCGATTCGTTTAGCTCAAGACGAGGGTGACGATGCTTTAGAAGATACACTGATTGCTTTTAAAAATGACTTAGATAAAAACATTTGGATGCTGCAAGCGTTCATTGGCAAAGAGGCATTGGAAGACGACGATGCGTTTGATGAGGATGAAGATTAGGTTTTTCGTAAACATACATTTAAAAATTAAAGATTTTGGGGTTGGGACTCTTTCCAGCTCCCATTTTTTTGCCGTTAAAAAGACTTTTCTTGATGAGTGTCAATTTTTTTGAGGTAGGGGGCCTTTATACTAAATATAGGAAAGTTAAAAGAAGGACAATAAACTGATAAAGGGGAAGAACGAATTGACTCAATACACCCAACCACATGCAGCAGGAGACCACTCAGCTTGTATCCGCTTAGTCCCGATATTCAATCATTTGGAGGAAAGCTCGATGGATCGCATCGCTGGAAAAGCTCACACGAAGCACTATCAAAAAGGAGAGTTTCTGTTTCGCTCGCAAGAAAAAGATGATGCCTTGTATATTGTGAATCGCGGAAAAGTCCGCATCTATCGCTTGTCTAATTCTGGCAAAGAGCAACTAGTTCGTATTTTGAATCCGGGTGACTTTACGGGAGAATGGACGTTGTTCAATCCTGATGCTGTGCACGAGGAATACGCAGAAGCTACTCGAGATACGTCTGTCTGCATGATTCAACAACATGATGTACAAGAGTTTCTAAAAGAGTATCATGCAATTTCGTTAAAGCTGCTAGGAGAAATGTCGCAGCGGTTAGAAAGCTCTGGACGTCAAACTGCACAAGTAGCCGTGGAGAGTGTCATTACCCGTTTAGTTTTGTTTTTGGCAGAAAATGTGGAACCTGAAATGGGCAACTCTCCCACCATCACCCTGCCGATGGCAAAAAAGGACATTGCTTCCTATTTAGGAACGACACCTGAGACCATCAGTCGCCAATTTGGAGAATTGGAGGACGAGGGATTGATTCAACAGCTGTCTGGGAAAAGGATCAAGATTCAGGATTTAGATGATTTATTGCTTTACAGCGAATAATCGGACACACTTTTTTCTACACGTTGGTGTTCTGTCGCTCTTCATTAACAATGGGACAGAACTCAGTGCTTTTGCTTCCATCTGTCCGTTTTTGGCTTTTTTAAGACAGAACGACCTTCATTCATTGGAAAAATAAAAGTACAAACATGATAATCCTCAAGTTTCTTTGTTTTATTTTTCTTTAAGATAGGGTTGCCGAACAAAACGTAAAAATAAGTAGAGGTGAATGTGCATTATTTTTGGGTGATAGTTGCCATCACGTTGTCAGCAGCGGGTGCATTCTTTGTCGTCCCTTTCACCAAGAACACGATTGGCGGCGAAGCAAAAACGTCTAACGTTGTTGAGGCAGATAGGTTAGCTATGGAAAAAGAAGAGGAAGTTGTAAAAGGAGCTGCTTTAAGTGAAAAAACTCTTTTTGTATGAGCCAGCGATGTGTTGTAGTACGGGAGTATGCGGTCCTTCAGTAAATGAAGACTTAATACGAGTTTCTTCGATCATGAACGAACTAAAAAAAGCAGAAGGTATTCAAGCTGTCCGTTATAACTTATCAGCTAACCCTAATTCTTTTGTTTGAAATAGTAAGGTTACGGAAATTTTGCAGGAAAAAGGAATGAATTCTTTGCCTATAACCGTTGTAAATGACGAAGTTATAAAAATAGGTTCGTACCCTTCTAACAAAGAAATTATGGACTATACAGGTTTACAGCTGATAACGATTTGAGTTCTTTAATGAGCAAATCCGTTCTACTAACAAGCTTTTATTAAACAATAAGTGAGGAGAAAAAACTATATGAAAATTATTGTCATTGGATCCGTTGCAGCAGGTACTTCTGTAGCAGCTAAAGCTAGAAGAAACACAGAAGAAGCTGAAATTATCGTTTACGATCAAGGAAAAGATATTTCTTATTCTGTTTGCGGGATTCCTTATCAAATTGGTGGCGAAGTTGAAGAATTAAGTGCCTTAACCCCGAGAAATGCAGCATGGTTCAAAAAGAGATACAATGTTTCAGTTTTCACCGAGCATAAAGTGACAAAAGTTGATCATGCCAACAAACAGTTAGAAGTGACGGATCTTGTTTCTGGAGAAAAGAAACTAGAAAATTACGATGTATTGGTTTTTGCTACAGGGGCTTCTCCATTCACTCCACCTCCATTTAATCAAAAAGAGTATGATAATGTGTTCCAAGTTCGAAATATTCAAGACGCACGAGATATTGGAGCCTATTCAGCTAAACAACCTAAAAAAGCATTGATTATTGGTGCTGGATTTATTGGTTTAGAAATGACAGAACAATTAATCCATAAAGGATTAGAAGTAACAATCGTTCAATTAGAAGATCAAGTCATGCCTCCTATGGACGCAGATATGACTTTCCGTGTAGAAGAGCATATGCGTGCAAAAGGTGTTAATTTAATCCTTAGCGACACGGTAAAAACGATTGAAGGAGAAACGTCAGTAGAGAGAGTTATCACGACAAACGGCATTACAATTGAACCAGATATCGTTATTTTATCAGCAGGTGTACGTCCAAATACAGAATTAGCTAAAGAAATGGGCGTAGAACTGGGAGCTTCAAGAGCAATTGCGGTCAACAAAAAAATGCAAACTAATCTTCCAGATGTTTATGCGGTTGGGGATGTGGCAGAAAGCTTCTCCGTTATTACAGGTAAGCCAATCTACCGTCCGTTAGGCTCAACGGCTAATAAAATGGGTCGAATCGCTGGAGATGTCATTACCGGTGGCGATTTAGAGCACAGAGGTGTCTTAGGAACAGGAATATTCAGAATCTTTGATCTACATGTCGGTCAAACAGGATTAACAGAAAAAGAAGCGAAAAAAGAAGGTTATGATGTTGAAATCTTATATAATATCAAGCCAGACCACGCCGAGTATTTAGGTGGGAAAGAATT
Organism: Tetragenococcus halophilus subsp. flandriensis; assembly: GCF_030161475.1. Lineage (GTDB taxonomy): Bacteria > Bacillota > Bacilli > Lactobacillales > Enterococcaceae > Tetragenococcus > Tetragenococcus halophilus_C. Next base: position 18,386 of record NZ_BSUG01000053.1, on the reverse strand, counting down.
GACTATCAAAGCATTAGCAGATAAAGAAACCGGTCGCATCTTAGGTGCACAAGCTATCGGTCAAGGTGGCGTAGACAAACGAATTGACGTAATCGCAACAGCTATTACGTTTAAAGCAAAATCGGAAGATTTATTCCATTTAGATTTAGCCTATGCACCACCATTTGCGACAACGAAAGACCCCATTCTTTATACGGGAATGGCATTGGATAATGCATTAAAACGAAATCCATTGTTAACACCAGCTGAATTAATACGTCGCCAAAATAGTGGTGAAAAATTACAAATTATCGATACACGTTCTAAAAAAGATTATGACAAATCACATGTTAAAGGAGCAATTCATGTTCCTTTGGCTGAACTGAGAGAAAGAAATGTAGAATTAGACAAATATGTAGCAACGGTCACTTATTGTAATAAAGGTGTAACTGGTAATGCATCTCAAAATTTATTATTAAATTATGGATTTGAAAAAGTTTATAATTTATCTGGTGGGAATAAAAATTATCAAAGTTATCTTAAAATGTTAAAATCGAAATCAAAATAAATAAAAAAAAGAATCAGACAGCCAAAAGTTGCTGTCTGATCTTTTTTTTACGATTTAAATAAATGAAGCCAATACGGTAGCGCCCCCCAAAAGTTTAGATTTCACTCTAACTTTTGGGGGGCGCTACCTATTTGAGTATTGAGAGAGCTTATTTTAATTTTAGAGCGAAAGAGCTTCATCGTATAATTTAATTTTTTACCAGTTTTTTAGTCGTTTTGTCTATAAATGTCAGCTCTAAGTTTAAACCGTCTGCAATTTTTGTAATGGTCTTTAGAGAAGGAGCATAAGAAAAGTTTTCTACACGAGCTATTTGAGCCTGAGAAACATGTACTTTTTCAGCTAATTCTTTTTGAGTCATATTCTTTTCTCTACGGAGACTGGCTAATAAAGCAGTCAACTCAATCAGATTTTTATCTTCTTGAGAAATGCTGCTAATGTCTTTCTTTACATCTGTCCATTTCATACTAATCATCCTTTCTTGCGTTCTAACCAATCAGCTAATTCACGTTTAGCTTGTTCAATTTCTCTTTTGGGTGTCTTTTGGGATTTTTTTCTAAACTGGTGTAATAAAATTAATTGATTATCTTCTAAGGTTGCAAAAAATACGCGATTAGGAACTGGGCGTAATTCCCAAATTTTACCCTCAATCTGTTTAACAAGAGGCTCACCTATAAAAGTGCCGTCATATTCCAGACGTTCCATTTGATAATAGAGCTTTTTTAAGGTGGATTTATTTTCTTTAGTCGGGTTACTATCCAGTTCTTTGATCCAATTCACTATTTGACTTTGGCCTTTCTTATCTTCATAGAACTCTATTTCATATTTTTTCATAGAAACTCCTATCACTCTCTGTATACCTCTATAATATATCAAAAATGATATATTATCAAGTTTTATAATTGCTTTTCAATACATGAAATTGCTTAAAAACGTGTATTTAAAACCTTGTTAAATCAAGGTTGCTTTTTATCTGATTTTATTCTCTACTTCATAAGAAAAAAATACTGTAAGTAGATAGTTAATCGCTAAAGGTAAATTAGTTACAGAATCATTCGCAAAATGGCCTAATAGGTTTTATATAGCTCTATTGTTAACTTTATCATTTTGCAATTATGTTAAAAAGGGAGTTATTGAACATATGTTCGTTTAGGAGTATAATTCTTATGAAATACGATAGATCAATATAGGAGGACAAATATGTTAAGTAAAACTTTTTTTGAAGTTATCAAACACGAGGGTGTGGTTTCTGTTACATCATGGGGAAGCAGTGAGACCCCACATGTTCGTTGTACTTGGAACTCATATTTACGTATAACTAACGATGAACGCATCTTAGCTCCAATCGCTGGATTTACAAGCGTTCAAGCAGATATGATAAAGAACGACAAAGTTATTTTAACTCTAGGTAGTCGAGAAGTTGAAGGTTTCAATGGTTATCAAGGAACAGGATTCTTAATTGAAGGACGGGCACGTTTCCTCGATACTGGCGAAGAGTTTGACCAAATGAAAGAGGACTATCCCTTTATGAATAAATTACTTGAAGTTACCGTAGAATCTCAAAAACAATTGCTTTAATCTCTTATTAAAAGTTTATGTAGTACCGTTTGATTTTGAAATCTTCCGAACTTTCTGAAACAAGAAGTTATAATATTCAAATTATTTTTAGGATTTGCGGTTGAAAAAATATATATTTCTTCTACTTTCTGAGGTAATTCTTTTTGAATAACACGTCTTATTCTATTAACTAAATAGTTATTTAAGTATCTGTGTCCACCACTGGTATGAGTAGAATCAACACAAATTGTAGCATTATCAGAATATTTTTTATCTATAGTTTTTGGTAGAATCAAACAAGTATCATTGATTATCAAATTTATCTTATTACAGTAATGATCATCAAAATTTATTTTTCTTACTTTAATAAAATTTGATGGCAACTTTCCATTTTCATCCGAAACCGACTGAATATAATGATTTTCCCACATATTCTCTACCACATCTATGAACGTGCCTCTCAATACTAATTTATATTGCATTCCTATAGGTATGCCTGCTAATTGAACTTTCGTGTATCCTAATACTTTTGCAGCTATAAAAAAAGTTGCATAGGAGTAGTCGTGATAAATATTTCCGTGAGAATTAAATACTTTCCCAGCATTATTTCTTTTGAAAAAATTCAATAATTGGGGTAGTACCAGCGAAGCTGTCACTACCCCTATAGGGTTGATATGAGTGCTTCTCAATCCAATTGAGAGTAAAGTTTACTAATTGAGAACGGATTTCATAATCAAGGTGGGTCATAGGGACAGATCCGTTGACCCAAAGATTAGTTCCAAAACTAAGTTTTCGATAGCAGCATTTACAAAAACGGAACTGGCTCTGCATTCCATTCAGTTACACCTGTCAATTCGGAAGTAAAAGGGTGCTTCTGAGTTGAATAAAAGGATAAACCCCAGAGAATCCTATTCATCTATTATTTCGTGGGTCAAGGTACCTATCCCCTGACTCGGGAAAAGTTTAAGAAAAAGTTTAAGAAAAAATAAAAAACTTGATTTTTATCAAGGTGCTTATAACTGATTACCATTAATATAAAACTATCAAATCAAGGGGGGCACAGAAATAAGAAGCATACATTTAGCATGAAAAGTACTATTTAAGATAAAAGCCTAATTTGACAAAGCTTTTATAAAAACGGAGCAGATCGAAAGAACGATTAAAAACAAACTGCTCAGTATTTTTATAAAAACATCAGGAGGATAACATGAAAAAATTAAACTTAAAATCAAACATGAAAAAATCTATTGGAGTACTATTAACATCTGCAGCTATTATGGCGATAATTCCTCTATCTGCGAGTGCGCACTGCGACACGATGGATGGTCCAACTGTAGTTGATGGAAAAAAAGCCATGGAGAGCAATAACGTCAACTATGTGATGAAATGGGTGGCACCTGAAGATCAAAAGGAAATAACAGATAAATTTAATCTTAGCATGAAAGTCAAAGACCAGAGTCCAGAAGCTAAGGAGTTGGCCGAACAGTATTTCTTCAGTGAAGTGGTTAGAGTGCACAGAGCAGGAGAAGGTGCGCCGTTTGACGGATTGAAACCTTCAGGAACTCCTGTCGATGAAAAAGTATTAGCAGCAGACAAGAGTATTGAGGTAGGCAATTTATCGCCGTTAGAAGGTATGACTGAAAAAGAAAAAATGCCTGAACTTAAAGAGAGATTTGAAAAAGTTATGTCTTTAAAGGATTATGATGTGAATGATCTTGAAGCAGGAAGAGAATATATTGAAGCATACGTGAAATTCTTCAAATTTGCTGAAGGTGAAGAGGAGCATGCTGCTGAAGGTGCTCACGGTGAAGAAGCAAATAATGCTCATGCAACTCATAATGCAGAAGCCAACAACGGTAAAGCAGCTGCAGAAGCGGAAAGAACTCATGGAGAGGTTACATATACAGTAAAACCTGGAGATACACTTTGGGGAATTGGATTAGAATTTAATACAACTTATCAAGAAATTGCAAAAGTAAACAATATTTCTAACCCAGACCTTATTTTCCCTGGACAAGAATTTATCATTCCATCTAAATAAGATAGATCAAAAAAAGTACAAACAAACGAACAATTAAATCGGTCAACTGAAACTAGTTTTTGTAAAGAATAGTCATAAAACCCCAATAGCTATTATGCTGAATTGGGGTTTTATCATCTATAAACGGGATGGTTTTTCACTATTCAAATGGGGTCAAGAGTTAGTCTACGAGGAGGTAAAGTATGACAAAAGTGTTGAAGGGGTTATCGTTTATTGTAAGTGTCGTGATCATGACTACGTTGTTATACAGTTATGTTTTCTTTATTATTCAAGTACCAAGTGCTTCTATGTATCCAACAATAGAAATTGGTGACAGGATCATCACAACAAGGATTCATAACACTTCTTCCATTGAAAGAGGACAAATTTTGGTGTTCTATTCGGATGAGTTTAAAGAAACAATGGTGAAGCGAGTCATCGGCCTGCCAAATGATCAGATTGAAATCAATTCAGACGGAAAGGTATCCGTAAACAATCAGGAATTGAATGAAACATATGTAAAGTACCCAGATACAAAAAGTGGAAGTTTTAAGGTGCCTGAAGGAGAATATTTTTTCCTAGGGGATTACCGGATACATTCATATGACAGCAGAAAATGGAACGATCCTTTTATTTCAGAAAGCAAGATCTTAGGACAGGCTAGATTTATACTGTTTCCATTCGATCGAATATCCATACTTTTGAGTAGTGTAGAAGAGGTTGAAAGGGAGGGGGCGTGGGAGTATCAGTTGAGGGATTATTAAAAACATCTATTCTTGTTTTGTTGAGTAACTATTCCAAATAGTGTTATAATAAAACTATATTATTAAACCCATTTATACTTCTTATTTTCAGAAGTCACCGTCAGATTTCATTCGTTTCTATACGTCTGAAAACATTCGGTATAAAACTCTTTTATGCTTTTGCTGATTTTTAGCAATTGCGGTGGAATACCCACTATGAAACATGATTTTAGCATGAATTTGCCTTAGGTGAAGTATGCCAAAATTTGTCCTGTGATCGGTTCTGTTGCGAAGTTTGAAAATCAAACGCGCCCTCTCTGAACTCCAAATATCTTAGGCTGTTATTCCCATTAATACCTTGATTTCAGTAGACACCGAAAAGCCGAAGAGCGTTCCATTTCTTCGGTTCTTTTTATATATTCCTCGAATGGTCTCCATGCCCTTAATCGTGGAAGAGGCTGTACGGAGACTTTGATAAAATTTATTGCGTCGTTTAATAGGTCGATGGTCTTGTTCTATTAAATTGTTAAGATACTTCACAGTTCGGTGCTCTGTCTTAGTATATAAACCCACACTCTGTAACTTTCTAAAGGCGGAGCCAAGAGAAGGTGCTTTATCGGTCACAATTGCTTTCGGCTCACCAAACTGTTTATGGAGTCGTTTTAAGAAAGCATAGACTGCTTGTGTATCCCGTTTCTTTCGTAACCAGATATCTAAGGTTAAGCCGTCCGCATCAATTGCACGATAAAGATAATGCCAACG
>NZ_BSUG01000053.1:4695-12562 GCF_030161475.1 Tetragenococcus halophilus subsp. flandriensis | reverse complement strand
ACATTTATTCCACGATCATATAACAATTCCTGAACTTCACGATAGCTTAGATTGTAACGCAGGTAGTAACCAACAGCGACAATAATGACGTCTTTTTTGAATTGTTTGCCTTTAAAATGATTCATTACTCTGTCCTCTCTGTTTTTTTTCTCAATTTTACACTAAAATAGATTTTTTGGAAAACTTTGCAACAGAACCGGATTAAAGGCTATTTTAATATCAATGTATTTATATTGGTCATTTAATACTTTCGTCCCATTCAATGACGCAGCTAAAGCTGTGATTCGCTGCTGACCATCAATGATGATTTGTTTTCCTTCTGCCACTGATTCATCCTTTAATCTCGTGTCAGCATTTCTCCACGTGATGATGTAACCCACGGGATACCCCTTGTACAAAGAGTCAAGTAAGTCTCGGACCTTGCTTCTTTTCCATACAAAAGGTCGCTGGATTTCGGGTATTGCTATCATTCCTGAATCTATATTGGCAAGAATGGTAGATATAGATATATTATTGACCTCGTAGCGACGCATGATGGTTCCTCCTATAATCATATTTTCCATTATTAAAATTCCGCTTATAATTTTCGTTTGTAACGTGTTAGAGTGCTCTTGCTTATGCCTGTCATTTTTTCAACTTCTGTATAAGAATGTGTCTCTAAAAGTTGCATAGCTAAATCTATCTGCTGCTTCGAGTATTTTTTTGGCCTTCCTTCCTTGAATCCCGGCCGTTGTTTAGCAATTTCCTTTCCTTCTTGGGTGCGCTCGACGATCAGGTCCCGCTCGAAGTCGGCGAATGCGCTGAAGATGGTGAAAATCAATCGCCCGGTGGACGTATTCTCGATAACACCTAAGTTTAGCACATTAACCCGAACACCCTTCTCAAATAAATATTTGATTGTATTCAAAGCATCTTGCGTACTTCTAGCAAATCTATCTAATTTTGTAACAACAATTGTGTCTCCAGATCGAGCTGCTTCTAATAATTTTTTGAATTCAGGCCGATCACTTTTTGTGCCTGTAATTTTTTCAAAGAAAATTTGATCACAATGCTCTTCCTCTAATTGTCTTAACTGACCTTCTAAATCTTGATGTCGAGTACTCACCCGTGCATATCCATATTTCATGTAAATTCACCTTTACTTTTGACTATGAGTTTTGACTACACCTAACCCCTTGATTTTACTGGATTCAAAAATCATAGTCAATACTCTTGAGTTATGACACCACATAAAGCTGTGGCAATTTTTTATATCTCTCGAAACATAAAAGAAGCTGATTTCGAAAATGAAAATCGGCTTCTTCTTTGATTAAAGCATCCTTTAACTTGCTAAGGTATTAATTGCTTGCTTTGCATACTCTTCTAGTAATAACTCCATGATATTACACTTCGCTAATTCATTTTTATAAGAAATGATTACATCAGTATTCTTTCCATAGTCACTAATTAACTCACGACACATACCTCAAGGAGCAACAGCCCAGCATTGGCTTATACTTTCGTCTGGATATGGATATGCTTGCTACAATCGTCTCAAATTCGTGTTGGGACTCTGGTATAGCCTTACCCATAGCCATTGCTTCACCACACACAGTGTTCTTTCTAACATTCGCTTACATATGTTCTGCTGCAAAAACATTCCCAGATTTTATTCTTACTGTTAAGCCTCGGAATTTTTTTCACCCGCAGCATACTTCACGGGCCGATCTTTATAATGCCCTTTTTCTTTGGCAATCGCAATCCCCTGCTTCTGTTCCGTCGAGTTAGCGCGTGCACAACCCACTTTCCAATCTCATTTATTCGATAGTCTAAATCTATATGATGAAGGCGATATTGGCAATTTTTCAGTTATATCGATTTTGGGTATGCCTATAATCGACAAAAGAAGCTGAACTAAAAAGTCGGAAACTCTTTCTAATTCAGCTTCTATATCTAATCCAAATGAATCTTTATTCATTGGCTTTTCTTTTCTCATGTTCTTCTGTGGAGTGGATTTGTGGTTTGGTTAGTGTGTATTGATTTGAAATCTCTTCAGGAGAAGGTACATCTAATTCTTCCAAAATCTCTTGCAATGTTCCTTCCATTTCCACTTTATTTGTTTCTCTGTCAATCAACTGCCATCTGTCCAGCATACCGTCACCTCCTATTCAACTGCTTTGGTAAGTTTTTGTTCTCTAGTATAATATGGAGCCAGCGGATAACTATAATACCTGCGATACATCCAAACACCAATCGCTGCGAAAAAAAGAACAAGGGACAACCCTTGTGAGACTCGCATAAAATCTCCTATCCATAAGCTGTCTGTCCGCATGCCTTCAATGAAAAACCTTCCAGCTGAATACCAAATGACATAGCTGAGCGCCACTTCTCCTTGACGAAGCAATTGCTTTTTGTTCCGTAAAAGAAGCAACAATACGAAGCCGGCTAAACTCCATAAAGATTCATAAAGAAAAGAATGAATAGAATTAAGGCTGGAATTTTCACTCCAGCCTTAACCGAATTAATTATTTTTTAGTCTTCATCATCATCTTCATAGGCATCATCATCTTCCAATGCTTCTTTGCCTAAGAAGGCTTGCAACATCCAGATATTTTCATCTAAATGATCTTTGAAAGCAATCAATGTATCTTCTAACGCATCATCGCCTTCTTCTTGAGCCAAGCGTATGGCGCGGACTGTAAATTCACGGGTGCTTCTGAAATCTTCTATAACATTTTCAATCATTTCTTCTGCTTTTAAATATTTATCAGCCGGATCTTCTGAAAGCATGGTGTATTTTTCGAATTCGGCGGTTGTGGAAGCTGGCTTGTGTCCTGAAGTCAACAAACGTTCCGCGATTGTGTCAAACCACTCTTCGTTTGCATTATACAATTCTTCCAGTTTTTCATGTAACAAGAAGAAATGCGGTCCTTTCACATACCAATGATATTGGTGCAACTTCACGTGTAGTGTGTGGAGATTGCCTAAGATATGATCTGCAATGGCTGCTGCATTGATTTTTGTATGGTGTACATGCTCTTTATGCTCTTGCTCTTCTTGCAGTCTTTCTTGTGGTGTTTTATCTTGTGCCATGTTTCTATTCCTCCTACTATTTTTTATTATTTGTTGCCAATGCTAATAAAACGACTGTTGGAAGTAGCTTCCATTTTCAAATATAGCTTACGCTGCTTTGACTTTTGATTTAATAACAGGGTAGCCCAAGTCTTCAATTGCTGTTTCGATTTCTTCGATAGTCACTTTGTCTTCCTCGAAGTTGGTTTTTACCTTACTCGAGTTGAACAAGACTTTCACGCTGCTTTGATCGATACCATCCAGTCCTTTGACGGCACTTTCAATTTTTTGCAAGCAGGATGGGCAGGATAAGGTTTCTAGGGTAAGGGTTGCTTTAGACATATTTCATTTCTCCTTTTCTAATTAACTTGATAAGCTTCGTCTACTTCAGACAACATCGTATAAACGGCTGTATATGCTTCACATGCGTCGCTAGGAATTGTATAGTGATTTGTTATGTCACGTAATCGAACCAATTCTGTATCCAAGTTGGGCTTGGTTTTTTTTGCTTTTCTGGTTTTTTTATCCATGGTTTTAAATAGCTCACGTACTTCAAAAACTTCAGGGTGATTTTGTCCATGAGCACGAGTGATTGCTAATGTGAGAAACTTTAATTTTGGAAAATAATTCTTTGCTGCTTGGTTAAATGGTGACATATTAGCATCCTGCTTTCTCATATCGTTTACGCTGCTTTTACTTTTGATTTAATAACAGGGTAACCCAAGTCTTCAATTGCTTTTTCGATTTCTTCGATAGTCACTTTGTCTTCCTCGAAGTTGGTTTTTACCTTGCTTGAGTTGAACAAGACTTTCACGCTGCTTTGATCGACACCATCCAGTCCTTTGACGGCACTTTCTATTTTTTGCAAGCAGGATGGGCAGGATAAGGTTTCTAGAGTAAGAGTTGCTTTAGACATAATGTATTTCTCCTTTATAAAATTAGTTTTATGTTGTTATTCCCTTTGTTATCATCTTACATTTAAAGTATACACCGCATTTGAATTGTTGAACTTGATGACCATCAAGTTTAGAGAATTTATTTTTTTATCTTAAATTGTCAAATTAAGAGATAGAAAAAGGAGATTATTACATGTTAAAGAAATCAATAGCAGAGGTGATTGGCAGGTTCCGCCATGCTGCGCTTCTTCCTCTCGTGGTCAGGGAGAGATACAGCTAACCTCGGGGCCATCACCTTAGCACTTTCGCAATCCAACAGCTGCAATAATGTCTGACAGCGAAGTTTGTATCTATTATTATGCAGTTTGGTAAGCACCACTTACATCCTCTTTAGATTTTTCGGAGCCTAACAGACGTAAACCATTTAAAATGACAAGGATTGTTGACCCCTCATGGAAAAGGACTGCCAACGGAAGCCCAAGAACGCCGAACATATTTAGGGTGATTAATGTGATAATGACAGCGATTGAGAATATGACATTTTGAATAATGATCTTGTTTAATTTTTTACTTAGTTTATAGCTATAAAACAATTTAGATAAATCATTCTTCACTACAACGACATCAGAAGATTCCATCGCTACTGAGGAGCCGCTCCCCATCGCAATCCCAATGTCTGCATTCGCTAGCGCGGGCGCATCATTGATCCCATCGCCAATCATCCCAACAACTTCTTCTTTTCCTTGGCTTTTTAAAACAAAATCTATTTTATCTTCCGGTAACATCGAAGCAATATAGTCATTTACATTTATAAGCTTGGCAACCTGGGCCGCCACCTTCTCGTTATCTCCCGTCAAAAGACAAACTTTAATCCCCTCTTTTTGGAAATTAGCAACCGTACTCGCTGATTGTGGACGAATTTGATCCCGGAGCGAAAAATAACCAACCACTTCATTGCCATTTGCTACTAATATGGTCGTATCCCCTTTTTCCAACACCTTTTGGAACTGGTTAAATTTATCATAGTGCTTAAAAGCATCCGGTTTTCCTACTAGAATATTCCCTTTTTTAATCCCTGAACCAGCAACTTCTTCAATCGGTTCCGCTTGCTTAACTTGTGCTAGGTCGATATCCTTAAAGGCACAAACGATTGCTCTTCCGATTGGGTGACTGGATTGTTGCTCCATATAAATGACTTCTTTTAACAGCTCTTGGTCCAAATGATAATCGACCACTTGGAAGTCGCCATACGTCAATGTTCCGGTCTTATCTGTATACAAAATATTCATTGTACTTAACGCTTCCATTGCGGCTCCACCTTTAAATAAGATACCGTTTTTGGCTCCATTACTTATCGCGCTTAACGTAGCCGGTGTAGCTGATGCCACCAATGCACATGGACTAGCCACTGTTAAAAGTACCATTCCACGATAAAATGCTTCTTCTAATGGTAGGCTTAGGAAATAATATAGAAAAAAGATGAAAATAGGTACGATAATTAAAACGCCAATCACGTACTTACTTTCAATACGGTCTATAAACTTTGCGATTCGAGAAGGTTTGTTTTGTGCTTCTTCAACCATCCGGATAATATTGGAAAACATGGTTTGATTCAGTGTCTTGTTTACTTCGGTTCTGTTGCAAAGTTTTAAATCTACTATCAAATAAGATAGAATAATAGAAAAAGATAGCAGGAGGAATGACGATGAATCATTTTAAAGGAAAGCAATTTCAGCAGGATGTGATTATTGTAGCCGTGGGCTACTATCTTCGTTATAACCTTAGCTATCGTGAAGTTCAAGAAATCTTATATGATCGTGGCATTAACGTTTCTCATACGACGATTTATCGTTGGGTGCAAGAATATGGCAAACTACTCTATCAAATTTGGAAAAAGAAAAATAAAAAATCCTTTTATTCATGGAAAATGGATGAAACGTACATCAAAATTAAAGGAAAATGGCATTATTTGTATCGAGCCATCGATGCAGATGGTTTAACCTTGGATATTTGGTTACGTAAAAAACGGGACACACAAGCAGCCTATGCTTTTCTTAAGCGGTTAGTGAAGCAGTTTGATGAACCGAAGGTTGTAGTCACAGATAAAGCCCCCTCTATTACAAGTGCCTTTAAGAAACTAAAAGAATACGGCGGCTTTTATCAAGGGACAGAACATCGTACCATTAAATACCTGAATAATTTGATTGAGCAAGACCATCGTCCAGTAAAGAGACGCAATAAATTCTATCGAAGTTTACGCACTGCCTCTACCACGATTAAAGGCATGGAAGCCATTCGAGGATTATATAAGAAAACCCGAAAAGAAGGCACTCTCTTCGGGTTTTCGGTCTGTACTGAAATCAAGGTATTATTGGGAATCCCAGCTTAAATCATAGATACCGTAAGGGATTTTATTCTTTATTTAAAACTTTGCAACAGAACCAATCAGATCCTATCTTATTGGCTCTTGATGAATTCCCTAGACTCGGCTATATGCCAGCCTTTACTGACGCCATTTCAACTTTACGGTCGCGAAATGTTTCTGTGATGATATTACTTCAATCACTTGCCCAATTAGATAAAATTTACCAAGAAAACGGACGTAAAGTGATTATGGATAATATGCACTATGTAGTAGTTCACAATGCTTTAGACAATACTAGTCAAAAATATTTTTCAGAAAGAGCAGGAGCTAAAACCGCTGTCATTAAAAGTCGTAATCGTGGAAGCGGTGGAGCGACTTCTTATAACCCGCAATCCGTTCCACTGATTCGTCCTGAAGATTTTGCTACCCTCAAACAACCAATTTTATATGCTTACAATCTTGGCGTAACTAGAGTAGACAAAGCATATTGGTTTAAAAACAATCGTATGAAATCGCTTGTCAATCAAGGATAATTAAAAAAACAACTAAATCCCTTGGCACAAGCGAAGATGTCAAAAAGAAACCTTCGCGAAAGTTCGTTAAAACCCTTGATACAAGCGGAAATCTGAAAATCGGAAATCCGCAAGAAACCGTTGCGGAAACTAGTTAATCCTTTGGCACGAGCGGAACTGTCAAAAATACAGTTCCAGACATGACGGGAAAAACAACCGCCGAACCTCTTGGCATAAGCGGAAGTGCAAATTCTGCACTTCCGCAAGAGACCGTAAAAAAGCATTTAAAAATTGAAATCCTTTTTAAAAAAATGGTATACTTAATGTATTACCTATGAAGTTTTATTGGTAATAGAAAAAGAGAGGTTGCTGCTAACAACCCCTCTTAATGACAGCACCGTTTAAGACGGTGGCAAGTATTTATTATTTTATAAAAATAATCGTCAACCTGCTAAAGCAAGACGGCTATATTTTTTTATGAACTCTAAACCTTTAGTAACGGACAAAAGGCGTCTCCTTTCTTTAAGATTTTAGTATGTTCATACGCACCACCACTTTTAGATAGCCACCGTCTTATTCTATTGGTTTATTTTTTTGAAACATGATATAATAAAAGCCCTTTTCGGGGCAAGTTGCCAATGACAGTGTTTTTATTGCATAGCGCAAAAAACACTGTCATTTTTTTAGTTAATCAGCTCTAATCCTTTGGCACGAGCGGAACTGTCAAAAATGCAGTTCCAGACATGCAGGAAAAACAACCGCTGAATTCCACGGCACAAGCGAACGTGAAGAATTTTCACGTCCGCATGAAATGCTCCTGCTGAAAGCATGCCTCCAGTGCAAAACTGGTCTTGATGAAATCATGCTTATTATGCAAAATAATTCGGCAGACAGCCTCCGTCGGATAGACTTCTTTTGCTAAAAAGCAAAAGAAAAATAGCGGAGCTTTGACAAAAAGTGGCTAGCCAAAAGGCGAGACATTTTGTCATTGTGGAGCAAGCTAGGGGGTCAAGGGGCGAGCGCTAGCTCCCCTTTGCAAGCAC
>NZ_BSUG01000053.1:0-4585 GCF_030161475.1 Tetragenococcus halophilus subsp. flandriensis | reverse complement strand
ATGAGCCACCTTGTGGCTATCATATGGGTTGCTTGCCAAACCCCTTAAAGTCGTTTATCATTGGGAGTAGAAAACCAAAGGTTTTCACGACCTTTGAGAAACGACTTTATTTGACCGGCAGGTCTAAGGGGGTGGGATTTGTGAGCGAACAACGAAATATGGCTAGCCAGACAACCAACAATAAACCCAATCGAAAAGAACAGAAACAAATCAATTTTCGAGTGAGCGAACAGGAATATTCAAAGTTGGAGCAATCAGCGGAAACTTTGAATATTTCTGTGCCTGCTTTTGTCAAAAAGAAGGCACAAGGGGCTAGGGTAGTTGCACCCAAAATCAAAGCAGAAGATAGCCAAGAAATTGCCCGTCAATTAGCAAAAATAGGGGGCAATTTAAACCAGTTAGCCAAACATGCCAACCAAGGCGGAACAGTCGATAAGCAATCATTGCAAGAATTAAAAAATGAGGTGGCTCAAGTATGGCAACAACTCACATAAAACGTTCAAATAGTGCTTCTCGGCTTATCAACTATGCAGAAAAACGTGCCGTATTAAAAGACGGGGTCAATCTTGATGTTGATTATGCGAAAAGTGAGTTAAAACAAGTACGTGAAGTTTACGGAAACACGGGAAAAACGCAAGCTTATGCAAGCCGTATTGCATTTAGTCCGAAAGAATTTGACCCACAAAATGAAACGGACCAGCAAAAAACATTAGATATTGCTAAAGAAGTTTATGAAAAAACTTATCCCAATCAGCAAATAGCGCTTTATGAACATATCGATACGGATTCTTTACACATTCATGCCGTCATTGGAGCAATCGACCTAGAAACAGGGAAAAAAATGCATGGCGATTGGCATGAATTTCGCGATAGACTAGTTCATAATACCGATGAAATTGTAGAACAGCACGGACTAGAAGTGACCCAACCTGACCCTAACCGTACAGAAAAACGTTCCATGGCAGAAATTAAAATGACAGAACGAGGGCAATCGACATGGAAAGACCAAATCAGGCATTCCGTTGATGAAACAATGGGAAATCCTCTTATTCGTGATTTTCAGGCATTTAGAGACGATTTAAAACAAAAAGCGATAGATGTATGGGAAAGAGGAAAAGGCCTCACATATCAGCTAATAGGGACGAATTACAAAACTCGAGGAACAAAGTTAGGCACCGATTATGAAAAGGAGACGATTTATCATGAGTTGGAGCGACGACAAGAACAATACCAAGAAACAAACCGAGATACCTCAACCCCAGATACAGCAAGACCTGAAAGAAATCAATCAAACCCTAACCGAACTACGGAACTATCAAGGAACACAGATTCAGCTACAATCGACAGCCAAAACAGCCCTAGACCAGCAACTGAAACAAATCGAACAGACCAGTCAAGAAGTCAATCAAGCCTTTCAAACGACCTTGACCAGCTTGTCGCAAAGCAACGAGAAGAACAACAAACAGTTGGAACAGACCTTACAAAACGCTTACGACCAATTTCAGAAACAGACCGAAAATCTCAATCAGAAGACCGTCGAAGTGCTGAAAAAGATAAACAGCAACCAGAAAAACAACAACGAAACCTTGAAAAATCTCAGCAACCAACTAGAAAAGAACGTGAACGAGACCATGGACCAAG
Source organism: Tetragenococcus halophilus subsp. flandriensis (assembly GCF_030161475.1). Lineage (GTDB taxonomy): Bacteria > Bacillota > Bacilli > Lactobacillales > Enterococcaceae > Tetragenococcus > Tetragenococcus halophilus_C. Next base: position 2,944 of record NZ_BSUG01000053.1, on the reverse strand, counting down.
TCGCTAATCGCTTATCAGGACAAATCGACCGAACCCGTCAAAAAATGAGCTGGTATGAAATTAAAAACTATCTTTATGCTGTAATTCCTACTGGAGTGATTTCAGGAGCTATATTTTGGCTTCTAACGTATTTTTTCGCTTGATTCGACCAAATATATATATAAAGAATAAAATAGCACACAGAGCTTATGAGAGCTTTTTGTGCTTCACTAGTCCTTATGGTTTTTTCTGCCTTTGGGTTGTTAGGGTTTACCCTGACCGTCTGAAAGACGTTTTATTATCTCTTTAACTGATTAAACAAAATAATCAATAAAGATTAATATGTAGGCAATTACAGTCATTCCTAAGGCTTCCTTGTTAAGGGGTTAAGGGTTAGCTTTTATAAAATGTGAGAGTGGTTTGCTCTCACACCTTTAATGCAAAGGAGCGGAGCGACTGCGCAACGACCATAGGGAGTGTAGAAAAGTAAAGGATACAAAAATGGACATGCAAAAATATGTTTTTCTTAAAACTAACAATATATAACTATATAAGTCAGAAGACACGCGCGCACTAAGACAAACTACTAAGACAAACTACTAGGATAAGCTACTAGGATAAACTACTAGGTTTGCTGTATCTTTTGGGAGAGTAAGAGTTAACAGGGGGTACAGGGGACAAAAATGGACAGTAAAGGATACAAAAATGGACAGTAAAGGATACAAAAATGGACAGTAAAGGATACAAAAATGGACAGTAAAGGATACATTTTTTTTTGACTGTAGTTTAATAATGTGTTACCTTTTTCGTAAATGAGGAGGGGACATCATGAGTAACGATGTAGTCAGATATAACAGTGGGTTTGACACTGTACCTTTAAGAAATTTTACTCCAGTTGAAATGGATTTATTTTGGTCTATCTGTTCCAAAATGAAAAGAAAAGGGACACAGGAAGTAACATTTTCTTTTGAAACATTTAAAGAATTAACGCATTATGACCGACGAGAAAAAGATAAATTTTATACTGCCCTAAAAACTTTATCTGAAAAATTAGGTACTTTAACTTATAAATTTGAAGACGAAAAGGAGTTTGAACAATTATGGCTATTCCAACGTTTTCTTATAAGAAAAGAAGAAAAAACAGTAACTATTCAGGCTAGTGAACGCTTTGAATTTATTTTAAACTCAATTGGTTCTAATTTTACTCGTTTTGAATTGGAAAACATGACACAACTATCTAGCAGTTATGTTAAAGAATTGTATCGACAACTAATGTCTCATAGAGACATTAAAAAGCGTAACGGTGCATGGTTTATAAAAATGGACGATTTCCGTTCGTTGCTTTCTATTCCAGCTAGCTATCGAATGACTGATATCGATAATCGAATTTTAAATAAAGCTAAAAGTGAATTCTTAGCCAAAAATGAATACGGCCGTCAAATTTTTAAAAGCTTTAAAGTAGAAAAAGTAAAAGCTCGCAAAAAAAATAAAATCAGCTCCTTACGAATTTATTTTGAAGAAGCTGATAATTTACCGCATGTTACTCTCCATGATTGGACACAAGAAGAGGAATAAAACCTATGGAAAATGGAAAAACAATTAAAGAGCTCGCAGAAGAATTTGGCGTCAGCAAACAAGCTATTCGTAAACAATTAACTGATGATTTTAGAGAAAATTATGTGCAAACCAATACTGCAAACCCTAGTAACCAGTTGGTGGTAACGGTTGCCGGTTACCATATCCTAAAAAGCCATTTTATCAAGGGTTTTGACCGCAAACCTAGTAGTAACCAAAATGAAAAAGTTGGTGGTAACGCTGGCGGTAACTTGGTTACCACCTTAGAACAATATAATTCAGACCTTAAAAGCGAAATTCATAGTAAAAATGAACAGATAAAAAGCTTACAAGAAGCCTTAAACTACCAACAACAATTATTGGACCAGCAACAGCAATTAAATGTTGACGATAAGCAATTAATCCAATCATTGCGCCAGCAGTTGGCTCTTGAAAATTCAGAAACCGAAAATGCAACAACCACTGAATCAACAGAAGAACAAGCAAGCAAAGACCAACGAATTAATGAATTGGAATCTCAATTGCAACAAGAAAAAGAAAATAAGCAGTTAAGCACCAAAAAATGGTGGCAATTTTGGAAATAAAGACAGAATGAAATAACAGAGGGCGTATTCAATGGGAGCGTAACTATCACAAAGGAACATGAGCTTAAAAGCGCTCTATGACAACCTTATTTAAGTTCAAATGAAGTAGACCAATTCATTTTCACAATTTTGAGGCTTGAAACTATTGGTGTGTTTGCAACTTGGGATAGGCTACATTATGTAAACTAGCGTTTTAAATAACAAAAAATAAATTTAGCGCTTTAACAAATTAGAAAATGGAAAGGAAATTTTACATGAATAAAGCACAAGAGGTTATATACCTAAAAAGTAAATATAGGAAATTAACTCACTAGTGGTGCATTAATATGATCAGAATATTCAGATTTTAACTTTTTTCTAAAAAATGACAAAAAAATCAAATGCTTACGCAAGGGATGACTTTTCCAGAAAAAATTTTTTCATTATTTATCTGAATACTATTGCAACGACGACAAATGCTATTTCGTCACGTAGGAACGAGTAACACCCACAATTCTTCAAAAGGTTGAAAAAGCAGATGTTTTAATAGGCGCTTGATTTGGAACAGGGATTTCCTACTTCCTATCTCTACTTTGATTAAATACGTCAATAGACTGGCAATCATGGCAAGAATGATTTGATTGCTTACCCCTTTTTCACTGTGTGAAAATAGCTTTTTAATCGTCATATGTTGCTTGATGTGCTTAAAAAATAGTTCAATTTGCCATCTCGCTTTGTACATGTCGGCCACTTCTTGGGCGGTCACATCAAAACGGTTGGTGACAAAGCGTAATTGTTTTCCTTTTTCATCCTGAATCGTGACCAAG
>NZ_BSUG01000052.1 GCF_030161475.1 Tetragenococcus halophilus subsp. flandriensis | reverse complement strand
GTAAGATGTTAGGACCAGTATTAGAAGAATTAGAAGCAGAATTTGCACCTGAAATTAAAATTGCAAAGTTGAACATTGACGAAAACAATGTAATAGCTAGTCAACTGGGCATTATGAGCATTCCTAGCATGGTTTTATATAAAGATGGTCAGCCTATTGAAAAAATAGTTGGCTACCAACCAAAAGAAGTACTAAAAGAGTATTTAATGGAAAAAGTAACAGCAGAATAATTACTATTATGAGGAGGAAAAATATGTTTTTCAAAAAAACACCTACGATTTCAACTACTGAACTGGAGAATAAATTATCCGAAAAGCCGCAAATTATTGATGTGAGAGAACCGCATGAATTCAAAATTGGTCATATTCCAGGTGCAAAAAATATTCCATTGGCTAAAGTTTCTACCTATCCCCCGAAGGGTCAAGTCTACGTAGTGTGCCAATCTGGGATGCGCAGTAAACGAGCGACGAAAATATTGCTGAAACAAGGACATGATGTTATCAACGTCCGTGGCGGCATGATGGCATGGGCAGGAGTAAAAAAAGGAGGCAAGAATTAATGAGAATTGTCATTATTGGTGGTGTAGCAGGTGGTATGTCTGCTGCTACACGGTTAAGACGTTTGGATGAAAGAGCAGAAGTTATCGTGTTAGAAAAAGGGCCATATGTGTCATTTGCTAATTGTGGTTTGCCTTATTATGTCGCTGGAGAAATTGATGAACGGACGGATTTGTTAGTTCAAACTCCAGAAGCTTTGCAAGCAAGGTTCAATTTAGACGTACGGCCAAATAGTGAAGCTATTTCCATCGACTCCAACAACAAAGAAGTGGTCGTGCAAACCGATCAAGAAACATACACATTGGGGTATGACAAATTAATCTTGTCTCCAGGAGCAAAGCCATTTATTCCGCCAGCAAACGGATTAGAAGAAGCAGAGAATATTTTCACCTTGCGTTCTGTGCCAGATGTCGATGCGATTTCCAACTTTATCCATATACACAACCCTAAAAAAGCAGTTGTCATAGGTGCTGGATTTATCGGGCTAGAAATGGCAGAAAGTTTAGTCCAACGAGGAATGGAAGTTACTATTGTAGAGAAAGCGCCACATGTACTGCCGCCTTTCGATGAAGAAATGGCGGCTTATGTAACGAAAGAATTAGCAGCTAATGGTGTAAGATTATATACAGGATTGGCGGCTGAATCATTTGAAGAAAAAGGTAAAATCGTTGTATTGGAAAACGGAGAACGCTTAGAAAGTGATATTACTTTAATGTCTGTCGGCGTAAAACCGGAAACAACGGTAGCTTTGACAGCTGGTGTCGAAACAGGTTTACGCGGCGGAATAGTCGTCGATGACCAATATGAAACTAGCCAAAAAGATATTTACGCTGTAGGGGATGCGATTGTCGTTAAACAACAAATCAACGGAGAAGACACAATGATTGCATTGGCTTCGCCAGCTAACCGTCAAGGACGTCAAGTGGCTGATGTCATTAGCGGATTGGAGCGCAAAAAAAAAGGCAGTATCGGGACAGCGATTGTACGAGTATTCAAAATAGCAGCAGCGTCGACCGGTTTGAATGAACGCCAATTGCAACAAGCTGATGAGGTGTATGAAGTGATTCATATCCAAGGAAAAAGCCATGCTGGCTATTATCCTAATGCAAAAACCATTGTCTTAAAATTATTGTTTCATCCGACTACTGGTAAAATTTATGGCGCTCAGGCCATCGGAGAAGACGGTGTAGACAAACGGATTGATATCATTGCTACAGCTATTAAAGCCGGAATGACGGTGCAAGATTTGCCGGAATTAGAGTTCACTTATGCTCCTCCATTTGGTTCTGCTAAAGATCCTGTCAATATGGCTGGTTATACAGCCTTAAATCTTATGGAAGGCCTTAGCGAATCGGTGCAATGGCATGAATTAGAAGACAAGCAAGCAGAAGGATATTTATTGCTGGATGTTCGAAATGAAGGTGAATTGAAATCAAACGGCCGTTTAAAAGGAGCAGTCAATATTCCTTTAGATAGTTTGCGAGACCGCATGGCAGAGTTGCCAAAAGATCAATCAATTATTGTGAGCTGTCACAGTGGTCTGCGTAGCTATATAGCGGAAAGAATGCTAAAACAAAATGGTTATAAAGCCAAAAATTTAGATGGAGCATTTGCTCTTTACTCAACAGTAAAACCAGAAAAGGTGGTAAAATAATGTACAATACAATATCAATGCCAGAATTTGAACAAAAATGGAAAAAAGAGAAACTTCCTTTAGTAGACGTTAGAGAAATGAACGAATGGGAAAATGGTCACCTGGACGGAGCAATCCATGTTCCTTTAAGTAATCTTTCAGCTGAAAAAAATAAATTGGATAAAAGTCAAGAGTATTATGTAATGTGTCACTCCGGTGCGCGTTCTTCAATGGCTTGTCAACAATTAGCACAAGAAGGATACAAAGTGATAAATGTAATGGGAGGAATTTCTGCTTGGAGAGGAGAAATCGTTTAATGGAATACGATAAAAAAATTGTGAACCGTTTGAAACGTTCTGATGGTCAGTTGTATGGGGTTTTGAATATGATGGAAGAAGGAAAAGACTGCGCGGATATTGTTACTCAATTATCAGCGGTGCGCTCCAGTATTGATCGTGCGATTAGTTTAATTGTTGCTGAAAATTTAGTAGAATGCGTACAGGATAATATCAAAAATGGTAGTACTGGAGAAGAAAGCGTTGAACAAGCAATTCAGTTATTAATGAAAAGCCGTTAAATTAAAAGAGTTATAGCTTGGATTATTTAGTTCGCCAGTTGAGTGTCAACGTATCGAAACAGAGTTTTTTATTAAGGTAATTTAGTGAAGAACATTACAGGCGATGATTGTTCAGTTTATCCAAGATGAGAAGGTTGCTGCGTTGGGGGACTCCAGAAGAGCCGGTAGATCCAGTGGCCCCTGAAGAGCCAGTTTAACTTCAGAAGTAAATAAGGCATTAAATTTAAGCCCAATACTAACCTGATAAAAACAATTATTACTCTCTTTCCAATTAGGTAATATGGAAAGAGAGTTTTTTGATTTGTCCGAAGACTAGAACATTGAGGAATAAAAAAGTAAGATAGTGCACTTATGTCGATGAGGGGTGTACCCGTAACGTCATAAATAGAACGTTGTTTTTATTGACTTTTTGGTTCTGTTGCAAAGTTCCCCATAACACCTGATTTATTGTAAAATGTAATAAAAAAGAATGCGAGGACAACAGATGAATCATTTTAAGGGCAAACAATTCCAAAAAGACGTGATTATTATCTCTGT
>NZ_BSUG01000051.1 GCF_030161475.1 Tetragenococcus halophilus subsp. flandriensis | reverse complement strand
GAAGAAATGGAACGCTCTTCGGCTTTTCGGTATCTACTGAAATTAAAGTTTTGATGGGTATACCAGCATAGTCAAAGTATCAGAATGGGACTTTTGTACTCAGTATTGAAACTTTGCAACAGAACCGACTTTTTTATGTAGATTTAAGATGACAAATAAGCCTGAATAATTCATAGTACCTTGTCAGAACAGGCATTTATCCCGCTTTGATAAGGTTTATCACTCTATTCCTTCTTCACCCGTTGGGTGAAGAAAAAAATATACAAAAAGAGCACACTCTATGTTATTGTAAAGTCAACCAAAACAACAAAAACAAGAGGTGTGCTCAATGTCAACTTTACAAGAAAAGCAACTACAATTCAATCCCCATTTGGTTATGTCAAACGATGGCGGTCAATTATCCAATGATTCCGGTCTCCTTTTACTCTTTAAATTTTTTCATAAGATCAAGTTCAAAGAGCTGGTTAACGAGTTATTGATTATTGACGATTCAAGAAACTATTGTACACATGACTATATTGATTTATTTATGCAGGTTCTTGTGCAGTTAATAGCCAGTTACTCAACGGATTCTTCAGCCAACTGGCTACGTCACGATCCAGTTTTTCAGCAGGTGCTAAATAAAACGACCTTAGGTTCACAGTCGATGGTTTCTCGTTTTATTCATCAACTGTCGGAGGAGAATAATGTTCAACTTCAATCAATTGCCAAGGCATTGACCACTATCTATATCGGCCAAAAAAATACACAGCATATGATCATTGACGTGGATTCTACTCACTCAGACACCTTCGGAAAACAAGAACAGACTGATTTCAATACTCACTACGGAACAACGGGTTATCATCCCTTAGTGGCTTTTGATGGACTGACTGGTCTGTTTCTGGGTGCCGAACTTCGTCCGGGCAATGTGTACACGTCTAACAATGCAGAAGTCTTTTTAGCAGACATCATCTCTCAACACAAACAGCACTCATGTGATATGTTTTTAACTGTCCGAGGGGACAGTGGCTTTGCCAAACCTGAGATCTATGAGTTATGCGAGCAAGAAAAAGTGAAGTATATTATTCGTTTAAAAGTCAATGCACGACTGAAGAACATGGCTCAACAAAAGGTCCTTTACGGACCAGATACAGACTTTACACATAAAGAATCACAGTATTTCAAGATTGATTATCAAGCTAAATCTTGGGAAACGGTTCGTAAAGTAGCTGTAAAGGCCACTCGAGAAGCTGGCGAACTCTTATTTACGACGTTTGAGTTTATCGTATCAAATTTCGTTGATATACCTGCCCAAACAGTGTACAAGCTCTACCAAAAGAGAGGGACAATGGAAAATTATATTAAAGAAATCAAACATGGTTTTTCCTTCGACAAGACCGATAGTTCAACGTTTCTTGCGAATCAGGCTCGCATGATGATGAGTTGTATTGCCTATACAGTCATTCATTTGATGAAAGAGCTAACATTCCCAGATAAAGAGAAAAAATCAACGGTGGCGACTATTCGGTTTAAAGTTTTCCACATTGCTGGAAGGCTGACACGACATGCGCGTAAAATAAAAGTCCGCTTGTCCACAGGTTACGTTTTCTCTTCACTGTTCTGGACAATATTGGAGAATATTCAACAGCTGGTTCTGTTGCATTAGCTACTCCAGAAGATCATATTAATTTTTTGACGATTGTAAGACCAAGGGGTCTTTATACTCTTTTTTCCATCTTTTTGTTTTCGATCTAATCGAGAAGGATATAAAGTGGCATGATAGACAGTTAATACTTAAAAATGTCTAAAAAAGCAGTGAGTTTAATAGAAATAGTTATCCACATTTAGAGGTATGAATAATTCAGGTATATTCGTGAATCCATAAAATCTCCATAAATTGTCAGTAAAGTTAAGGAAGCGGAAATAGAAAAAGGAGGAGACTGCTTGGGACTCATATTATTTGTTATAGTTGGTTATTTCATTTATAAATACTTGGAAGATAAACAGAATGGAACAAGTATTTTTAGAGAGCAGAATAGTGCGTTGGATATTTTAAATGAACGATATGCCAAAGGTGAAATAGATGAGGAAACATATAGAATAAAAAAAGAAACATTAAATGAATAAGGAGTGATTCAATGCACGGCTATTGGTATAACAGTTTTGATAACATGATGAATTTTGGTTATGAGAATAGTTGGTGGTTTATGATATATGATGGATTGAAATTGTTAGTTATTATTGGGGCAGTCATCTTTATCGCAAAAATGCTGATGAATCGTTCGAATAATGACCATGCATCAAACTCAAATCGTGCCATTAATATATTAAAAGAGAGATACGCTAGAGGAGAAATATCAGAGGAAGAGTATAGAGATAAACTAAACAAGTTGAGAGAGTAATCAAAAATATAACGAGGAGAAGAAACCAATACATATCGTATATGAAAAAAAGACAAACAAGAAACTTGGCGAGGCTATTGATTCGTTAACTGAACAATTAAAAGAAAATGGGTTTGGTGTATTGTGGCAACTTAACTTTAAAGACAAACTTAAGGAAAAAGGATTAGACTTTGAAGAGGATTTTGTTGTAATGGAAGTATGTAATCCTAAAAAAGCAAAAGAAGTTATGGGAAAAAATATCCATATCGGCTATGTTCTACCGTGTAAAATGGTTGTTAGAGAAAAAATAATCAGAATCATGATAGCCAAAAATAATAGACAGAAAAAACGACCGATAGAGAGTTCTTCGCTGGAAATTTTAAATGAAAGATATGCCAGGGGAGAAATCGATGATCAAGAATATAGTCGGCGTAAAAAGAATTTGGACCTGTAAACTAGATAAAAATAGTTACTTCTAAATATTTTAAATGATATAAAAGTTAGCTGTAAAATATATCCATGCAACCGCTTTGAGGAGGTGAAAGATTGGCTGGGGATAACAACAAAATAAAAAATAGATACAATCGCGTATCAAAAATATATGACCTCATGGAAAAACCGATGGAATCTATGCTGATGGATGATTGGAGAAAAGAATTATTCGAAAAAATAGAAGGGAAAAAAATATTGGAAGTCGGTGTGGGCACAGGTAAAAATTTAGAGTTTTATTCGACAGATAAAGAAGTCACCGGAATAGACTTCAGCGAAAAGATGTTAGAAAAGGCTAAAAATAAGAGTAAAGATAAGGATCATGTCACGTTAATGGAAATGGATGCAGAAAACATGACTTTCGAAGATAATACATTCGATACAGTGGTCACCTCCTGCGTGTTTTGCTCTGTTCCTGATCCTGTTAAAGGATTAAAAGAAATACGAAGAGTCTGCAAGAATGGCGGCAAGGTTATTATGTTGGAACATATGCGAAGCAACAAGCCAGTTGTTGGAAAAATTATGGATCGTATCAATTTTATCCCCCTGCATATTTGGGGCGCAAATATCAATAGACAAACCTTGAAAAATTTACAAGAAGCAGGCTTCAATAAAGAGGATACTACCTATAAGAATGTATGGAGCGACGTTGTAAAAATTATAGAAATAAGGAATAAAAAATAACCTGAACAATTCGTGAAAAATATATCAGTGAAATGAAGAAATACACAAAAGAAAAAATATTGGACGAACTTTTAATATATATAGAAAACTTACCAAAGATTGTTGATTAAAAAATAGAGTGAATAAGAGAGGAATCATGTCGTCTCTTATTCACTCTATTTTTTTGTTAAGTTTCATAACTTAATAGTTTCAAAACGAACTTTCTAATTTTAATTGTCTCAAAAACAAGGTATTAGAAGTATGTAATCCAAAACAAGCAAAAGAAGTATTGGAAAAACGTATTGAAGTTGGCTACTTTTTACCGTGTAAGGTAGTTGTTTATGAAAAAGAAGCCGATGTGTATATTGGAATACTAAAACCAACAGTATTAATTGACTTTATCAAAGATGATAATTTGACAATGATTGCTAGAGAAGTTGAATCAACATTAAAAGAAGTAGTGGACGCTGCTAAATAAATATAAAAAAGACTTTCTCGTGAACTAAAATGGACCCCTATAGAGGACACTAAAAAAAGTGTCCTCTATAGTTTTTGTGCGCTCGGCATGGGCGATAACTTGGTGGTGAAAGTCCACTACAGACTTGGCAGTAGGAACTGTTAGCTAAAAGCAAAGGTGTCCGCCGTGAGGCGGAATCTGAAGGAAGCTAGAGGCAAACACTTGCACTGACGAACAGGAATCTCATAAGAAGGCTGGTTTGGGATGGACGAGCTTACAAAACAAAGTAAAGTCCGATACTGCCCGAATCCCATACAGTAAATGAGGCAGTGACATGAGTGGAAGGTTATCGCGCCTTACCCGGGGAGGTCTGTCTAGCGACAGGAGTCGTAGTAATAACGAATAGACAGAAGTCAGCCGAGGTCATAGTAGGGAAAATGTACCGAAGGACCGAACAATACTCATACAAAGTATAGATTGGAGGTTAGAGGAGACGAAGACTACAGAAAACAGCCGTAAAGGCTGGCAATCTACAGAGGGATAAGGTGGAACCAAAAGTGTATGTAGATGTGTCGAGTTATCCTCTAGGAGAAATGAAAGAAATGTATCGTAAGTCTTCATCTTTGATGGAGCTCGTCGTAAGAAAAGAAAATTTAAGCACAGCTGTTACAATGGTTAGACGCAATAAAGGAGCAGCTGGTGTAGATGGTATGGATGTGGATGAAGTGGAAGCTCACATTGAGAAATGGTATGAGCCACTAAGGAAGAAATTACTTCAAGGGACCTACCAGCCACAACCGGTCAAACAAGTCGAAATACCGAAACCCAATGGTGAAAAACGCCAATTGGGAATTCCATGTGTGCGTGATCGCGTAGTTCAACAAGCGATTCGACAAGTC
>NZ_BSUG01000050.1 GCF_030161475.1 Tetragenococcus halophilus subsp. flandriensis | reverse complement strand
AAAAATTTTACAACAAACAAAATCAGGAAATATTACTACATTTTAGTCTCCTAAATAAATGGCCTAAAGTCTTGAAATATCAAGGCTTTAGGCCATTTTAACCTTTTGTAAGTGTCAAATTCAGGAGTATGACATTACAATAAAAGAATTGTTACAAATATATTTCAATTCTGAAATATATTTTAATCATTCGTCATAATTTTGACTCAAAAAAAGGTGTTATTCCCAGCGGAACAACACCTTAACAATGTAATAAATAATGAAAAAGAACAAAATATTAACTAATAAAGTCGGACCTAAAAAGTTTGTAGCGAAAAAAACAGGGTTGATCAGCGAAATTTTAAAGACAACTTGTATACCTGCTGCTGCTAATTCATAGGCTGTCACTAAAATGATCCAGCCAAAAAACATAGTAAAGATATTTTGGTAAAGAAGATCGTATAATAAATACATCCCCCAAACAGCTAGTGGTAAACTAACCGCGTAAATCCCTAAGACACCTATGTAATATAAATCAAAGATAGCCCCCAGGATAATAGTTGTTGTTATCATATAGCGTTTGGAAAATTTTGGAACACAAAACATCAATATCAATAATAGTAGATGTGTCTTCCAAATGTTCGCCTCGCTACTCCAAGCCAAAAAGGTACGCGTCAAGTGACTATCTAATAACATAACCAAAAAGAAAATCGGAGCTGCCACATATTGTTTTTTAACTTTATCCATATTAGTCTTCACCTACTGTGCGCTCGATGATTGTAACAACTGACACATCATTAACATCAGCTGCAGGTTGAACATAAACTTTTCTATCTAAACCAAAATCATCAGGCTCTGCCTCAATGACTTTTCCAACATTCAGATCTGACGGAGAATTACCACCAAGTCCAGATGTTTGCACTGTATCATCTTCTTTAATATCACTTTCGCCAGTCAATTCTTCAACAATCAATGCTTGATTACGGCGATCATAACCTTTTAATAAACCAAAAGCATCGCCATCTTCAGTTGTTATTCGAACTGGGAAATGGTTACTCGTCTGGTTATCAGAAGTTAATAATTCTACTTTTGAAGAATGCGCATTAACTTCAAGAACGCGACCAATTAAACCATTTTTAGCCATAACAGCCATGTTGTCACTGATTCCTTCTTCTGAACCTTGATCAACGATCATCATATCTTGCCAAGAATCTGGTGAACGTGAGATAACATTAGCTGGTTTTTTCTCATAATTTGTCAGGGTTTCATTCAAATCTAATTCTTCCTTTAGATTTGAAATCTCTCTTTTCTGACTTTCATTTTGCTGAACAACTTCATCGTAATTATCGATTTTACCCTTTAAACGTTCATTTTCTTGATAGGTAACAAACAAATCCTGAATAGACGCCACACCATTTTCAAACCAACGCACCGGGGTATACAAAGTTTTATCGACCACAGCAACAGTATCATTGACAATTACCTGCGCAAAAGAAGTTTTTTGTGCAACAGCACGTCTAGCCATAGTGATACTTAAAACAGTAACGATAATAATTACGATAATTAAGGTAATAATAATATTTTTATTTGGATTAAATTTTTTCACAAGTGCACCTCAATTACTTCAAACTCAATGGATAGATTGTACCACTAAATAGCACTAAACAAAAGATAACTAGACACTCTTAACTTTTTTTAAACTATTTTTATAGAAAATAATGTATTGCATTTATCATCCATCTTTACTTTGAATAACAGCAATAATCCCTTTTGAAAAAGTAACTTCTGCTTGACTTCCAATAAACTCATTACTTGCGTAAGAAGTTGGATACAGCACTTGTTGATTATCCAAGGTATACTTGCTTTTAGTTAACGTTAGATCAGAGACTGGTGTTAGACAGCAATAAGCTAAGTATTGCTTGTCAACTTCTTTTGTAATCGTATGCTCTCCCGGTAGTAAAAAAGCAATTGTATTTTGTCTATCTTGTAAATAAATATTTTGACAATATTTAGCAAATCGCGGTTCTAATACTATCCATAAATTTGCTAAAAAGTGATCAATTCTTCCACCGGTAGAGCCAACTATTGTAATTTTAGCATTCGGATGTTCCTTTAAGACCATTTTTAAAGCCAGCTGTGTATCTGTTTCGTCTTTTTCCGCAGGGGAAGTTATTACTTTTTTAGCTAAATCAAAAACGTCCGTTTGCTCTTGTGAGTCCAATGAATCAAAATCACCAACAGCAACGTCTAGAGGCAATCCTTTTTGTTGTAAAAAAAAGCTGCCCCGATCAATGCCGACATATAAATCATAATGTGTATCTATATCTGGCCACTTAGAAATTGGGCCTCCTGCTGCTAGTAAAATATTCATTATTCAACCGCTTCTTTCAAAAGTTGAATTTGTTTTTTAGGTTGCTCTGCACTGTAGATATAACTACCAGCAACAAAGACATTTGCGCCTGCTTCTTTACATTGCTTTGCAGTCTCAGGAACAATTCCTCCATCGACTTCTATATCGTATTTATAGCCGTTTTCAGCCTTTAATTTAGCTAATTGTTCAATTTTGTAAAGCGTTTCTTCAATAAAAGATTGGCCGCCAAAACCCGGGTTAACTGTCATAACAAGTATTTGATCAACCATAGGTAATACATGGTAAATAGAATTAACAGATGTGCCAGGATTGATAACTACTTCTGCTTGAACATTTTTATTTTTTATCATTTGTAATGCGCGATGAATATGGGCAGTCGCTTCGGCATGCACACCAATGATATCAGCTCCTGCCTCAGCAAAGTCATCGATGTAACTTTCTGGATTTTCAATCATTAAATGCGTGTCTAATGGTAATTTAGTTACAGGTCGAATAGCTTTGATCGCATCTGGACCAAATGTAATATTAGGCACAAAGTGTCCATCCATTACATCTACATGAATATAATCAGCACCATTTTTCTCTACTAATGCAATATCCCGTTGTAAGTTTGCAAAGTCAGCGCTTAAAATAGACGGTGAAATTTTCATTTTAATATCCCTACCTTTTCTTTTTATAAACAGGTTTTCTATTTTTTATTTCATCTAAAAAATACACATAATTATCATACCTACTTTTAGCAATATCATTTGTTTCTACTTGTCGTTTAACCTCACAGTCAGGTTCGTTTAAATGCAGACATTCCCGAAAACGACAATAGCTTGAGGCCTGCACAAATTCGGGAAACTGTTTTGCTAACTCTCTTTCTGTAATTGTAGAAAAATTAATTGCACTAAAGCCTGGCGTATCAGCAACTAATCCATCTGCAACAGGAAGCAATTCAACATGACGAGTTGTATGACGGCCGCGTCCTAGCGCATCAGAAATTTCTGCTGTTTCCAAGTTTAACTGGGGCATTAAACGATTTAACAAAGCAGATTTTCCTGCACCAGACTGACCAGTAAAAACAGTTAAACGGTGAGGAAATAAATTTTGTAAATTTGACATTGCTTTTTCTTCAGTTGAGACAATAACTGTGTAACCTATTTTCCTATAGGTCGTGGCAATTTCCTCAATCAACTCAGGCGCTACCGATAAATCAGCCTTACTTAAGTAAATAAGCGGTTCAATATCTTCATACTCAATACTTATCAAAAAACGATCCAATAAAAAATAAGAAAATTGAGGTTCAGTTAGGCTTATTACGATAACACTTTGATCGACATTTGCCACCGGTGGACGTAATAATTGATTCTTTCTTGGCAAAATTTCAAGTAAATAGCCTTCCGTCAAATTTTCACTTTCAAAAACAACATAATCACCTACTAAAGGAGTGATTTTTCGGTTACGAAAATTTCCACGAGCTCTTGTTTGATAAATTTCACCTTCTGAATAAATATAATAAAATCCACTGAGTGCTTTTTGGATTTGTCCTTTCAAAAATCCTCCTCCTTTATCTTTTTAATCATATTGTATCATATTAACTGTCAATTATATTTCATTTCATTCAAAAAAAGGCGCTAGAAAAAAAGAAAATTCTCTTCTTCTAACGCCTTTTTACATGAAAAATCAAATCTATCGGGAAGACAGGATTCGAACCTACGACCCCTTGGTCCCAAACCAAGTGCTCTACCAAGCTGAGCTACTTCCCGTTACGCGCCCAGAAGGATTTGAACCCTCAACCTTCTGATCCGTAGTCAGAC
>NZ_BSUG01000049.1 GCF_030161475.1 Tetragenococcus halophilus subsp. flandriensis | reverse complement strand
TCTCACTTTATTGGAAGGCAAAAAGAAAAAAGGCGCATGGATCGTTAAAATCAACCTTTCTTTCGATTATTTTTATCAACTTAATGATTCAATTTTTTTAGTGTCCTATTGACGGGCCGCACATCAGCTGTTTCATTATCCAATATCCCAAAGATGGAGAGTGTTTTTAATGATTCATTATCTATCTTTAGCAAGGCTGAACAAAATCTTAAGAAATTTTTCCAGATAAAAAAAGAACAGTCAGAGTGATTCCGACTGCTCTTTTATCATCTGTGTTTTGAAACATTGATACGGTTAATTGCACGATGGAGTGCAACTTCAGCACGTTGTTGTTCATCGATGTCAGATGTTTGTTTTGCTTGTTCAATAGTCTCTTCTGCCCTTTGCTTGGCTCTTTCGGCACGCGAAATGTCAATATCACGTGCTCTTTCAGCACTATCTGCAATGATTGTTACTACATTATCACGAACTTCAATGATTCCCCCATTAACAGCTACCCAATTCACATGGTTTTCTGAATCCGTCCGTTTGATTCGAACTTCATCAATTTCTAAGGGGGCAACGATCGGGGCGTGGTTTACTAAAATTCCCAGTTCACCACTTGTCGTGATCGCAACTACCATCGTTGCATGATGATCAAAAACCAAGCCATTAGGCGTTACGACATTGACCGTTAAATATTGCTCCATAAGGCACCTCTTTCTAGCTACCTACTTTTTTCGCTTTTTCAACGGCTTCTTCAATTCTACCTACACTTCTAAACGCTTCTTCAGGTAAGTCATCATGTTCGCCATCCAAAATTTCTTTAAAGCCTTTGACCGTTTCTTTTACTGGGACATAAGAACCAGGTTGTCCAGTAAATTGTTCAGCCACGTTGAAGTTTTGTGATAGGAAATTTTGAATCTTACGTGCCCGTGATACTAAAGTTTTTTCATCATCAGACAATTCATCCATACCTAAAATAGCAATAATATCTTGCAATTCATGGTAACGTTGCATTGTACGTTGTACTTTTGTTGCAACGTCATAGTGTTCTTGCCCCACAATTTCAGGTGCTAGAGCGCTTGAAGTAGAAGCTAATGGATCCACTGCTGGGTAGATCCCTTGTTCAGTCAATTTACGATCCAAGTTTGTTGTAGCATCTAAGTGGGCAAAAGCCGTTGCTGGTGCCGGGTCACTATAGTCATCTGCGGGTACATAAATTGCTTGAATAGAAGTAATAGATCCCTTATCCGTTGACGTAATCCGTTCTTGTAGTTGTCCCATTTCAGTTGCTAGTGTTGGTTGATAACCAACTGCAGATGGCATCCTTCCTAGCAAAGCGGAAACTTCCGTACCTGCTTGTGTAAAACGGAAAATATTATCAATAAATAATAGTACGTCTTGGCCTTCAACATCCCGGAAGTATTCTGCAAGTGTTAAACCAGTTAAAGCAACACGCATACGTGCACCTGGTGGTTCATTCATTTGACCAAACACCATTGCTGTTTTTTCGATAACGCCTGACTCCCGCATTTCATAGTACAAGTCGTTACCTTCACGGGTACGCTCACCCACACCAGTAAATACAGAAATACCGCCGTGTTCTTGGGCAACATTATTGATCAATTCTTGGATTAGCACTGTTTTTCCTACACCAGCACCACCAAATAAACCAACTTTTCCGCCTCTTAAATAAGGTTCTAATAAGTCGATCACTTTAATCCCAGTTTCTAATATCTCTGAACTAGTGCTTAGTTCATCAAAAGCGGGTGCTTTTTTATGAATCCCACTTTTTTCGGCATCTTCAGGAAATGCTTCTTCGTTATCAATCGTTTCCCCTAAGACATTAAAAACACGTCCTAGAGTATCTTTTCCTACTGGAACAGAAATAGGCCCTTGTGTGTCTATAACTTCCATTCCACGTTGCAAGCCATCAGTCGAACCCATTGAAATGGCACGAATTACACCATCCCCAAGTTCCAAGGTAGCTTCCAAAACAACGCGTGTCTTATTTTCGTCATTTTTATATACAACTAAGGCATTATTAATATCTGGTAAAGATTGATCTAACGAGAACTCTACGTCAACGACCGGGCCGATGACTTGAGCAATCTTACCTGAACTCATATCTCTTCCTCCATTCATTCATAAAATCATTCTAAAGCAGCTGCGCCGCCAACGATTTCTGTAATCTCTTGAGTAATAGCCCCTTGACGAGCTCGATTATACGAAGTCGATAAATCGCTAATAATATTATTTGCATTATCTGAAGCCGTCTGCATCGCTGTCATTCCCGCAGCATGTTCTGCTGTTTTTGCATCAACAATAGCTCCGTAGATGAGACTTTCAGCATATTGCGGTAATAATTGATCTAAAATTTTTCCTTCATCAGGTTCAAAAATATATTCTTGTTCATATTCAGTTGCTTCGCCAGGGTCTAAATCCGAAATAGGCAGCATCTTTTCCACTCTGAATTGACTTGTTAATGAATTTACATGATGATTATAACAAACGTATAATTCATCAAAAACTTCATTTTGATACATTGAAGTTGTTAAGTTAACAATCTTTCTGACTTCTTCAAAACTTGGTTGATCAGATAGATTACGTAATTCATAAGCAATATCGATCCCTCTAGTTTTGAAAAAATCTGCTCCAGTAGCGCCAATGGTAATCATTACATACTCATCTGAAGAATCATGATCTTCTTGTAACATCGTCATCATTTGCTTCAAAATAGAGCTATTATAACTTCCTACTAAGCCACCATCAGAAGTGATGACAATATAAGCTGTACGTTTAACTGGACGATTTTCCAACATTGAATTTATTTGTTTTAATTCTTCAGCTGAATGCATCTCTGTTAATTGACCAGCTACAATATGAGTGACCAATTCACGTACTTTGTTAGCATAAGTTTGAAAGTGTTTAGAATGAGCTTGTGATTTGGTAAGTTTAGAAGCTGAAACCATCTGCATCGCTTTTGTAATTTGTCCTGTTTTTCTTGTAGAAGCAATTCTGTCTCTTATTTCATTTAAAGACTCAGCCATAGACCTTCACCTCTTTTACTTATTAAAGTGACTGTACACTATCCCTTAGTGAACCGTTTTGTATTTCATCCAAGAATGTTTGTCTAAATTCTTTGATAGGTTCATCCATTTCTTCTTCAGCTGGAAGATCTTCCGTCTGTTCAATTTTATCTAAAATATTTTTATGATTTGCATCAAAGTAATCAAATAATTCACTTTCAAAATTCAAAAGTTGGTCCACTGGTATTTCGTCAAGAAAACCATGAGTCAATGAATATAAGATCAATACTTGTTTAGGCATTGCTAATGGTTCATGCAGGCCTTGTTTTAAGATTTCCACTGTACGGCGACCACGATTTAATTTAGCTTGTGTGGCTTGATCTAAATCAGAGCCAAACTGTGTAAATGCTTCTAACTCACGGTAACTTGCAAGGTCCACACGCAAAGTACCAGAAACTTTTTTCATCGCTTTGGTTTGTGCTGAACCACCGACACGAGAAACTGACAGTCCAGCATCAATAGATGGTCGTACGCCCGAATAAAACAGATCACTTTCTAAAAAGATTTGCCCATCGGTAATGGAGATAACATTGGTTGGAATATAAGCGGAAATATCACCTGCTTGGGTTTCTACAAACGGTAATGCTGTTAAAGAACCCGCTCCCAGTGAATTATTTAACTTTGCGGCACGTTCTAACAAACGTGAATGCAAGTAAAAGACATCTCCGGGATAAGCTTCACGACCAGGTGGACGACGCAACAGCAAGGACAGTTCACGGTAAGCAGCCGCTTGTTTTGATAAATCATCAAAAACTACAAGGACATCCTTTCCATTATACATGAACTCTTCTCCTATTGCTGTTCCCGTATAAGGCGCGATATATAGTAGTGGTGCCGGCTCAGAAGCGCCAGCTGCCATAACAATTGTATAATCCAAAGCGCCATATTGTCTTAATGTTTCTGTTTGCGCTCTGACAGTGGAATCCTTTTGTCCAATAGCTACATAAATACAAATAACATCCTGGTCTTTTTGATTAAGGATAGTATCAATAGCAATAGTTGTTTTCCCAGTTTTTCTATCTCCAATAACTAATTCTCTTTGTCCACGACCAATAGGAACTAAAGCGTCAACGGCTTTTAAACCTGTTTGTAGAGGTTGGGAAACAGATTGACGATCCATTACTCCAGGAGCTGGACCTTCCATAGGGCGTGTTTTGTCCGTTTTAATTTCTCCTAAGCCGTCTATTGCTTGACCTAGTGGATTGACTACACGTCCGATCATTTCTTCTCCCACAGGCACTTCCATAATACGGCCTGTTCGTTTAACGCTATCGCCTTCGCGAATATCATCGAAATCTCCTAAAATAATAATTCCGACATCGTTAGACTCTAAATTTTGCGCCATTCCGTAAGAACCATTGGCGAATTCAAGTAGTTCTCCGCTCATTGCATTTTCTAAACCATGTGCTCGAGCAATCCCATCACCAACATAAGTTACTGTACCAACTTCTTCTACAGTTAGCTTACTTTGGTAATTATCGATTTGTTGCTTGATTAAAGCACTGATTTCTTCTGCTTTAATGGCCATCTAATTCACCTCTGTTTTTCTATTTGCTCAATTCTTTACGCAAATTTTCAATACGAGTTTTTATACTCCCGTCGATAACTTTTCCATTTGTTTCAACGATCATCCCGCCTACAATCGCAGGATCAACCTTTTCTTGTAAATTTGCTGTTTTATAACCAAACTTTTTCGCAACATTTGTTGCTAATTTAGTCTTTTGTTCTTTTTTCAAAGGTATGGCTGTTGTTACACTTCCTAAAAGAACGCTCATACGTTCATCATATCTATTTTCATATTCATCAATAATCAGAAGTAAATCATACATCCGTCCATATTGAAAAATCACTTCTAAGGCATTATAAATAATCCCATCAAAATTTTTGACCAATTCATCCATAATACTTCTTTTTTCTTGCAGATTTAAACGTCGATCGCTTAATATATCTCCTAAATCAGGAGCAGCTTCAAAAATTTCACGTAATACAAGTAACTCTTGATAGATATCTTCGACTTGACCCTTTTCTGCCGCCAATTCATATAAGGCCTTGCCGTAACGTTTAGCTACTGTATTTTTATCTAGTTTCATCTTCTGAACCTAAACTTTCAATATATTGATTAATCAACGATTCATGCGCTTCTTCTGAAAGTTCTTGATTAATGATTTTTTCTGCGATTTGAACCGAAAGATCAGCAACGTCTCCTTTAACCGAAGAAAGTGCTGCTTGACGTTCATTGGAAATATCATCTTGCGCTTTTTCTTTTATTTGTGATACTTCCTCTTGCGCATCGCTGACTATTTTTTGGCGGCTTGATTCTCCAGTACTTTTAGCGTTTTTGATAATGTCTGAGGCCTCAGATTTAGAAGCTGACAATTGCTCTTGCCGACTTTCTTCTAATTCTTGGGCTTTCTGGCGTGATTGTTCGGCTGAATCTAAATCATTGGCGATCTTATTTTCACGTTTATTCATCATATCAGCAATCGCATTCCAGGCAAACTTTTTCAAAAGCGCCAGTAATAAGACAAACGATCCTGTCACCACAACAATGCTTGAGATCGTTGTATTTTGTACATCTGCAACTGACAAAACCAATTGATTTAGCATAGCTTGTAACTCCTTTACAAATTATTTGTAATTAAAAAACTTCTATGACAAAAAAAGCAGAAGGACGTAAGAGACGATCACCTCCGCTTTTTCTCTCATTATAAGATCATAAGTAAAGCAATGACGATCCCTAAAATTGGCACAGCTTCAATGAAAGCTACCCCTAAAATCATAGTAGAACGTAATTGACCAGCCATTTCTGGTTGGCGAGCCATCGATTCTAATGCTTTTGCAACAACTTTTGAGTTCCCGTAGCCAGCTCCAATAGCTGCTCCGATAATTGCTAAACCTGCTCCAATAAATGACATAACATTTTTCCTCCTAATATATTATCTTATTCTTCTTCAATTTTGTTGTCTAAGAAAACCATCGCTAAAACAACAAAGACATAGGCTTGAATTGCACCGATAAATAAAGAAAAACCGATCCAAATCATTTCAAGCGGTATGGCTAAAGGTAAAGTTAGCCAGCCTAAGTTGTTTACTATTGAAACAATTAATCCTAGAAGAACTTCGCCTGCAAAGATATTACCATACAAACGTAGTCCTAGTGTAATGACATTAGTAAATTCTTCCAATAATTTAATCGGTAAGACAATTCCCACAGGGCGAAGGTAACTATTGACTAAGTACTCTTTTGTTCCCATCTTTTTCACACCGAAGAAATGAGTCAACAAAATTACCATAAAAGCTAACCCTAATGTCACCACAGGGTCTGCTGTAGGACTTTTCCATAAGGTTAAATCATCATGGATGACGACTTTGGTTACAAGACCAATTTCATTTGCTACAAATATAAATAAAAATAGCGCAAAAGCATAGAAGTCGTAATTTCTCACTTCTTTTCTAGGTAACTGCGAACTAGCAATTCCGCGTACAAAATCAATTACCCACTCAATGAAATTTTGTTTACCTTTTGGTTTCATTTGTAAATTTCTTGTACAAATAAAAACGACCGCAAAAATAATAATACAAGTAAGCAGCGTCATTAAAATGATTGTACCATCAAACCAAATGGGACCAATATGAAACAAGAGCGAACGTTCATCCAAATACTCTCACCTTCTTTCCCATAAAATCCCAAAACCATAGTCAAAATCAAATGACCGTGATTTATTCAACATTCGGTATCATACCACCATAAAAAGAAAATTTCAAAAGATTTTCATCGATAATCCCAACAAATAAGTCATTGAAAAAACAAATTGAAAACTGAAAAACTCAAAGTTTTATCAATGATAAACAGACACCATTTGTCTGTATTTTATTTACGGGCTCTTACAATCAAATATACCAAATCTTACCTTAAAATCAAAATAAAGACCATTGACAGCACAAAGTCAATAGTCTTTTAACGCACGTTGTATTTCACGTTCTTGATCTTTACGTTTTAGCGTTTCACGTTTATCGTGTTCTCTTTTTCCTTTGGCTAGACCTACCAGTACTTTAGCATAGCCATTTTTAATGTAGACTTTCAAAGGAATAACCGTCATTCCCTTTTTCTGTGATTCTTCCTGTAACTTGGCGATTTGCTTTTTATGCATTAACAATTTACGACTTCTTCGAGGGTCATGATTAAATAAATTGCCTTGGTCATAAGGGCTGATATGCACATTGAATAAAAAAGCTTCACCATTGCGAAAACGGACAAAGCCGTCTTTTAAGTTGATTCGATTATTTCTGATCGATTTGATTTCTGTTCCTTGTAATGAGACGCCTGCTTCTATCGTATCAATGACCGTATAATCATGTCTTGCTTTTCTATTTTGAGCAACTAGCTTTCCATCACCTTTTGGCATGTAACAGGCCTCCTTATTTTACTTTATTTCTTTTTCTTGGTCCCCTTTGGAACATCTTTATAAAAAGGTTTCTTTTCATTTTTCTTACCTTTTTTACTTTTTTTATCTTTTTTCGGCTTCGTAGTGTCTTCCTTATTTTTCCTACGTTGTTTACGATTTTTTTGTTGGTTCGTTTGCACAGGTGTAACTTCTTGAGCATCCACCAATTCAAAATCCACTTCTCTAGTATCAGGGTCTGCCTTTGTCACGCGTACCTTTACTTGTTGTCCGATTTTAAAAGTTTGGTTTGTGTGTTCTCCCACCAAAGCAAGTTGGCTTTCAACAAATTGGAAATAATCGTTTTCTAGTTCACTTACATGAATCAAGCCTTCTATGGTGTTAGGTAATTCAACAAAAAAGCCAAATTTAACAACAGAACTAATGACACCTTCAAATTCTTCATCAATATGATCTTGCATAAATTCTGCTTTTTTCATCGAATCAACGTCACGTTCACACTCTACAGCACGTCGCTCCATGTCAGAGCTATGTTGTGCAATCTCAGGAATTTTTTCAGCCCACTTTCCTTGGTTCTTCTCTGATTTATCTTCACTATATGAACGAATCAAACGATGAACCAACAAATCAGGGTAACGACGAATAGGTGAAGTAAAGTGTGTATAATATTCTGCTGCTAAACCGTAGTGGCCTACATTTTCTTCTGAATAACGTGCTTGTTGCATACTACGTAACAACATCGTATTAATAACTTTGCTTTCTGGTCTTTCAGCTGCATTTTCCACCACATTTTGTAAATCTTTAGGGCTGATTGAACCTTTTTTACTCTTAACTAAAATTCCTAAAGTCGCTGCAAAGTCAAAAAACTGCTGCAGTTTCTCTTCTTTTGGCTCTTCATGAATACGATAAATAAAAGGTAAATTTGCTTGTTGATAATGTTTAGCGATCGTTTCATTAGCACACAGCATAAAAGACTCAATAATACGTTCGCCTACGCCTCTTTGTCTTAAAATAATATCTAGAGGATGACCTTTTTCATCAACAAGGACTTGTGCTTCGTTATCTTCAAAGGTTAAAGCTCCCCGTCTATCACGCATCGTTTCCAAGCATTCATGTAATTCTTTCATCGCTTGAAACATCGGGACTAATTCTTTATAGTGCGCCATCGTTTCTGGATTTTCATCTTCCAAAATTTCATTAACTGCCGTATAAGACATACGTTCATTAGTTTTAATGACACTTGGAAATATATCATAAGAAACAACACTTCCTTGTTCGTCAATTTCCATCTCACAACTCATAGCAAGTCGTGGGACTTGAGGATTTAACGAACAAATCCCGTTAGACAAGCGTTGCGGCAGCATAGGCACCACGCGATCGGTTAGATAAACACTTGTGCCACGTTTTAAGGCTTCTTTATCTAATGGACTGTTTTCTGTGACATAGTAAGAAACATCTGCGATATGCACAGCTAAAAAGAAATGTCCATTTTCTAATTTTTTCACTGAAACAGCGTCATCTAAGTCTTTTGCTTCTTCACTATCAATCGTTACAATCATTTGATCCTGTCTATCTTTTCTATCCGGATAATCTTTAGGGTCAATCGAGTCAGGAACTTGTTCAGCTTGCTCAATGACTTCTTCAGGAAATTCTGTAGGCACATCATGGGCTGCTAAAACTGTTAGGATATCCATACCCGGCTCATCTTTATGGCCGATAATATTTTTTACGATCCCCTCTAAACTATCTTCATAACCTTTTTCAGGATAATGTGTGATCTCAGCAATCACAATATTTCCTTCTACCGGACGGACGCCTGTAGCGGAAATAAATACTTTAAAAGCGGAAAGTTTTTTATCTTTAGGTGAAATCACCCCATACAAATCAGTATCTGCAATTTCATCTTCAGAAAACAAATGAAATTCCCCAACGATTTGTGTGAGTTTTCTTTGACGTACTTCCACAATACGACCTTCAGCTCCTAATTCATCAGCAGGATCTGACGGTTTAATAATATCAATAGCCACCAAATCCCCATCCATGGCATAAGCAGTATTTTCTTTAGCAATATAAACATCATCTTCTTCTGGATCGATCGTCACAAAACCAAAGCCACGCTCATTAGCTCGAAAAGTTCCTTCCACTAATACCTGCTTGGGTGGTAATTTTATTTTTCCTTTTTTATTGAAAGCAACTAATTGTTCTCTTTCCATTGTTGCTACGGTTTGCACTAAAGCTTTGAAATCATCACTTTTACCTAATCCTAGGTTTTCTGCAATTTCTTCCATGGAAAAACTTTTTTTAGAACTGTTTTCCATAAAATGCAAAACCTTAGTTTTTATCGTCTCTTTCATCTTCATTCCTCATTCCAGGGTAAGCTTTCCAAATAAGCGAGTACGTCCTTTTCAAATGCCTTTCTTTCAGGACCCACAGTGACCACATGATCACTTTGTGGATACCATTGTAAAGTCATTTTAGTTTGTTTTAAAGCTTGAGCAGTTTTAAAAACTGTCGAAGCATCGATCATCTGATCTTGGCCCGATTGAGCCAAAAAAACTGGAACTTTAATCGCACTCACTTTTTTACTGACGCTTTCTGAAAAGCTCTCTATTCCTTTTAATTGTTCTTTTGCACCATCTGCGATTTCTGGCATTTTTTCTTTGATTTTTTCTTGGGATAGTCCTGCGTAATTTAAAACTTTTTCCGCATAACGATAAAAGTTTTCTGGCACATTTGTCTCTGTTTTAAATATTGGAGAACAAAAACTTCCTCCACCAATGATCGCAGAATCATTTTTCGTTAATGCATCCATTGACATGATACCACCCATAGATAGTCCAAATACAGCAAGCTGTTTATAGCCTTTATCTTTCAAATAATCAATGGCAGTTTGAGTATCTTGTGCCCAAGCATCAACTTCTTGGTCTAAAATATCTTGCGGGTCCAATGTTCCATGACCTTTAAACATTGGCGCATAAACTGTGTAGTTTGCTTTTTCTAAAAAGCGACAAAGCATACGGACATCATTAGGGCTTCCAGAGTAGGCATGTAAAAAAATGACCGCTCTTTTCCCATGTTCTTCCAGTAATGGTTTAGGTAAATTCATCTGCATTGTTTAACACCTCTTTTTTATTCTACCATAAAAAAAGAGTTTGAGAATAATGCTCAAACCCCTTGCTAACTATTTTCTATTGAGAAGATAACAATACTAAAACAAATAACAAAACCATCCAAATCGTACCTAGTATTGCTGTTGAACGTTTCATAACTGCCTCAAAACCTCTAGCCTTTTGTTTACCAAAAAGATTATCTGCACCGCCAGTAAAAGCACTAGCTGCACTATTTTGTTTACTTGGTTGCAGCATAATTGTGATAACTAAAATAACAGAAAGCACTAATACTGCACTTAATATTAAACTGTACAAGCTTTTATCCCTCGCCTTCGTCTGATATCGTCTAGTACACTCTAGCATAATTTTATCTGATTGGCTAGTGTTATGTAAATGTTCAAAGATAAGAAGTGAGAAATTGCTTGATCTTCCATTAGTCAAAGAATATTTCCTTTAAATTCTAGTTTGCTTAAATTTTACGACAAGTTGTACATTACTTTTTGTGGCAGACCAACATAGGGAGTCGATCTGAAATTCATTACCCATGTTTAAAAAGATGGAGAGTGTTTCTTTGCCACACTACCTGATATTCCAAAGATAGGGTTTGTTTTTAAAGATTTTTACCTATCTTTTGATAATTTGGATAATTATATGAACACAGTGTTCATATAGCGCCTGAGATGGAGAGTGAAAAGCAAATTCATTATCTATCTTTGAAAAGATGGAGAGTGTTCTGCTGTTTCATTATCCGATGTCTCAAAGATAGAGAGCGTTTTTCTACTACATTACCTAAAATCCTAAATATAAGGATTGTTTTTAGCTTTCTAAAATAACTTTCTTCTCGTCAAAAAAAGCTGAGACATTTTTATGCCCCAGCTTTTTAATTCTTTTAACTTATTTATTAGGTAAGTTATAAAAAGATTGTAGTCCGTTGTATTGCGCAACTTCACCTAATTGGTCTTCAATGCGTAGTAATTGATTGTATTTAGCAATACGATCAGTACGTGACAATGAACCTGTCTTGATTTGGCCAGCGTTTGTAGCCACAGCAATGTCAGAAATTGAAGTATCTTCAGTTTCACCAGAACGGTGGGAAACAACAGCTGTGTAACCAGCTTGTTTTGCCATTTCAATTGCGTCAAATGTTTCTGTAAGTGTACCGATTTGGTTTACTTTAATAAGAATTGAATTTGAAACGCCCATGTCGATTCCTTTTTGTAGGATTTCAGTGTTTGTTACAAACAAGTCATCGCCGACTAATTGAACTTTATCGCCTAGACGTTCTGTAAGTAATTTCCAGCCGTCCCAGTCGTTTTCGTCCATACCATCTTCAATTGTAAGAAGAGGATATTTGTTTACTAGTTCTTCGATATAATCTGCTTGTTCAGCTGCAGAACGTTTAGCGCCGTTAGGACCTTCAAATTTTGTATAGTCATAAACGCCGTCTTCATAAAACTCAGAAGCAGCCACGTCAAAACCTAGATAGACATCTTTACCAGGTGTTAAACCAGCTTTTTCGATAGCAGCAACGATTGTTTCAACCGCGTCTTCAGTTCCTTCAAAACGAGGAGCAAATCCACCTTCGTCACCAACAGCAGTATCTAAACCGCGTTCGCTTAATAAGCTTTTCAAAGCATGGAAAGTTTCTGCGCCCCAACGTAAAGCTTCACGGAAAGTTTTAGCACCTACAGGCAAAATCATGAATTCTTGGAAAGCGATAGGCGCATCAGAGTGAGAACCACCGTTAACGATGTTCATCATAGGAGTAGGCAATACTTTACTGTTGAAACCACCGAAATAATGGTACAACGGAATTTCTAGGTAATCAGCAGCTGCGCGTGCAACAGCAAGTGATACACCAAGAATAGCATTAGCACCTAATTTTCCTTTGTTAGGTGTGCCGTCGATTGCGATCATTGCTTTATCGATAGCCGTTTGATCACGAACGTCAAAGCCGATAACAGCATCTGCGATTACGTTATTTACGTTATCAACAGCTTTTGTTACGCCTTTTCCTTGGTAACGACTTTTGTCGCCATCACGTAGTTCTACTGCTTCATGTTCACCAGTAGAAGCACCTGAAGGTACCAATCCACGTCCAAAAGCACCTGATTCTGTAAATACTTCGACTTCAATTGTTGGGTTTCCACGAGAATCTAAGACTTCGCGTGCATAAACATCACTAATAATTGACATATAGTTGTCTCTCCTTTTAATTTTTTATCATAAGGGTTACCCCTTGCGATTACTTTTATCAAATGATCTTTTCCATTTTATTTGAAATAGATCATAAAATTAATTTATTTTGCGGCTTCAACTAAATCTAAGAAAGAGTCAGCTTTCAAGCTAGCACCGCCGACCAATGCGCCATCAACATTTTCTTTTGCCATATATTCAGCAATGTTTTCTGGTTTCACTGAACCGCCGTATTGAATACGTACTTTTTCAGCAGTGTCTTCACCAAACAAATCTGCCACTTTTTTGCGAACAACGCCACAGATTTCATCTGCAATTTTAGCGTCTGCAGATTTACCCGTACCGATTGCCCAAATCGGCTCATAAGCGATAACCATGCTGGCAACTTGTTCTTTAGATAATCCAGCTAGATCTTTATTGATTTGGCCTTCGATCCACTCGCTTGTTTTGCCTGCTTCATAAGTATCTAAAGTTTCTCCACAGCAAAGGATAGGAAGCATGCCATTATCAAAGATTGCTTTTGCTTTTTTATTGATCTCTTCGTCGGTTTCATGGAAATATTCACGACGTTCAGAGTGACCAATAATAACATAGTCAACACCTAAATCTGCTAAAGCATAAGGTGAAGTTTCTCCTGTGAATGCTCCTGAATTTTCAAAATAACAATTTTGTGCAGAAATTTGTAACTCAGTTCCTTGAGCTTCATTAACCAATGTTTCTAAAAATAGTGCGGGTGCACCTACAACAGAATCCACTTCTTCATTAGAAGGAATTTTGTTTTTAACAGCTTCAGCAAAATCTTTTGCTTCTTTTGCTGTTAAGTTCATTTTCCAATTCCCCGCGATAATCGGTTTGCGCATATTTGAACACTCCTTTATTTAACCTAACTAAAAGTTAAAATTTATTTATCATTAATAGCTGCTAGACCTGGCAAAGTCTTACCTTCTAACAATTCAAGGCTTGCGCCGCCACCAGTTGAGATATGACTGAATTTATCAGCAAAACCTAAACTTTCAGCAGCTGCAGCAGAATCTCCACCGCCAATGATTGTTGTTGCATTTTCCAGACTAGCAATTGCTTCACAAACACCAATTGTTCCTTTAGCAAAGTTAGACATTTCAAATACACCCATAGGTCCATTCCATACAACAGTTTGAGCACCTTTTAAGATGTCACTGAAAGTATCAACGGTTTTAGGTCCAATGTCTAAGCCCATTTGACCATCAGGAATAGCCCCTTCATAAGTTTCAGTCGGTACATCATTAGAAAATTCTTTAGCTGTTACAGAATCTACTGGTAAAACTAACTTGTCTCCAGCTTTTTCAATTAAAGACTTCGCTAAGTCAACTTTGTCTTCTTCAACCATTGAATTTCCAATGTCTTCGCCTTTTGCTTTATAAAAAGTATAAGTCATTCCGCCGCCGATTAAAATTTTATCAGCTTTTTCGATTAAGTTTTCGATAACGCCAATTTTATCTGAAACTTTTGCTCCACCTAAAATAGCGATCATCGGACGCTTAGGATTGTCTACTGCTTCACCGATAAATTCGATTTCCTTTTCCATTAAGAAACCAGCAACAGTTGGAATACCTGTAGAAGCAATTCCTACGTTGGATGCATGAGAACGATGCGCTGTACCAAAAGCATCATTAACAAATACATCCCCTAATGAAGCCCAGTATTTTCCAAGCTCAGGATCGTTTTTACTTTCTTTTTTGCCATCGATATCTTCAAAACGTGTATTTTCGAAAACAACAATTTCTCCATTTTGCATGTTGTTGATTGCTTCTTCTAAATCTTTTCCACGTGTTTCTGGAACAAAGGTCACATTACGATCTACAAGTTCACCTAAGCGATCAGCAACCGGAGCTAAAGATTTTCCTTCTTTATCTTCTTCAGTTTTCACACGGCCTAAGTGAGAAAACAAAATTGCTTTGCCTCCGTGCTGAATTACATATTTAATGGTTGGAAGTGCTGCTTTGATTCGAGTATCATCTGTAATAGCACCGTCTTTTACCGGTACGTTAAAATCCGCACGAACCAATACTTTTTTACCTTTTAACTCAACATCTTCAACTGTTTTTTTAGCCATAGCTTTGCCTCCTAAATAACAATTTCTTAAAAAAAGCGGAGAAGCGCGTCGCTTCCCCGCTTTTATTTCTTAAATTCAAATGAATCGTATTAGCAAGTGAATTTATTCAACAACGGATTATAAAGTTGCTGCAAAATATTCTAAAGTACGGATCATATTTGAAGTAAAGCCATATTCGTTATCGTACCAAGCAACAGCTTTAACTAATTGTTCGCCACTTTCGCCTTCCATAACAGCAGTTTGAGTAGCGTCAAATAAAGAACCAGCGTTGTCGCCGATAATGTCAGAAGAAACAATTTCATCATCTACATAAGCAAATGCATCTGAAGAAGCTTCTTTCATTGCTGCGTTTACTTCATCAACTGTTACATTTTTGTTCAATACACCATATAGGTTAGTAATTGAACCAGTGATTGTTGGCACGCGCAAAGCAGTACCGTCAACACGGCCTTCGATTTCTGGAATAACTCTACCTACTGCTTTAGCAGCACCTGTTGATGCAGGGATGATGTTAGCAGCACCGGCACGGTTTTTACGGCCACCTGGAGCATCTTGTAATTTTTGAGTTGAAGTATAAGAGTGAACTGTTGTCATTAGCGCACGGTCAAGGCCGAATTTATCGTTTAATACCTTAACAACTGGTGCTAAACAGTTTGTAGTACATGATGCAGCTGAGATGATTTCATCTTTTGCAGTAACTGTTTCATGGTTCACACCGTAAACAATAAGTTTTGTTTCTTTTGATTTAGCAGGACCTGAAAGCAATACTTTCTTCGCACCTGCATCGATGTGAGCATGAGCGTCTGCTGCATCAGTGAATAATCCAGTACATTCTAATACTAAATCAACACCAAGTTCTGACCAAGGCAATTGACCTGGATTTTTTTCAGCATATGCTTTAATTTCTTTACCGTCCACAACTAGTGCATCTTCTTTAACTTCGATGCTGTATGGGAAACGGCCTTGCGCTGTATCATATTTTAAAAGATAAGCCAAGTCTTCGTTGTCAGTTAAGTCGTTGATTGCAACAACTTCTAAATCGTCACTTGCCTCTAAGATACGACGTAAAGCTAAACGACCAATACGTCCAAAACCATTAATTGCTACTTTTGTTGACATAATATGATTTCCTCCTTATGAAAACCAAAAATTTATTTTAAAGGGTTTCCCCTCTTAAAATCTCATTTGCTGCGGCTTCATCAGTGATGAGCCACGTTTGTTGCGGCGCATTTTCCATATACGCCCGAATTGCTTTTGCCTTAGACTTTCCGCCGGCAACAGCAAATATATAAGGAATGTCCCTTATATCTTTTAATTGTAGACCAACCCTAGGGATTTTGTAAACTACTTTGCCATCTTCATCGAAAAAATACCCAAAAGATTCCGCGACTGCATTTTTTCTTTTCAACATAAGAATTTCTTCTTCCGTCATTTTACGGCGGGCCGCCATATGTAAAGCTCGCCCGATACTGTGAATCACGCAGTTCGCCTGGTTGATCAAGTTAAGAACATCTACGATGGAAGGTTCTTTTAACAATGAATCATAGGTTACAGCGCTCAATTGTTCTGGGACAAAAAGCGCCCGATAATCACCTTGTGAACGGGTAGCCATTTCAGCACTTACTGAATTAGCTTGCACATTCACCGCCTCACCGATTCCACCTCTGGCAGGGACAAACAAATTTTTACGCTTAGCGCTTTTAAGATTCGTTAATTGCTTAGCGGCACGCGCCATTGTTGTACCACCCATCACTGCAATAATATTTTCACCATTAGGTAAATAATTATGCAAAGCTTCATCTAGCAAACGACCAAATTCATCCACAACCTTTTTTTGTTGATCTGAATCGCCGCTTACGATGATACAACGAGCAATACCGAAACTTTCAGCTAAACGTCTTTCATTTTGTTGCATGCCAAAGAGCTGATCCATTGTATCGCCTAATTGTTCGTAGACTTCTTCCCCTTTTTCCGTCAAGCGCATTCCGCTTTTAGAAGTGGCAATCAAATCAAGTTTTTTCAACAAGTCGGTTTCTGTTCGCAATACACGTTCTGTCAAAGCCAAACTTTCTGAAAGACTTCTTCTACCGATGGGTTGCATCCAATAAATACTTTGTAGAATCCGATATCTTTCCTGTAGTACATATAATATGTCTGGCGCGATTGCTTCAATCAATTGTAGTTCACTAAGCATGTAATCCCTCCGTGGGACATTAATCGACCAGTATAGACTTAAAACGACCCGTATATTGTAAAAAAAATCAAGCTTGTATCAAAACTCAATTCCTTACGTTCTTATATTATCATTTTCTGCATTGTTTAGCAACTAATTGTCGCTTATATTTCTAATAACTAGGACACTACGTCCGCTGCGCTCCCCTAGTACTGTTCATCATCTACTCTCAGCTCCTTTCAGTCACTGAATCGTAGTGATCCACAGCAAAAGCCATGTTTTCATCACATGGCTTTTTACCAATCAATCATATCGTTTTCGTTTTGAGGAACCAGCAATGCTTAATGCGTCCCGGTACTTAGCAACTGTTCGACGAGAGATCGCGATTCC
Organism: Tetragenococcus halophilus subsp. flandriensis; assembly: GCF_030161475.1. Taxonomy (GTDB): domain Bacteria; phylum Bacillota; class Bacilli; order Lactobacillales; family Enterococcaceae; genus Tetragenococcus; species Tetragenococcus halophilus_C. The sequence goes on along the minus strand of NZ_BSUG01000049.1, from coordinate 1,631 downwards.
TTGATCTTTCATCAATTCTGTAAGTTTTTGGTCAGATAGCGGCTTTGCCTTATCTTCTTGATCTACCAATTGTTGTAATAAACGTTTAGCATCATTGGCAGAACTTTCATTTGAATTTTCCCCTATTTTTTTACTGAAAAAAAATTTTAATTCAAATACACCAAATTCTGTTTCTAAATACTTGCCATTTACTGCACGACTCACCGTGGATTCGTGGATTTCTAATTCCTCAGAAATATCTTTTAAAGTTAAAGGTTTTAATGGACGATCTTTATCTAAAAAGAAGTCCTTTTGGTGAGAAACGATCGCCTTTCCGACACGATAAATGGTGTCACCCCGTTGTTGAATCGTTTTTTTGAGCCATTCATAATCTTGTTGTTTATCTTTTAAATACTTGAGAACTTCTGGGTCTTGACTTTTTTCCATTCGTTCAAAATAATTTTGCTGAAATTTGATTTCCGGAACACTTTTTCGATTTGATAATACCTTAATTTCTTGGTCGTCTATTTTCACAGTTAAATCGGGAATAATAAACAATCCTTCAGTAGCGCCGTAGATAGCTCCTGGTGTAGGTGTTAAATTTTGGATATAATCAAAAATTTCTTGTACATCGCTCAAAGAAATATCGAAATTTTTGGCGATTTTTTCCCATTTACGATCTACCAATTCATCAAACATTTCTTCTAATACAACATAAGCTAAATGCGGAGCAGAATTATCTCTTTCTGTTTGTAGCATTAAGCATTCTTGCAGATTACGCGCCCCTACTCCGGCTGGATCTAATTGCTGAATCAATGTTAAAGCATCTAGTAATTGGATGGCAGAACCACCCGTTTTTTCAGCAGCTTCTTCTAATGAAATTTTTAAAAAGCCGTTCAAATCAATATATTCAACTAAATACAAAACCAGTTGACGTAAATAAGTATCTCGGTAGTTTAAATGAACTTGATCAATTAAGTGTTCAAACAAAGAAGTAGAGTTATCTGGAATTTGGCTAAGATAATTCATCTCTTCTCCGGAAGATTTACGAGGTTTAGAATAGCTGGAAGAATACGACTGTTCCACAACTTCTAATAAAGGATTTTCCAATGCTTTATTATCGATATAATCAATTAAATCTTCTGTATTATATTGCAAAATCTGGATGGACTGCTGCAATTTTTGCGTCATTGCTAATTTCTGTGTTTGGGTTTGTTTTTGGGAAAATTGCTGTTCAAATTTCATTTTTATTACCCCTTGTTTTTTTTCTTAAAATTCGCTAAACTATGTAAGGTAGCTTTGCATCCTTAGTGTAGTGGATATCACACAAGATTCCGGTTCTTGAGACGGGGGTTCGACTCCCTCAGGATGCGTAAGTTTTATTACTTTAAGTATACGCTATCTTGGAAAAGATTACAAAATGAAGTTTTATATACATGAAAGGATCAAGCAATGAGATTTTATATCTGCTTTGCTTGATCCTTTTTTTCTATAGAAAAAACGCTAAGATATGCCTTATAAAGCTTATATCGGGTCTTTGACACTTAATTTTTCTTACGACTATTCAAAAGCTTGTTAAACAGGCTTTTTTTTATTGTTTTTATGTCAAATCTATTATTTTATTTGTAGTAATGTGTAGCAATTTATGGTAT
>NZ_BSUG01000048.1 GCF_030161475.1 Tetragenococcus halophilus subsp. flandriensis | reverse complement strand
TTTGGTACCTTTATTCTACGAGTTTTCAAGGTGTCTGTTTTCTATTTTGCTCAGAAAACATAAAAAAACTCGTATGGGCTACAAGAAAATCATTCTTGTCTACCAACACTAGAAATTATAGAGCCAAAAGTTTCTGGGCATTTTTAATAGTTGTTTTCTTATAATTTTGAATTGAAAGATTTCTTTTTCAATTATTTTCAGTTAAAATAATAAAGAACAAGGTATGGTAATAAAGTCAGAACTTTTAGCAGGTTACTTAAAAATTTGGAGGCTAATAGTCTATGAATAATATCTACATGGTGTTTTTTGATTTGGGATTGAATAAAGGCGGAATGACCTCTGCTGTCTTAAATAGAAGTCGGTATTTTTATAAAAATGGTTATCCGGCAGACATTGTTACCTTTGATTATAAATATAATTATTCTAAGGTCGTTAAAGAATTGAAAAAAAGTGGAAAAATGTATTCAGAAACCAAATTATTTAACATGTTTGATTTTTTTGAATCGAGGTCTTTAACAACTCATAATGAAAAAAATCAGTTCTTGTATGACTATTATGATCATTTGTTGAACGAAAGCTTATGTATAGTACAAGATGAAAAAATCTCCCGGTATTTTTCTAAAACAACAGGTGAATATGTGCTTTATAAAAAAGGAAATTTTGAGACGGGAAATTACGTTTTAGATCGATTTGAAAATAGTCAAAGAAAAGAAAGAGTCTATTACAGGAAGAACGTGCTAAAAAGAATCAAAGAGTATGATTATAAAAATCGTTTAATTTCTGAGCGATTTTTTGATAAATTGGGCTATCCATTTTTAAGAAGAAATGTTAATCGAGAGACAGGTAAAGTTGGGAAAATATATCTTTTGACCGATAAAAAACAATTTGAAAATAGTTCTGAATTATGTTCTTACTTTTTAAGCGAATTAATAGAAGATCGTTCTGAAAATATTATCATATGTGACGGTCCAGGAAGTTTTCCTAAAATTTTGGAAGCAGGATTTACTCATGTAAAAAAATATGCATTTATTCATACAAATCATATTAATGTGAAAAACAAGGAAAAAAACAAAGAGACATATATTCTAAAAAATGGAGATAAGTTAGACGGCGTTATTGTATTAACGGAGTCTCAGAAAAATGATATAATTAGAGACTATAAATTACACAATGTTTCTGCTATTAGTAATTTTATTGAAATACCTGATGTAGTTAGCAACACTGGTAACGATAGGAAAAAAATAGTGGGTATGGTTTCTAGATTAGTTGAAAATAAAGGCTTTGATTATCTTATTGAAGTAGCAAAAATTGTTACTAGTGTTTGTCGTAATGTGTCTTTCAATATTTATGGTGAAGGCGAATATCGCGCAAGGGTTGAAGAATTGATTCAAGAGAATGATCTGGAAAATAATTTTAAGTTGATGGGCTATACTACTGATCCCAATAAAGCCATAAGTGAGTTTGATTGTGTGGTTTCTACTTCACAAATAGAAGGGCAAGGTTTGAGTATTATTGAAGCGATGCTTCAACAAAAGCCCGTTGTAGTATTTAATGTAAGATATGGTCCTTCAGATTTTATTAAACACGAACAAAACGGTATTCTAATTGAGAATAAAGATACAGAAAAAATGGCCAATTATATTATATATTTGTTAGAAAATGAAGAGACGGCCAGAAAAATGGGCGAACAAGCAAGAGAAGATATTATAAAACAATATCGACCTGAGTTGATCATGCAACAATGGGAAAAAATACTTGATTTACAGTGAAATGAGTTTTAAATAGATTGAATTGATTAGGAGGCAGTTTTGTGAGCAATCCGCTTGTTTTAGCGAGCAAAGAAATATATCTTCGGCTTGTTCATTCGGTTAGTAAAAAAAGTAAAATAAAGAATAATAAAATCGTGTTTCTGCTCAGTTTTCCTTCTGCTAGTCAGTTAGCTTTACAAACATTATTTGACAACTTTTCGGAAGAGTTGGTGATTTGCTATACAAAAAGCGGTAAAAAATTAGCATCTTATTATCAAAAAAAGGGCTGTCTCACTTACAATATTGATGATTTTCCAGTATTATTAAAAGACATTGTTCCAATGGTAAGCAATAGTCAGCTGCTTTTTTGTGATAATTACTTCGCTTTTTTAGCCGGAATTAATTTTCAAGCTAGAACAAAAGTAGTGCAATTGTGGCACGCAAACGGTGCGATTAAGACTTTTGGTCTTGAAGCAGCATATACAAAAGAAGTTTCTAGAAAAGACCAGCAAAGATATTTAGAAGTATATAAAAAATTCACTCATTATGTTGTGAGCTCACAAAAAATGGCGAATATTTTTGCTAAAAATTATCGGCAAAAAATTAATGAATTGTCTTTTGGTTACTTACCTACGGATCTTTATTTTGATAATGATTGGGTACGTAATGTAAAAAAAGAGTTTAGAGATAATATTCCAACGAAGAAAAAAGTTGCACTATATGTACCAACATATCGAGAAAATAAAACAATAACACCACTAGATTTTTCCGATTTAGCGAATCAGTTAGGCGATAAGTGGCAAGTTCTGGTAAAAGCACATCCACATGATAATGACCTTTATCAACAAGTAAAAAATGAAAGTAAAATAATTTCTGATTTTAATGGGCTAGACTTGGCACAGATATTACCCTCAGTTGATTGTTTGATTACAGATTATTCTTCTATCCCTTTTGAATACTCTTTAGCTAATCCTGAAGGAAAGATGGTCTTTTTTTGTTTTGATTATAAGCAGTATAATAAAGAAGTTGGTATTGAAGAAGGATTTGAAGATTGGGCTCCAGGTCAAATCGTAACAACTCAAGAGGAGTTAATTTCTGCGATTCAATGTTCTTCTACGCAAGATTTTACTTCATTTAATCAGATCTGGAACGAATACGCGCAAGGAGATGCGTGTAAGCGATTGGTAAGGTGGGTGGAAAAAGCATATGACAACTGAAAAAATCATGGGTTTTCCTGTAGATATTATCAATTATGATGATGTGATCGATGACCTACCCAATTATCTACAAACTGACAAGAAAATGAGTGCTATCAGTGTGAATCCACAAATTATCATTGAAGGGCAAGATTACCCGGAAATACAAGAATTTGTCAAAAAAAGTACACATCGAATTCCTGATGGTATTGGCATTGTATTAGTCTCGAAGTTAACTGGTGGACAAATCAAAGAGCGTGTTGCCGGAATCGAGTTGATGTTTCGGTTTTTAGACTATGCAAATGCTTATAAGAAAAGCATTTTTTTATATGGTGCAAAACCACAAGTAGTCTCTGATGCTGCTGAGCAAATAAAAAAAGACTACCCTAATTTAATTTTGAGTGATAAAATCGACGGGTATACAAATTTTTCTGAAGAAGAAGTTGTTGAAAGAATCAATAAAGTTAAACCAGACTTTCTATTCGTCGCTTTAGGTTTTCCTAAGCAAGAGGAATGGTTGGCAAGAAATATTGAATGTTTAGATGTTTCAGTCTTTCAAGATGTTGGTGGAAGTTTTGATGTATTAAGTGGTCATGTTAAACGTGCACCGCAATTTTTTATTGATACTCACTTAGAGTGGTTGTATCGTTCATTAACGGATCGTAAAAGATTCAAGCGGATTTTACAGCTACCAGTGTTTGTCATTAAAAGTTTATTTTGGAAGGTTCGTACAAAAGATGATTAAAAAGATTATTAGTAAAGTATATAAAATTATTTTTAATATTACGGCTACAGTTTTTCCTGTCCGTAAAGATATTGTCTTATTTGAAACGTTTAATGGAAAACTTCCTTCAGATAATCCGTACGCGGTTTACCAGGAATTAGTTAAACAAGCAGATAAGGCAAATTTATATTGGGGGATAAAAAAATCCCTTATAAAAGAAGCAAAGCAACAATTTCCTGAGCTAAATCTTATTCCTCGTTTTTCAGTTAAGTGGTTGTGGCTTACTACTCGGGCGAACTTTTGGGTGTTTAATTCGCGTATGCCTAATTGGTTAAAGAAAAATAAGGATACCATCTATGTCCAAACTTGGCATGGGACGCCTTTGAAAAAATTAGGAGCTGATATTCAAGATGTAGCGATGCCAGGAAACGACACAGAAAAATATAAAAATAATTTTATCTTTGAAGCAAGCCGTTGGGATTATCTTATTGCGCCCAATCAATATTCTGAAGATATATTTAAACGGGCATTTCAATTTAAAAATACATTTTTAGAAATTGGATATCCACGAAATGATGAGTTAGTGAATAATAAAAACAATCAGAAATTACAAGATGGATTGAAAGAAAAAATCATTGGTAAAAAAAACGGTAGGGTAATTCTTTATGCTCCCACTTGGCGAGATGACTATTTTATTAAAAAAGGAAACTATAAGTTTTATATGCCGTTTAGCTTAGAAAAAATAGTGAACTGCTTAGATCAAGATGACACTTTAATTATCCGTCCGCACTATTTAGTTGGTGATTCAATTGATATTAAAGGTTACGAAGATCGAGTGAAAATATGTATAGATGAAAACATCAATGAGCTTTATCTAATTAGCGACCTATTAATTACAGATTATTCTTCTGTAATGTTTGATTTTGCGATATTGCAACGACCAATGTTATTTTACCCATATGATATGGCGCATTATAAAGAAAAATTGCGTGGGTTTTATTTAGATTATAACGAAGTTCCAGGGCCTATTGCAGAAGATGAAGAAAATTTGTATGAATTTATTCGTAATTTTGTTTCGCAGGGGCAATTTTCAGAATATGACAGTAAAAAAGAACGATTTGAACAGTTATTTTGTAGTTGGGAAAACGGGGGAGCTTCACAACAAGTTACTCAGTTAATGTTGGAACTTAAAAGGTTGTAGAATAAGACTAACAATAGATAATTTAAAAAAAATTGTTACTGAGAGAACAATGTAATAATTAAAATATATTTGAAGGTGACAGAGCTGTGCTAAATAATTTTAAGCGTACTTTAAGAAGAAAATTTAAATTGTATGATCTTAAATCAAGTAAGGAAATGCTCATTATGCAATTTAGTTTATATAATTTTATTGCTTTTAATAGTAAAGATTTTTATATAAAAATAAATAATCATTCTATTCCGTATAAATTTAAAAAAATTTCTAAAAATATTGTAGAAGCGCAAATAGATAAGCAATATATAACAAAAGATGAAAATATTATTGGTTTTTATTATAAAAAACAAAAATTATGGTTATCTTCTCCTCAAGGTTTAGAAGAAAAATTTGAGATAAATGATAAGATATACATAAGCAAAGTTAATAAAAATCTTATGTCCAAAATTTCAAGTTTAAGTTAGCCACTTAGTAAAACTAAATTTCATGCGATATTTGACGGTTACTATCTGTGTAGTGAGGGCTTGATAATGAGCTGAGACATGATAGTCTTTTGACAAGCTGGC
>NZ_BSUG01000047.1 GCF_030161475.1 Tetragenococcus halophilus subsp. flandriensis | reverse complement strand
CGACTTTACAATAACACGAAGTGCGTTCTTTTTGTACACCCAGAAGGTGAAGCAACTAAACTTTTAGAAAAATGAGCATACCAAGGATTGATTCATCCTTGGAAAAATTTATAAATCATTCAGGAAGAGTATTCTGGCTTGCCCGTATTTGTCAAAGGAATACAAACGCCAGAAGATGCGATGTCAGCGCTTGGAGCTGGAGCTGATGGTATTTGGGTATCAAATCATGGAGGCAGACAGTTAGATGGTGCACCAGGTTCTTTTGAAGCATTAGAATCCATTAGTAAAGCAGTTCAAGGTCGTGCGCCCATTGTTTTTGATAGTGGTATTCGTCGCGGAGAACATATGTTTAAAGCTCTTGCTGCTGGTGCGGATATTGTAGGTATCGGAAGACCTGTCTTGTACGGCTTAGCCCTAGGTGGATGGAAAGGCGTCCAATCCGTTTTTGAATACTTTGAGAATGATCTAAGACGAGTAATGCAATTAGCCGGCACGCAAACAATTGAAGATATCAAAAAAGCACGTTTATTTGATATTAAATAATGAAAAAGATATAACTTAGAAGTATATAGCGGAGGATTACGTATTTTAGTAACCCTCCGCTATTTCACTGTTTTAATTATGTTTTTTTATAAATAAATGATCTTTTTTCACTGATTTCACTACCCTTGGAAAAACCAAAAAACCAAAAATAATACACAAAACACCATTTCCCATAAATATATACGAGCCAAACGTTATACTATCAAATAAAAAAGTATAAATTAAAGAGCCGATGGGCAAAAGAGCCCGATTAGCTGTAGTAAGAATGGACATGACACGTCCAAGAAATTCCGTTGTAATCGTTTTTTGTAAGTAAACCATATTGTTCACTTCTATGATAGCTAAAGAAAACCCAATGAAAAATGAAATAATACCTCCGTACAAAGTGATTGAGAATAATTGGCCGATATTTTGGAAAAGAGTTCCCAATGATAACACTTCTATCCCCAAGGAAAATACTGGAATCATTATTTTTAAAAAAGTGCCTCTTTTTGCGGGCAGGAAATTCATAAATAAACTTCCTGACAATAAACCGACAGCGTTGAAAGTATTTAAATACCCGATAGGTTCTGTGCCGATATGTAATTGCGTTTCAATAATATAAGGAATGCCGATATTCATGGAGGAAAAGATAAAATTGAGAAACATAGATATCACGATAATATCTATAATCAATTTCCGTTTTTTTATATAATTTATGCCTTCTTTAAAATCCTGTATTTGAGAAAATGGCTCTTTTTTTCTGTTATTTGAGGTTTCTTTTGTTTGATAATGGAATCTTAGGGATAATATGATCAAAAAAGCGATGGAGGAGCTGAGGATGCCAATCAAGATAAATATGTCAAAACCGAATATAGCATATAAACTAACACCTAGGACTGGAGCAAAAATATTAGAAAACGAATTGGCAACATTGGTGAGTGAACTGAGATGTTGTATTTTTTCTGAGTGAACAAGTTCATGGACAGATGCTGAATAGGTAATGGTTGAAATATTGGAACATATAGCATTTACTGCGACAAAAGGAATTACTGGAATCATTTTATATAATCCATCAAAGTGATCAATCGATAAAATAAATAATACTAAAAATAAAATTCTTACCAAAGAACTAACAATGAGCACCGTTTTATGTTTGTATTTATCTACAAGGTTGCCTATAGGAATGACGAAAAGAACACCGGCAGCTGGAGCAACGATCATTTCTATTCCAAAGCTAATAGCCGAATTGGTTTGGCTTAAAAGCATTAAGCCTAGACCATAGGAAAGCATATTATTACTTAAAGAATTAATAATATTACTCAAAATACTTTTAACAATCTGTATATTTGATTCTCTAGTCGTTATGATCATAAATCCACTTCCTCTTTTTTGGTTTAATTACACCTGACTTTGATATGAGTTTAGCAGAATATTGGCTACACAAATTTTTAATATGTTGCATAAATGCAACTTAGTTTTTTAACTTTATTTTGCTTTAATAAGGCATTATCATGAAATTAGTATTATATTTATCTTTAAAAGATTAGCGTAATAAAGGGGGATTTCATGGAAAAAGTAGGGATTACTATACGAAAAATTCGTAAAATTAAAGGAATATCGCAGAAACAGGCATATAGTGGGATTGTTTCGCGTTCTTTTGCTACTCGATTTGAACGTGGAGAAAATGATATTCAATCGGGAAAGTTATTCGAGATTTTAAATAATTTAGCAGTAACCCCTAATGAGTTTCAGTTTATAAATAATAACTATAAGCGTCCCTTAATGGATTCTTTACTAGCTGAAATATATGAAATGTATGATAATCATTCTTTTAGTAAGTTGTCTCAATGGATAAGAAAACATAAGAGCAGAGGTCGCTCAGAAGAAAAGTATGCAGTTGCCTATGCTGAGATTTTACTTTTTACTTTTGATCATTCAACGATGCCTGTTACGGATAATACGTATATCTTATTAACTCATTTGTTAGAAGAAAAAACATGGACACTCCAGGAAATAAAAATGGTAAAAATTATTTTACCTCTAGTTGTAAAAAATACTGATGTTTCAGTCAGTATAGAAGATTTACTAGTTAAGTTCGAAAAAAACTGTGGGAATTATTTGTCAAAGGATGGAGATCCTTTCTATGTTTTTAACGAACTAATTTCGTTTTACTCTATCGTATTTCAAATTTATTTAAATATTCGAAACTATAAATTGGCCAAAGAGTTTAAGTCTAAGTTTTTAAAAATAAATGAGAGCCAACTTGATTTAGGAGGAAAAATTACGCTAAAATTTTGGTTAGCAATATATGAGCTTTATTTTGGTGATTTTGAAGGCGGGGAGGAAACGATCCATCAATTAGAAAATGTCCAAAGATTACTTTCCGATAAGGGGAAGTTGAATATAAAAACTATTTTTGATATTCGTAGAAAAGACGCGATAAATTACAGAAAAAATATAGCGGAGGAGTACTCAGATGAGTAGCTCTCCGCTATTTTAATCTTTTTAACTTCTTTTAGCCTGATAAAAATGAACGCGATGATTTATAAAATCAGTTTGTCAAGTTATGTTAAGTATCCGAATCTATCAATTATGGTCGTAATTTAAATTGCTCTATGACTGCTCGAATCTTATCTCTAACACGTTGAAAATTTGACCAATCTTTACCTGCTGGGTTATAGAATTTTCAGCTTGTGAGTAAAGAAATTTTTATTGTCTTTTTTCTCTCACGAGCTTTTTTATGATAACTATTGACGTTAGATTGATAATCATCTATATTATACATAGAAAAACTTCTATATACGGAGGGTAGCAAATGGATTATGAATTAACCGCGAAGGTTTTTAAGGCTTTAGGTGATCCGAAAAGGGTACAGATTGTAGATATGTTATCTTGCGGTGAAATGTGCGCATGCGATTTATTAGAACGTTTTAACTTTACTCAGCCTACACTATCGCACCATATGAAAGTATTGATCAACGCAGGTATTGTACAAACTAGAAAAAAAGGGACTTGGCATAATTATTCATTGAATGAAGAGAACATGAAATTTCTTTCCAACCTTATTCAAAATTTGATTCAAAATACTGAAGAATGCCGTTGTCATACAATAGAAAAAAGTGATTGTTCCTGTAGTAATGAAAGTAAAGAGACATGCGACGCTATCAACCAGTAATCGTTAAGCTGTAGTCAATGGCATCCAGAAGAAATTACTGGTGCAGCTTTGCATAATATTTTAGTTTAGAATCCTAGATTTTTAACCGAATAGTTTGTTTAAAGCATAGTGGTAAAGAGTCAAGATAAAAAATGAATTTATTGTTACTCTACCACTAAAAAATAGGCGCACTGAACTAGGCCTATGCAAATCAAGCGTTTTCATAGGCTGTTTCCCTAGCAATGCGCAAATAACTTTTTCGTTATTTTTCTATCACGCTCCTAGGTGGCGTATAGAGTTGGTGGTTC
>NZ_BSUG01000046.1 GCF_030161475.1 Tetragenococcus halophilus subsp. flandriensis | reverse complement strand
TTTTACAACAAACAAAATCAGGAAATATTACTACATTTTAGTCTCCTAAATAAATGGCCTAAAGTCTTGAAATATCAAGGCTTTAGGCCATTTTAACCTTTTGTAAGTGTCAAATTCAGGATTATAGTATGATTACAGAAAACTTTCCATAAACAACTTGCATTTTTTTGTCGATTTAAGTAATTAATTATACATGATGTTGATTTTAGTTCTATTTCCATTGTACACTATAATCAAAAGAGGGAGATCGTCATGCAACGCAATACACAAACGAAAAATAAAATTAAACAAGCACTGGTCCAACTGCTTAATAAAAAAAATTTAGAAGAAATCACCGTAAGTGATATTACTCGTCACTCACAAATTAATCGAGGAACTTTTTATCTCCATTACCTAGATAAATATGATTTAATTGAAAAACTAGAAGAAGACATTTTAACAAATATTCAGCAAATATTTGATCAGCCTGTTGAAAAGGGGGAAGAAAATCCATTAATTCCGGATCGATTGATTCTCAATGCACTTTATTATGTAAAAGATGATTTAGCTTTTATTAAAGCTTTAGTAGAGGAAAATGGAGATCCTAAGTTTGTCTCTACTTTTAAAAAATTATTAACCAATACTGTAAAAAAATACATAGCTCATGAAAAAAATCAATTACCGATTGAAAAGATTCCCAATGATTATGCCGAAGAAATTTTACTATCAAGTACAATTTCTATTCTTTTACTGTGGATAAAAAAAGGAGGGAAGGAATCTCCAGAGCTGCTTTTAACCTATATTAATTATGCTCGAAATACTTCCCCCACTGAATTATTGCAACCTTAAAAAGAGGCTGGGATTGTTCATCCCAACCTCTTTTACTTTTTTGTTATTCCACTCTAGGTTCGCGATTTTCTTCAATGTTTTCAACACTTTCATTGACACTTTGAGTGGCTTTACTAGTTTGTTGTGAAATATAATGTCCAGTCGTTTTTCCAGCGCTTGTTACTTTATCTTGCACAGTTTCGCTTTCTTCTTCATATTGTTCTTGGGTTTTAATATCTACAACATTTACATTAACTTCAACCACTTCTAAATGAGTCATTTCGCGAATGTCTTTTGCAATTATACGTTTGATTTCTTCATAAATATGACGACTGTCTTTGCCGTATTCAACAACCACATCCATATCAACAGCGACTTGTTTTTTCCCTACTTCCGCATTGATTCCTGTGGTAACGTCATTAGTATTCACTAGTTTTTCAGCAATATTTGAGAAAAAACCACCATTAATTGTTAACAAACCATCAATATTATCCATCGCGTAACCAATAATTTTTTTAACGACTTTTTCTGCAAAAGTTAACTCTCCAGAAATATCGTTTATATTTACTTTATTTTCTTGTTTTTCCATCTTGACATCCCCCTAATCTTCTATCTTCTAGGCCCTTTGAAACGATCAAAAAAACCAATTTGGTTCAGATAAAGGCCAATAAATGCTCCTATAATCGTACACACAATAACTAACAATGTTTTTGCAAAACCAATCGTTAGCAGAAGAATTGCCAAAATCAATCCAATTCCACCGCCAATGATTCCATCACGATACCGCTGTAAAAATTCTTGCATTTGGCAACCTCCTTTATGTTACACGCGCTTCTTTTTTTTCTTCAGGTTTTCGATAATTTTCAAGATATACATCTGTCTTGATGTTTTCGGTTGTTCCCAACAGTGAAGATACTTCTGTTTGAATCTCATCCACTAATTCATTTTGCTTTTCCGGAATCGCCATCGCTTTTCTCATATAACCTGCAACTTTGATCCGAATCTTTTTCTTATACATCTTCACTTTTATGCTGGGGTTTTCAACAAAAGGTTCTTTATTCACAATTTGCAGTACAAAATTTTCTACTGCCTTTCTTTGAATTTTTAACGAGCCTTGTTCTTGTTCTAAAATTAACTTATTTTTCTTTTTAGGATAAAAAATGGTGATAATTAATAACAAGATCGCTAACACAGACAATAAGATACTTAACCAGAATAACGTTTGCTGCATATACATACCAATCCATGGATAGTCATACATTGAAATAAAACGTATCGGTAGTTGCACAGCATCTTGATTTTCTATCAACACAAAAAAAGATATGAAAACCAAAAGCAACAACAGGATGCTGATTAAGCTTTTACCTAGCTTACCCATAGCTTCACCCTCTCTACCAACGATACGAACTTAGCAAAAAGAATACTAAAACTTCCTAGCTACACACGCTCGTTGAATTCAGTGATAAATCGACCTTTATTTTAGTTATCTGATTCATCTGAGTTATCCGATTGTTTTTCATCAGATTTTTTATCTTGTTCAATTTCTTCTTTTGTTTTGATATCTTCTATATGAACATTTACTTCAACTACATCTAGATGAGTCATTTTTTTGACTTGTTCTGCAGCCACTTTTTTAATTTGTTCATAAATTTTTTGAGCGTCTTTACGATATTCAACAACAACATCTAAATCTACAGCAACTTGTTCTTTGCCGACCTCAGTCTCGATACCGTTTGTTACATTGTCTGAATTTGAAATACGCTCAGCCATATTTGAGAAAAAGCCACCGTCAACTTGTAACAAACCGTCAACTTGTAACAAACCGTCAACTTTTTCCAAAGCAATACCAATGATCTTTTGGATTACTTTATCTTCAAATGTTAACTCCCCTGAAACTTGTCCGTTTGTTTCTTTTACTTCACTAGTTGGAACGTTTGTACCTTTTTGATCTGCCATATGCTTTTTCCTCCTAATTTTTATTCGTTGTTAAAAAAAAACCTTACATATTTATAATAAAACAAAGCTCGAAAAAATTAAATTAAAAAGCCTTTTTACTCTAATAAAATAATAAATAAATTTAACACGCTTTATTTTATTTATTGACAAATATATATGAGTCATATATATTTTATTTATATCATATGATACGTAATAAATAAAGAAAGGTGTGTATTAATTGAAACAAATCTATCGTTTTAACGAAGGTAATGCTGACATGAAAGATCTTTTAGGAGGAAAAGGAGCAAATCTAGCAGAAATGACCAGCTTAGGTTTACCTGTTCCCGCGGGGTTTACCATTACGACCACGGCCTGTGTACAATTTTTAAAGCAAGAAAATTATTTTGAACAAAATTTGAAAAAAGATATTTTGGAAGCGATTCATCAGCTGGAAAACGAAACTGGAAAATCATTTTTAACGAATGAACCTATACTGTTAGTCTCTGTGCGTAGTGGTGCGAAGTTTTCTATGCCGGGAATGATGGATACTATTCTTAATTTGGGTTTAAACGATATTAAAGTAAAAGCTTTTGCCAAATTAACGGATTCTTCCTTTGCTTATGATTGTTATCGCCGTCTCATACAAATGTTTGGAGATGTAGTCTATGGCATAGCTAAGGAAAGTTTTGATAAAATCTTAGCAAAATATGAAGCGTCATTTTCTAAGAATGCGACAGATTTTTCCATCATAGAACAAGAAAGAGTAATAGAAGCTTATAAAGACCTTTACTATATTCAACAAAAGGAATTCCCGCAAGATCCTATAGAACAACTCTTTATTGCAATCAAAGCGGTTTTTCACTCATGGGAAAACCCACGAGCAAAAGTTTATCGGCAATTACACGACATCCCGTTTAACCTAGGAACCGCTGTAAATATACAAACGATGGTTTTTGGTAACAGTGGGGAAGAAAGTGCGACAGGTGTAGCTTTTACTCGGAATCCGGCCACTGGTGAAAAGAAATTATTTGGTGAATTTTTACGTAATGCTCAAGGTGAAGATGTCGTTGCAGGAATACGCACACCGCAACCGCTAAGTGAACTAAAAAAGTTACAACCAAATGCTTATACAGATTTTATTCATTATGCAGAAATATTAGAATCACACTATAGAGATATGCAAGATATTGAATTTACAATTGACAAAGGACAGTTATTTATTCTGCAAACCAGAAACGGAAAACGAACTGCACAAGCAGCTTTAACGGTCGCTTTAGCACTGGTTGAAGATAAGGTCATAACTAAAGAAGAAGCCCTTTTACAAGTAACGCCTACTATGGTAGAGCAATTGATTCATCCAGTGTTTGATCCAAAAGCGCTCCAAGAGGCGAGCTTGCTAGCTAAAGGTTTACCGGCAAGTCCAGGCGCTGCAAGCGGTCAGATTGTATTTACAGCAGAAAAAGCTAAAGAATTCCATGAAAAAGGTGAAAAAGTGGTTTTAGTACGTCAAGAAACTTCTCCAGAAGATATTGAAGGAATGGTTGTAAGCCAGGCGATCGTTACTTCCAGGGGCGGGATGACCTCTCATGCTGCTGTAGTTGCGCGCGGCATGGGTACTTGTTGTGTAGCCGGATGTGAAGCATTAACAGTAAATGAAGAAAGCCGAACGATTACTTGCAAAGACCAAGCATTGACAGAAGGCGATGTTATTTCTGTGGATGGTTCCACAGGTAAAATTTATCAAACAGAACTTCAAACAGTGGCTCCTATAAACAATCAAAAATTACAACTTTTGTTAAGTTGGGCGGATGAACAAGCTGATTTGTCAGTACGTGCTAATGCTGAAACATTACAAGACTTAAAAGCAGCGATTGATTTTGGCGCTTCTGGAATTGGTCTTGCACGCACAGAGCATATGTTTTTTGGGGAGAATCGAATTCTAGAGATGCGTCGCCTAATTTTAGCTGAAGATGAGCAAGAATTCGAAAAAGCACTAGAACGCTTACTTCATTTTCAACAAGATGATTTTTATCATATGTTAGAAATAACAAATGAAAAAGCTATGATCGTTCGACTTTTGGATCCCCCTATGCATGAGTTTTTACCACAGGACGAACAAACGATTACCCAATTAGCTATTAGTCTTAATAAATCTCCTGCAAAGATAAAAAACCAAATCAACCAATTACACGAAACTAATCCTATGTTAGGTCATCGCGGCTGTCGTTTAGGCATTACAGAAGCGCGGATTTATCAAATGCAGGTTGAAGCAATTTTTACAAGTGCTATTCGATTAAATCAACAGGGTTACAATATAAAACCCGAAATAATGATTCCACTGATTGCAGAAGAAAAAGAGCTAATCGAGGTGAAACAGTCTTTGCTTCGTACTATTGAAAATGTTTTTGAAAAATACCATGTCGAAGCTTTTCCTTTTGAGATCGGCACCATGATTGAATTGCCTAGAGCTTGCATGACAGCCGATCAATTAGCTAAAGAAGCAGATTTTTTCAGTTTTGGTACAAATGATCTCACACAAATGACTTATGGTTTCTCACGTGATGATATTGGTAAATTTTTGCCTATATATAAAGAAAAAGGGATTTTACCAGAGGATCCTTTCCAAAGCTTGGACCAAGCAGGTGTAGGCCAGTTGATTCAAACAGCTGTATCAAAAGCTCGTCAAACTAATCCTGACATGAAGATTGGTGTATGCGGAGAAGTTGGCGGAGATCCTCAATCAATCGCCTTTTTTCAACAAATTGGCGTAGACTATGTTTCTTGTTCAGCTTACCGCATCCCCGCTGCTCGCCTAGCTTGTGCCCAAGCAGCGCTCAATGATTGCCGATTAGCTAAAGTTACGCTATGATAAGAGTAGGTAAAAAACAAGGAGGTGTTGCCTTGGAATTTTCTGCTCGACAAAAGTTGATTATCGACATTGTTAAGGAGAATGAGCCGATCACCGGAGATAATATCGCTGCAAAGCTCAATCTTACTAAGCCGACATTACGCAATGATTTGTCGTTACTAACAATGACAGGAGTATTAGATGCTCGTCCCAAAGTCGGTTACATTTATTCAGGACAAACAATCGAACCGTTGCTATTTGAAAAATTATATACAAAAAAAGTCGATGACATTATGATCCCAGCTGTGTTTATTAAACAAGACACATCACTAAAAGAAGCTATTACTGATTTATTTATGTATGACGTGGGCTCTTTATATGTCGTTAACGAAGATAAACGTTTGGTCGGACTTCTTTCCAGAAAAGATCTTTTACGCAGCGTTTTGACAAACAGTGAAGAAAGTATTCCAGTAGCGGTTGTCATGAGTCGGATGCCAAATGTTGTTACGATAACACCAGATGAGACGATCTTGTCTGCTGGTAGTATGCTAATGCAGCATCAAGTTGACTCGCTTCCTGTTGTTGAGTGCGGAACAAACGATAAAATTATTGGTAAAATTACTAAAACACGTATCATGAACCATTTTATCGAAGAAGGGATTAAGGTGAAAGCACACAATGAATAACAAACATTCACTAAAATTATTTATTATCTCAGATTCTATCGGAGATACAGCCCAAAAAATCACTAACGCTGTCCTTGCCCAATTTCCAGAATTAACAAACATCGAAACGCAACGCTTTGCTTTTATCGATTCTAAAGAAGAACTGATTAAAATCTTAGGAGACGCTTTACAGGAACACGCCATTGTTGTTAGCACTTTAGTTAAAGATTCTTTTAACGAAACCGCACAAGAGTTTGTAAGGCGCACTTCTTTAAGCTATGTCGATTTCATGACTCCTATGCTGGAATTGATCCAAGGTAAGACAGGTCTGGCGCCTAAAGGTGAAGCTCGTGCACAGCATAAATTAACTCCTGATTACTTTGAAAAAATAGAAGCGATCGATTTTGCTGTAAAATATGACGATGGACAAGACCCCAAAGGCTTTTTTAAAGCGGACTATGTTATCTTAGGCCCTTCACGTACTTCAAAAACGCCTTTAAGCATGTATTTAGCTAATAAATCATATAAAGTAGCCAATCTGCCTTTAATACCGGAAATTCCGTTACCTAAAGAAATTTTTGATGTTCCAAAGGAAAAGCTGATTGGCTTAGTAGCAACTCCTGAAGTAATCCAGCGTACACGCCAGAAGCGCTTAAACTCACTAGGCTTAGGCGGTAGCACTTCTTATACGGATGTTGAACACATTAAAGAAGAAATGGACTACGCTCAAAATATTTATACTAAATTAGACGCGAAAACAGTGCAGATTGATGATATGTCGATAGAAGAGATCGCTGAGTTTATTACTCGTTTGCAAATTAATCGATAATCGCAATTTTTTGTAAAAAAGCAGCTTAGTCATTGATTTTGACTAAGCTGTTTTTTTAGAAAAGTTAGCTTAAAGATAAACTTCCTATTCTGTTAACATAATTGATTTTCGTATACTAGCAACTGACTCTGCCAATTTTTCCTTTTCCCAAGTATTCAAAGAAACCAGTAATTTCTTTTCTACGCCTCCTTTTCCCAACACACAAGGGACACTATAGGCACAAACCTCTTTAAATCCGTATTCAGATTCAGTCATGGGCACACTCACTGGAAAGATACTTTTTTCATCCAATAAAATACAACGGGCAATATCAATCGCAGCTTGTGCGACAGCAACGTTGGTTACGCCCTTTTTGGCAGCAAACACATCATAAGCCGCTTGCACGACCTTTTCTTTTATCTCTTTGGCTGTAAGTAAGTCTACATCAGGAAAATAAGTACTTAGTTTATCATAAGGGATGCCAGCAATTGTTAAATGGCTAAGCACAGGAAAAGCAGCATATCCGTGTTCACCCATCATATAGCCAGAAACAGACTTAGGGTCTAGCTGATAGCGCTGGCCAAGCAGCTGACGTAGTCTTGAAGAATCTAGCATGGTGCCAGTACTTAAAAGTAAATTTCTAGGATAATCATAAGTCGCTGCAATATGAACGACTGTATCAGCCGGATTCGTAATAAAAATTAACATCGCTGATTGCGTATTTTGTACAATATTTGTCATAATCTCATGAATGATCGGAAGGTTTTCAGTAAGTAACTCTTGCCGATCTGCAGGAATCTCACCGTTTGGATAGACATGGGTAGCGGCAACAATAACAACATCTGCCTCTGCTAAGTCTGTATAATCTCCGGTACGTAGTGTAATATTTTTTCGAGACAATAATCCACCTGCATGCATTTGATCTAACCCTTCACCAAAAGCAATATTATCTCTAGGATCAAGCAAAATAATTTCTTCGAAAAGCTCTGTTTGTAGAGCAGTTGCTAACACACTAGATCCTACATGTCCCATCCCGATGATCGCTAATTTTTGTGTTTTCATTTATTTCTCCTTCATATACCTAAGACATAATTTTTAATTCAACAAAGCTTTAAACTCGGACCATATTTATTTTTTTATAAGTATAACAAAAAGCAAGCGCCATGTATCCCTATTTTTAACGGCTATTTATTAGCAATGAAAAAATAAGATACATAAGCTTGCATTTTAATCATTTTGTTCAATAATTTGTACCATCGTTTTTGTCTGTTCTAATTTTCCTAGGATTTCATTATAGTGCTTGCTTGCATAAGCAGAAAACAACACATCAACAGTATATAATTGTACCAGTAAAGAGTTGGTCGCCGAACTTCTTAGAGGAGCTTCACCACCATCAGCTGTATGCAACAATACATCAGAAATCGTAGCCAATGTCGAGTGTGCTTTACTTGTCATACATACTACTGAAGTCCCTTTGTCTTTTGCTAGTAATGCTAAATTAACCACTTCTTGCTTTTCCCCAGAATTAGAGACCAGAAAAACCCAGCTTGGTGTTTCATTGGTTACAATCGCAGTTGTGAGCAGATGATAGTCTTTACTATAAATCACTTTTTTTCCAATACGTAAAAATTTCTGCGCAAAATCATCAGCCACGATGCCTGAAGCACCAATTCCATAAGTAAATATAGCATCTGTTGATTCTAGCAAATTGATTACTTGTTCGATTCGGTCGTTTTCAAGATCCTCACAATTTTTTTCTAAACCATCGGTCATTTTTAACAATAATTTTTGTTTAATCGTACCAACATCTTCATTGGGAACAATATCTGTGTATAAATTTTCTTCGATAGTTGATTGATTAGCAGACAGTTTTAATTTTAAATCTGTGAACCCTTCTAGTCCTAGTGAATAACACAGCCGTACAACGGTCGCTGGGCTGGTATTAGAAGCTTGTGATAAAGCTTTAGCGCTCATATAAATAACTTTTTCTGGTTGCTCAAGAATCCATTCTGCTAATTTCCTTTCTGCTTTTGACAACTTATTCAAATGATGTTGCATTGTAAACAAAATATTCATTTCTTTATCCCTCAACTTATCCTGCTAAATTTACACCTTAATAATACTTCTGATTGGTTAACCATTAGCTACAAAATCTGTAATTTCTTTAAAACGTTTCGTCTTCATAAAATCAGTAATTTCCTTACCGTTTTTACGTTCATCTACTACATCAAGTAAGGATTGTAGCTGCGCGTAATCTGCTGCAGTTTGCTCTTTTTGATTTGCTTTCATATAACGGTATTTCGCATCGACCATATCCACTAATTTACTATTATTAGCTGCTTGATCATCCTTTTGGCTAGCAAAAGCTAGCGTTGCTATCAGTCCATATTGTCCGGTTAAAAAGTGGTCTCCTACAAAATCATTAGGGTCTTTCTTTTGATCAACAACTGGAGAATTCTTCGTATTTGTCAGTAATACAACAGAAGTATGATTTACTGGATCGATTACAGTTAACGTCCCGATCCAACCAGTATGCCCGACAGTATTTGTATCTGCTAAAGGAGAAAAGGCCCAGGAGTATAATTGTTGCCCTTTACGACGCCAGCCTAAACCAAAGCTTGGATCCGTATCTTTAGCTTTAATAAATTGATCCATTGTATCCTCAGAAAAGAACTGATGATTTCCATAACCACCTTTATTCAAAGTGATTTGAGTTAATACTGTCAAATCTTTTGCATTAGAAAACAGGCCGGCATGTCCACTGATACCATCCATTGAATAAAAAGCCTTCTCATCATGAACTTCTCCTTGCACCGTGTTTTTTCGAATATTGTCAAAATCAACCGCGCCATCTCGGGTATTGCCGTGTAATTCAGTTGCAGCGATTTCTTCTTTTGAAAAATGATGGTCCAAAGGCTTAAAAGTCGTATGTTGCAGGTTTAACGGTTGATAATAATTTTGCTTCATATATTTATCCAAGCGTTGCCCTGTTACTTCTTCAATAATAAACCCAAGTAACATATAATCAACATCTGAATACATTGTTTCTGTACCTGGTGTATACTCCAAAGGCGTAGCGATGATTTTTTCCATGACTTCATTTCTATCTTGTGTATACAATTTTTTATTAGCATCAGGTGTAGTTTGATCCTCTGCATCCGGGTCATAGTTTTTATTATGGTACTGTGGATCTGCTGGAAATCCTGCTTGATGTTGCAATATTTCTTTAATCGTCAAATCCTCTTTTCCTTTGATTTCATCTGACTTTTTGTCTTTAAAATCCGGGAAAATTTCACTAACCTTTTGCTCAATATTTAAATCATCATCTGAAACTAATTTTTGGATAGCATAATTCGTTGCATACATTTTCGTATTACTAGCCAAATCATATAAGGTGTTTTCCGTAACTTGTTGACTATCTTTTTGCGACTTACCTTGTTGGTCATAGGCATTTACATTGCCATAAGCGCTCGACTTAATGATATTTCCATTTTTTGCCACTACTAATTGAGCCGAAGTAAAACCATTTTTTATTTCAGCATTAATCAGTTGATCGATCAACTTGAAATTATCATCATCGGCGTACTCTTTTGTATTATCCTTTAAAACAGGGTAAGGAATTTTTACATTCATTTTTGCCTTATTGTTATCATCAACTCGACTGACTTGTAAGTTGTTATCTCCATTTTTAGTAAAATCTGAGATATCGATCTGCTGCCACTTTTTATCCGACAAATCAGCAAATATTTCATCGCCGTTGACATAAATCTTGAAGGCGTCTTTATCGTTGGTTTGTACTAATAACTGTCCCTGCCCTTTATATCCATAAAAAGTCTCCATTTGATTTGTTAGAAGAGAACTATCAAAGGCTTCATCAGTTGCTTTAATTGGATAGCTTTGACTAAGTTGATATGAACCTTTAGGACTACTCATTTCTCTCACATCCGTTTTGTCTTCTAATACACATGCACTCATAAAAAATAAGACACAAAGTATTACACTAGACATCATCATTTTTTTCCAACACTTTTTCATATTTAGATACCTTCCTTTTTTCGTATCCGATTTCAAAAGTGATAAAAGTGAAGCAATCGTTTCGTTAAATCAAAACGATTGCTTTTGTTTAAACTAAATCCAATAATTGCTGGGGCGATTCGATTTGATAGTTAGCTTGTGATTGATCAATATTAAATTGTGGGCTCTTTAAAGCTGCTACAGTCAAATTTGCCCGACGAGCAGCTTCAATGCCAAATGTCGAGTCTTCGATAACTAAACAATCACTAGGCTGCAGTTTAAGACGAGAAAGTGTGTACTGATAAATTTCGGGGTTAGGCTTACTTCGCGCAAACATATCCCCACTGGTAATCAATTCAAAGTACTCTTTTATTTGGTTGACTTCTAAGATTCGATAGATATTTTCCAAAGGACCCGAAGATGCTACAGCCATACGAATATTTTTATTAGCCAACTTATCCAAGGTAGGTAAAATATCAGGATTAAACATTTCTTGATAGTCCATCGGATAATGCTGACGAAATTTCTTATAAGCTTGTAATAACTCCGTGCGCTTATCAATGTCTTCTGGAAATAACTGTTCAAACATATCGTTGGCATTTGACCCTACGAAATAGTCTTGAACTTCTTGGGCAACCGACACGTTATTTTGTTCAAAGAAAGCCGCACGTCGTTTCTGATAAGCTTTTTCTGAAAAAACAATCACACCATCTACATCAAAAATAACTGCTTTTCTCATATGATTCTACCTTCCCGAATATCTTCATTTGTACCAAAGAAATAAGTTAATACAAAGCCACCAATATAACCTGCAATTAAGCTGATGACATAAACGAACCAGCCGCCTTCAGCAATTAAAGGAATCAAAGCTAAGCCACTTGGACCAATGGAAATTGAGCCAACACCGCCCAGCAAGCCAACAACGGCGCCACCAATACCACCACCTAAACAAGCAGTGATAAATGGGCGGCCTAAAGGTAAAGTAACACCATAAATCAATGGTTCACCAATACCCAAAATACCAACCGGTAATGCGCCTTTGATCATCTCAGTTAATCTTTTATTATTTCGACAACGCATCCACAAAGCAAAAGCTGCACCCACTTGGCCAGCACCAGCCATTGCTAAAATAGGTAATAATGAAGTACTGCCGTATGTTTCAATCAATGATAAATGAATTGGCGTCAATATTTGATGAAGACCAAACATGACCATCGGTAAGAATAAAGCACCTAATACAAAACCAGCAAAGCCGCCACCTACACCTAGAATCCAAGTAATAGCGCCTACAAGTCCATCAGAAATCCATCCGGCTAAAGGCATAATAAAGAAAATCGTAACGACACCCATAGCAGCTAAGGTAAGTACTGGTGTAACAATAATGTCAACGGTATCTGGCACCACTTTATGCAACCATTTTTCTACTTGTGCCATTAAGAAGACCGCAATGATAACGCCGATTACACCGCCTTGACCTTCTGCTAAAGGTTCACCAGTAAAAATGTTAGGAAGCGGCATGTCTTCACTCATTCCGGTTAGCATGGTGACACCACCAATAACACCACCCAAGCTGGGTGAAGCACCGAATTCGCGCGCAGCATTAATCCCTACATAAATCACTAGATAAGTAAATACACCACTTTGAATAATTGAACCAACACTTACGATATTGACCCAAGCATCCCCAGAAATTGTTCCAGCTTCTAGCATATTTGTTAAAACCGAGGCAATACCACCAATGATACCAGCACCAACAAAGGCTGGGATTAAGGGTACGAAAATATTAGCAATCGATTTTAAAACTTTTGACCAAGGCTTTTGATTTTTCTTTTTTACTT
The DNA here is from genome assembly GCF_030161475.1 of Tetragenococcus halophilus subsp. flandriensis. GTDB lineage: Bacteria > Bacillota > Bacilli > Lactobacillales > Enterococcaceae > Tetragenococcus > Tetragenococcus halophilus_C. Next base: position 6,819 of record NZ_BSUG01000046.1, on the reverse strand, counting down.
CCGCATGGACTTCTTCTGCTTTGGCGTTAACATCTTCTTTCCCGCTTGAACTAGTTGGCGTCTCTTCTACAGGCGTGCCATCCGGGCGCTCTTCTCCCAGCTCCACACCAGCCATATCAGCCATTTTTTGGGCGACTTTACTTACAGTACCTGGTCCAAGTACAATTTGTAGCGTTTCGTCTTCGACAACGCCCATTACACCGTCAACAGCTTTTAATCCCTCAATATCTAACTTGCTGTCATCGATCACACCCATACGAATACGTGTCATACAGTTAACAATTTTATTGACATTATTTATGCCACCGACATGTTCATAAATTTCTTCTGCTAACTTTGTTACTTTATCTGCCACTTTTTCTTCCTCCTTTTTAAAGTGTATTTCTTACAAACCCATTACTCTCAACTAATTTTTCTGCAGCTTTATCTTTTTTTGCGCCCGTTAAAATCATAACAATCGCAATTTTGACATTTTCACCTGCTTGATAAAAAGTTTTATCTGCCTGCTCATAGCTACATTCTGTTGCTTGCATGATAATTCTTTTCGACCTTTCAACTAATTTTTCATTGGTGGGACGAACATCTACCATTAAATTTTTGTAGACCTTGCCAATGCCAATCATCGATGCTGTGGAAAGCATATTTAATACTAACTTTTGCGCTGTACCTGATTTCAAACGAGTGGACCCCGTTAAAACTTCTGGACCCACTTCAACTTCGATAGGAAATTGCGCATGCTGACTGATTTGCGCTTTATTATTACAAGCTATTGAAGCTGTGGTCGCGCCAATTTCTTTTGCGTAATCCAAACCTCCAATAACATAAGGTGTCCTTCCACTGGCAGCGATTCCCACAACAAGGTCTTTTTGTGATAGCGAAGCCTGGATTAAATCTTTTTTTGCAAGTTCTTTGGAATCTTCTGCTCCTTCAACGGCAACAGTCATCGCTTTTATTCCACCGGCGATCAATCCTTGTACCATTTCGGGCTTTGTACCAAATGTCGGGACACATTCTGCCGCATCCAATACACCTAGACGTCCACTTGTGCCAGCACCAATATAAAATAGTCTTCCCTTTTTATTGAAAGTTTGAATAATTTGCTCGACAACCTTTTTAATTTGCGGTAGCGCTTTTTCAATCGCCAAAGGAACCTTTTTATCCTCATCATTCATCGTTTGTAAAACTTCCATGACATCCATATCATCCAAAGCCATCGTTTTTTGATTTCTAGTTTCTGTCGCTAGTTTTTCTAATTCACTCATTACATTTTTCTCCCTTCCTTTAGTTCAAACCGACATCCCGAGTCAATATAATCAATTAAGCTACGGTCTTTTTCTATCACCTTAGCTAGCACATTTACTCGCTCATCAGCAGGTAAGTCAACTTTAGTCATTTGCACTTCTCCCATATAACGCAGATATTTTTTATTATCCACAGATATACTTCCTCTTTCTCGTGCTTGTATATTTTCAGTTTCGATCATTTCTTGGTTATTTTTCCGCGCTTCTTGACTTCGCACCACATACTCCGCTTCATCGATTCGATTGGTATGTTCACCTAAGATTAACGAATGATAATTTTTTGTCAGCAAGTCAATTTCAAGTAACAATTTTTTATGTTGGAAGTAAGCAATAAATTGTTCCCTTACTTTTTTTGTCAGTCCACTATCTCCAATATAAACTGCATCACAATCATAGTTGCGAAGCAAATCAAGGGTTGCTGCCAATGGGTGTTGCTGTCGATGTATTTCTAAGCTAGGAAGTCCGTTATGTAATGGTCCCCGCAAATTTTCATCACCTGGAACAAAAGCAACAATCTTAAAACCGTAAGCACGCCATTTATGATTTATTCTTTGCAAATAATTTCTTGATAAGCCAGTTTCTGGGCGTGGATAATAATTATGCCATAACTCCATATTCGTAAAATCTGCTTGAAAAGAACTTAATTCAGCTACATCTTCATCCGTTAAAGTTGATGCATTCAATCCCACCTGCATGTGTCTTGAAGTAGCTGCAATCGTTTGGTTATCAATGCCATAATCCATACGTACGCCAGTAACACCTAATTCTTTTAACTGGTCAAAAGCTTCCACTTGATTAAAATCGGTCATTAAATACTGTAAGCCATCACTTGATATATCCGCCATTAATTCCATTTGTAGTTGCTGAGTTAGTTCTCCGAGCTGTTTTAACGTATGAATAATTTCTTCTGGGTCATCTTCTGGAATATGCAAAGAAGTAAAAATACATCTAAAACCTGCACGATTCATTGCTTCAATATACTGTTGTTTATTTTTTGATAACCCTTCTCCCAAGAAAACTGAAAATCCTAGCATCATTCACACCATCCTTATTAATTCGCTTTCATTATATCGTAAAAGAAACAATATTTCAATAAACAAAACAGAATTTGCATTATTTCGAAATATTGTTTCTTTAAAATCAGCAAAATAATAATTGGTTAAACAACTCGGACACTACGCCTCGCTTTCGCTCGCCCTAGTACTGTTCATCACTTCGCTTATGCTTCGATCTCATCAAGGTCTAAGCGACAAGTCGCTAAGGCCTTGAAGGATCTACTCTCAGCTTCTTTCAGTCGCTGATTCATAGTGATTCGTATATTTCGGACACTACGGTCGCTGCGCTCCCCTAGTACTGTTCATCATCAGCTCTCAGCTCCCTTCGGTTGCTGAATCACTGTGATTCACAGCAAAAAGCCAGCTAAACGTCACTTCTGTTTAGCTGGTTGATAAAATATTTTACAGGGGTAGCCAATTTAAAACGCGTTGAATCCAATGGTCCCAAAATAACCAATCATGTTCACCAGGCCCATCTTCAAAAACCACATCATAGCCGTTCTCTCTCATTTTCTTAGTGGTATAAGCACTTGCTTGATATATTAAATCTTCAGTACCACATGTAAGATAAAATTTAGGCGCTTGCGATGCATCCAATGTCTCAATCAAATGTATCAAATCATTTTCCGAGCCTTTGATTTCCTCTAAGGGACCAAAAACCCCTTCCCAGTATGCTTTACTTCTTATTTCTAGTAATTGGTCTATTCCTTCAGCGATCGTTAAACCACCTGAAAGTGAAGCAATTGCTGCAAAATTTTCAGATTTTTTTAACCCCAATTTTACAGCACCGTAGCCGCCCATTGATAAACCCGCTGCAAATGTTTTGGCTCTTTTTCTCGTTAGTTGAGGGAATAACTCATGACAAATTTTAGGTAACTCTTCAGCAATAAATGTCCAATACTTCATATCGTATGTGGTATCTGTATACCATCCTAAATCAGTAGAAGGCATAATCACAGCTAAACCCTTATCAGATACGTAACGTTCAATTGCTGTTCGTCTTTGCCATACACTATGGTTACCATTCATACCATGCAATAGATAAAGCACCGCTACATCTTCAGTTGCTCCTTTAGTATTTGTACCAAAGGTCTTTTTAGTTTCTTGTGGCAAAATGACATCTAACATCACTTCCATTTCTAACACATTGGAAAAAGCATTTACTTGTAAAAGAGCCATTATTTTTTCACGTCCTTTATTATTTATCATTCATTGTAGCAGAGTTTTCGGAAAATAAAAAAGACCTTATTGAATAAAACCAATAAGATCTCTTCGTTTATTTTATATTTTCTTGTAAAGTTTCAACTTTATCTGTTTTTTCCCAAGGCAAGTCAATGTCGGTTCTACCGAAATGTCCATAAGCAGCCGTATCTTTATAAATTGGACGTCGTAAATCCAACATTTCAATAATGCCAGCTGGTCTTAAATCAAAATTTTGACGTACAACTTCAATTAATTTTTCTTGGCTCACTTTAGACGTTCCAAAAGTATCAATTGAAATAGATACAGGTTCAGCAACGCCAATAGCATAAGCCAATTGTACCTCAGCTTTATCAGCTAATTTTGCTGCAACAATATTTTTTGCAATATAACGAGCAGCATAACTTGCCGAACGATCTACCTTTGTAGCATCTTTACCGGAAAATGCACCACCACCATGACGAGCATAACCACCATAAGTGTCTACAATAATTTTTCTTCCTGTCAAACCAGCATCACCTTGCGGCCCACCAATGACAAAGCGACCGGTAGGGTTAATGAAATACTTCGTTTGTTCATCTAAAAGTTCATTAGGAACGACTTCTTTAATGACTTTTTCAATCATATCACGTCTAATTGTTTCATTTGCAACTTCATCATCATGTTGTGTACTAATAATAATGGTATCTACTCTTTTTGGTTGATCATTTTCATCATACTCCACAGTAACTTGCGATTTTGCATCCGGACGTAGGTAGCTAATTTCTGCTGTTTTTCTTAATTTTGCTAAATGAGCGACAATTTTATGACTTAATGAAATAGGTAAAGGCATCAACTCATCGGTTTCGTTAGTTGCAAAGCCAAACATTAAGCCCTGGTCACCAGCTCCGATTGCATTAATCCGTTTTTCTCTATCTTCTCTTGCTTCTAAAGATGTATCAACGCCTTGTGCGATATCTTGTGATTGTTCATCAATTGCAACTAAAACCGCTACATTATCGCCATCAAAACCATATTCTGGTCGATTATAACCAATATCTTTGATTGTTTGACGTACAACCTTTTGCATATCAACATATGCCGATGTAGAAACTTCCCCAAAAACCAATACCAAACCTGTTGTAACAGATGTTTCACAAGCAACACGTGCCATTGGATCCTGCTTTAAAAGTGCATCTAAAATAGCATCACTGATCTGATCAGCAATCTTGTCTGGATGTCCTTCTGAAACAGATTCAGAAGTAAACAAACGCCTTTCTTTCACGATAATTCCCCCTAAAATAATTTTTCGGTTACAAGGCATCTTCACTTGATTTTCAAATGAATCCTCTCGGGAACTTGCAACGGTCTGATTCTAATAGATAATAAGAACGATCTATCCTCACTTTTTATCAAAATGAGTTGAAACCGAAACTGTCAGCAAAAGTCCTCAATTTAACTTAAAAAAAAGCATCCATTACTGAATGCTTCGATGATCCGTACGGGATTCGAACCCGTGTTACCGCCGTGAAAGGGCGGTGTCTTAACCACTTGACCAACGGATCGCTGATACGGAGAAGGAGGGATTCGAACCCTCGCGTCGCGTAAACGACCTACACCCTTAGCAGGGGCGCCTCTTCAGCCACTTGAGTACTTCCCCAAAACCAAAAAGTATTGATTTTCATGGGCCTAAATGGACTCGAACCATCGACCTCACGCTTATCAGGCGTGCGCTCTAACCAACTGAGCTATAGGCCCTTATTATAATTACAACAAAAGCGGGTGACGAGAATCGAACTCGCGACAACAGCTTGGAAGGCTGTGGTTTTACCACTAAACTACACCCGCCTTATATGATGGATCGAGACAGAATCGAACTGCCGACACACGGAGCTTCAATCCGTTGCTCTACCGACTGAGCTATCGATCCAAAACGGTCTGGACGGGACTCGAACCCGCGACCTCCTGCGTGACAGGCAGGCATTCTAACCAGCTGAACTACCAGACCCGCTTTGTTGAAAATATAATAAGTACTTGCATACACAGTACAATTGCGGGAGCAAGATTTGAACTTGCGACCTTCGGGTTATGAGCCCGACGAGCTACCAGACTGCTCCATCCCGCGATAATAAACTAAATATTATTATAATCTATAAATAATTTTAGCAAAGGAGGATAAGGGATTCGAACCCTTGCACGGTTTTACCCGCCTGACGGTTTTCAAGACCGTTCCCTTCAGCCGGACTTGGGTAATCCTCCATAACCCCAAGACGCATGGTCCGTACGGGATTCGAACCCGTGATACCGCCGTGAAAGGGCGGTGTCTTAACCTCTTGACCAACGGACCTTAATTATTTAATAAATGGGCCTAAATGGACTCGAACCATCGACCTCACGCTTATCAGGCGTGCGCTCTAACCAACTGAGCTATAGGCCCAAGTAATAAACACAACAAGCGGGTGACGAGAATCGAACTCGCGACAACAGCTTGGAAGGCTGTGGTTTTACCACTAAACTACACCCGCATGACGGTCTGGACGGGACTCGAACCCGCGACCTCCTGCGTGACAGGCAGGCATTCTAACCAGCTGAACTACCAGACCAATTTTTGTTGTATCTTTAATACTTGAAAAACAAGTATAATTGCGGGAGCAAGATTTGAACTTGCGACCTTCGGGTTATGAGCCCGACGAGCTACCAGACTGCTCCATCCCGCGATAATAAAACTAAATATTATTATAATCTATAAATAATTTTAGCAAAGGAGGATAAGGGATTCGAACCCTTGCACGGTTTTACCCGCCTGACGGTTTTCAAGACCGTTCCCTTCAGCCGGACTTGGGTAATCCTCCATCAAATAAATAAAATGATAATGACGCAATGGACCTTGTAGGACTCGAACCTACGACCTGACGGTTATGAGCCGTCTGCTCTAACCAACTGAGCTAAAGGTCCAAGCTCTTAATCAAAATCGCGGTGGAGGGGATCGAACCCACGACCTCCCGGGTATGAACCGGACGCTCTAGCCAGCTGAGCTACACCGCGAAAATCAAATCATTTTATCAAATGACATGGAGCCTAGCGGGATCGAACCGCTGACCTCCTGCGTGCAAAGCAGGCGCTCTCCCAGCTGAGCTAAGGCCCCTTCATTAAAATCCATCGGGAAGACAGGATTCGAACCTACGACCCCTTGGTCCCAAACCAAGTGCTCTACCAAGCTGAGCTACTTCCCGTTACGCGCCCAGAAGGATTTGAACCCTCAACCTTCTGATCCGTAGTCAGAC
>NZ_BSUG01000045.1 GCF_030161475.1 Tetragenococcus halophilus subsp. flandriensis | reverse complement strand
AGCCTGAATGATTTATAAAAATTTGTGGATAACGCATTCGACTGTTCAACGAGGTGACTTTTATGTTATTTTCCCTTTTTATCGCCGCTTTTGAATAAAGAATAGAAAGGGATGATCGAACGACGCTAAAAAAAGATAAAATTCTTCCTAGAGAATGAAAGCCAAGCCTTTTTTATCAAGAGGAAAAGGGGAAAAGTAAACTAGAGATTCAATCGCTGAATTCGTGTAAGGACTTCCCAAAAAAGCGTGTTGTAAACATTCGTACTTGATAAGTGAATTTGCACTTGACGCGCGTGTTCTGTGACTTTTCCAGCAATATGAAATAGTTGAAAACGGATCGTGTCAATCACCGTCGTCTTTTTCTCTTGCGGAAAAGTCAGCTGTTTCATCAAGTGGATGATATTATAGGCGATAAAACTTAGGGCTAAGCGAGCCTTATTCGCTAAAAAGGAAGGACTATCCGTTTTATCAGCGAAAAATCCGGTCTTCATTTCTTTAATGAAGTTTTCCATATTCCCTCGTTTTTGATAGAGCTGAAAAATGGTTTGGGGCGAAAGATGAGCGAAATCGGACACCACAAATTGAAATTCGGAAAAAAGTAAAGTTTCGGCTTTTCGGGTAGCCTTGATGGCTACTGTCCGAGATCGGTCCCAAGAATCTGCTTGATAAGCCATCTTAAAATATTGATGTTCGGTCTTTGTGTAGTCCGTACCGTTGGTATATTGGACAAGATGTTGCGCATAATGAATCAACCGTACGTTATTTTTCAATTTAATCACATAATGGGCGCCTCGACACTCACATTGTTTATAAATTTCCGG
>NZ_BSUG01000044.1 GCF_030161475.1 Tetragenococcus halophilus subsp. flandriensis | reverse complement strand
TGACGGTAGCTGACCAGAAAGCCACGGCTAACTACGTGCCAGCAGCCGCGGTAATACGTAGGTGGCAAGCGTTGTCCGGATTTATTGGGCGTAAAGCGAGCGCAGGCGGTGATTTAAGTCTGATGTGAAAGCCCCCAGCTCAACTGGGGAGGGTCATTGGAAACTGGATCACTTGAGTGCAGAAGAGGAGAGTGGAATTCCATGTGTAGCGGTGAAATGCGTAGATATATGGAGGAACACCAGTGGCGAAGGCGGCTCTCTGGTCTGTAACTGACGCTGAGGCTCGAAAGCGTGGGTAGCAAACAGGATTAGATACCCTGGTAGTCCACGCCGTAAACGATGAGTGCTAAGTGTTGGAGGGTTTCCGCCCTTCAGTGCTGCAGTTAACGCATTAAGCACTCCGCCTGGGGAGTACGACCGCAAGGTTGAAACTCAAAGGAATTGACGGGGGCCCGCACAAGCGGTGGAGCATGTGGTTTAATTCGAAGCAACGCGAAGAACCTTACCAGGTCTTGACATCCTTTGACCGC
>NZ_BSUG01000043.1 GCF_030161475.1 Tetragenococcus halophilus subsp. flandriensis | reverse complement strand
CACGAGTTGTTGGCTGTTTTGCTGGTCCATGCCTAAATCGCCAAGTTTTTTCGCCACTTGTAATAGTTGATTAACATTTTCTTCTGTCAAGGTATGAAGCAAAGTAGACATCATAAATTGCGAACTAAGGCGTTCTTGTTTCAATGCTTCCTTAAAAAGGCGATCATATTGTAAGGTATTGGCGTCTCGGTCTCGAGAATAACCAGCGATCAATTGATATAGCCATTGTTTTACGACATCCAGCCATTCATGTTGGGCGAAGGCACGATACTCTGGAATATGAACGTATTGCGCTAACAGGGAATCAAAACGAATTTGATTTAGAAACTCCGAAAGTAAGACGAGCCCCGCGTCATTGGTTAAGGTGCCACCGTCATTGGCGATCAAGATGGCTTTTTGCTTATTGAATGTAAGAGAATTTTGTTGTAAAGTGAAAGACATAAGAACGCACTCCTTATTGTTATGTTTCGTTGACTTTACAATAACACGAAGTGCGTTCTTTTTGTACACCCAGAAGGTGAAGCAACTCAACCTTTAGAAAAAAGCACATGCCAAGGATTGAATGATCCTGGGAAAAATTTATAAATCATTCAGGACTTATAATGAAAAGAAAAAATAACCTGGCGTTAAGTTATTTTTGCTGACACATTTTAACATTATTCGAAATTCTATGCGGAAGCATTACTTGAAGATTAAATGTAGTTTTTCTCGTATTTATTAAAAACTTTCGGAATTCCTTTACTTCCCACCTAATATCGCTTCCAACTTCTCAAAAAATTTATTTAAGAAAATAACCTAAATCAATATTTCGCACCTTCATCAGAACCTGAGACAGTATTTGAAAGTAACTATACAAAAGATTAAAAATCAATCTTAAAATTAAGGTCATAATTGTCTAATTTAAAAATACTGTGAATACTTAAAGCACACGCTCCTAATAGAGTAACGAAATGTGTATTATTTATTAAACCTATTTTAGGCTCAAAGCTTAATCCTTTTAATGAAGATACAATATCCTCGTATATATTAGGCAATAATTCAATCATAGGTGAATTAACGTAGACAGCTTCCGGAGCAAAATTTACTGAAACATTATAGATAATTATGCTTAAAACACTTATAAACCTTGATAGTTCCTCAGTTACTATAGGATCTCCTTTTTTATAAAGATCTAAAACATCTTCTACTGTTAACTGATACATATTTTTCTTGTACCTAATTTGATTGATTATCCCTTCTTCAGAGTAGTAATTTTCAACCTTATCATAAGAAATATCGGTTTTAACCCCTGGAACAAGGTGAGATCTTCCAATTTCTCCAGCCGAACCATCAACGCCCTTATAAAGCTTACGATTAAGTATTATTCCTGCTCCTATTCCTTTATGAATACTAATACAAATAAGATTTTTTTTATCCCTTCCATCATTAAAATCTCTCTCATATATCGCAGCTAGATTAGCTTCATTTTCTAATACGACAGGAACAGAATAAAGTTCCGAATATCTTTCATAAAGATCAACATTTTTCATGTTTATAAATGGAGAATCTTTTATTTGGTTCTTATATACTACGCCGTGTATAGAAAAACAAATAGCTAATAAGCCCTTTTTAGTTTTATTATTTTGCATAGAATCATTAATCTGTTGGTCAATTAGCGGTAAGATAGCATGGATATCGTCACTCTCCGTATCAATTTGTTTATAGTCTATAACAGTCCCATCTATATAATTAGACATAACATGTAATTGGTGGAAAGCTATATCAAAACTTATTATGTATCCATATTTTTCATTAACAGTTAACATAATAGGCTTCCTTCCACCAAACTCTGTAGATTCTCCTCGACCTACTTCTTTAACTAAAACTTGAAATATAAAAAGTACACATTAAGCCTATGGTATCAAGCAAAAGGACGATAAATTTCATTTCAAGCAACCTTTTTTAACTGTCTTTGTGTTGATTGAGGTAGTTTTTGTATAAACTGACTCATGATGTTATTTAAAGTTTCTTCAGAAAGGATCATCTCGTTCGCAAATACTTCCTTAAAAAGCTCGAGAAGTTGGACGATAGCTTCTGAAAAACTAATATCAGATAGTTCTTCAATCATCAAATAAAATAACTCGCCCATCGTTCGTTCATCGGCTTGTTCACGATGTTGGACAGCCAGAATGAGATAACTAACGGCGACTGTAATGGTATGCGCAAAAATCCCATCATAAGAAAGCCCTTGGTACTTGGCTAGACGGAGATGTTGTTTACAGATTTTAAAATACACTTCGATCGACCAGCGTTTTCCATATAGCTGAATGATTTCATCTTCGTTCAAAGAAAGATCGGTTGTAGCCAAGACAAGATA
>NZ_BSUG01000042.1 GCF_030161475.1 Tetragenococcus halophilus subsp. flandriensis | reverse complement strand
ACGTTTTATCTGAAAATCCTAACTCCTCCTGATGAAGTTGGAAGTCACGGAAAGCAGAGCGATTGGAAAAGAGGGTGGTTACAAGGTAGCGAAAAAGCACGAGAAAGTTCACTCCTTTTTCCTTTTATGCATTCGATTTTTTCGCAATAGTGGATACATTAAACCGTTGGAAAAAAGTATCAATGGAGGATGAAATTTCGTTTTTATTTTGGTTGTTTGATGTTATAATTGACATAGCATGAACACTCCTTGGTAGATGGTTTTTTAGTCAATTCTATTTTACCAATTTGGAAAGGTTCGTGCTATTTTTATTAGAACAATCTTAGTTATATCAAGCCTTTAGTCGGGTTTTCGGTGTTTCAAGTTTTAGTAAATGATTTATGCAGGTATATTGGCTGGCGGTTCGGGTTCTAGAATGGGAAATGTTCCTTTACCTAAACAATTTTTAGATTTGGATGGTAAACCGATACTTATACATACGATAGAAAAATTTCTTTTAATCAATGATTTCGATAATATTATAATTGCAACACCTAAAGAATGGTTATCTCATACTAAAGATATTTTAAATAATTACAAAATTAATGATGAACGATTAAAAGTTATTGAAGGTGGTAGTGATAGGAACGAAACAATAATGAGTATTATAAATTTTATTAATAATCAAAAAGAAATCACTGATGAGGATGTCATTGTTACGCATGATGCTGTTCGTCCATTTCTTACACATAGAATTATAGAAGAAAATATCGATAAAGTATTAAAATATGGGGCGGTAGATACAGTGTTGGCGGCAACTGATACAATAGTAACTTCTAAAGATCATGAATTTATCTCCTCTATCCCTGTTCGTGATGAAATGTATCAAGGTCAAACACCGCAATCGTTTAATATCAATTTACTTAAACATAACTATGATAAACTTTCAGAGACGAATAAAAAAATTCTAACTGATGCTTGTAAGATCTTAGCAGTTTCTGGAGAAAAAGTTAAATTGGTTTCTGGTGAATTATTTAACATCAAAATTACTACTCCTTATGACTTGAAAGTTGCTAATTCAATCATAAAAGGAGGAATAGCTAGTGATTAATCAAGTGTATCAATTAGTTTCTCCGCGTCAATTTGAAGTGACTTATAACAACGAAGATATCAACACAGATCAAGTAATTGTAAGACCTTTATATCTTTCTATCTGTGCAGCCGACCAACGTTATTATACTGGTAGTAGAGGCGAGCAAGCATTACGTAAAAAGTTACCTATGTCACTTATCCATGAAGGTGTGGGAGAAGTTGTTCATGATAGCAAAGGAGAATTTTCTATTGGAACAAAAGTAGTTATGGTTCCCAATACGCCTGTAGAAAAAGATCAAGTGATTGCTGAAAATTATTTGTCTAGCAGTAAATTTCGCTCTAGTGGTTACGACGGGTTTATGCAAGACTATGTTTTTATGCGACGGGACCGGGTGGTTACACTACCTAATGATATTGATCTTAGTAATATCTCTTTTTCCGAATTAGTTTCTGTAAGTTGGCATGCAATTCAAAGATTAGAAAGAAAATCGAATAGCTACAAAAGAACTTTTGGAATATGGGGCGATGGTAATTTAGGCTATATTACAGCTGTTTTAGTAAATAAAATATACCCTGAAGCAAGTATCTACGTTTTTGGTAAGACGGATTATAAATTAAGCCGTTTTTCCTTTGTAGATAAAGTTTTTCATATCGATGAAATTCCTGCAGATATAACATTTGATCATGCGTTTGAATGTGTTGGCGGTAATGGAAGTGAACCTGCAATTAACCAGATAATAGATCTAATTTCCCCAGAAGGAAGTATAGACTTGCTTGGCGTTAGTGAATATCCAGTTCAGATCAATACGAGATTGGTTTTAGAGAAAGGAATTACTCTAATTGGTAGTAGTCGAAGTGGTACTAAAGACATCCAAGGAGTTGTAAATCTTTATCAACAACATCCTGATATCGTGGAAAAATTATCATTACTGAAGGGTAACGAATATGAGGTTCGGTCGATAAATGATATAATCAACGCCTTTGAATCGGATTTATCAACTTCTTGGGGTAAGACAGTGATAAAATGGACGCTATAAATGTGATAAATAAAGGAAGGAAGTTATTAGGTTTTGGTTAGCAGTAAAATTATAATTGATGAAATTTATTGGGATAGGATACAGCTATTTATAAGTGGTCATGCGGAGAACTTAGATATCTCTCAGAGTAATTTTATTTTACGAAATTTAATGGAAACAAAAGCATTGCCTGCCAATGAAACACAAACTAATGGTGATGATTTTCTCTGTCGTTTTGACGTAGCCATCTTAGATGACGGTTGGTATTTGCCTTCAGGGCAATATTTACTAGTAAATCAACAAGAGCTAGATTACATTGCACAGATTAACCCTAAATTTCTTGATAGCAAGCTGTATGTTCTTACAGAAGAACAATTAGAGAAGTATGAAGAAAAGGAAACCAAAAATGGTAAAAATAATTACTTATTAGATCGTTATACTGAGGTTTTTAGACAAGGCGGAAATTCTAAAAAAAAGAAATATACGGTCAAACCCAAGATTTCCGAGGAAGTAAATGAATTTGTTCTAGATGTTAAATTTGACGGGGTACCTAAAGCACGTAAGAGCGCTTTGAGTAAGAGAATAAAAGCTGTTAAAAAAAGATATAATAAAGTTTCTTTTAAAACAAGAAGTTTCTTTTTTCATTCTATTTTTAAAGGTTCAAGAATGATGCATACAAAAAAGGGCAATTCCGTATTATTTACTTCAGATTCTAGAGAGAGCATGTCTGGTAATTTTGAATTTGTCTACAATGAAATGCTACAACAAGGCTTAGATAAAGAATATAAAATCCATCAGATTTTTAAACCGAATATCACTGAACGGCGAAGTTTTATTGATAAATTTCGTTTTCCTTATTTATTGGGTAAATCCGATTATATATTTGTTGATGATTTTCATCCATTAATTTATCAATTAAATTTTAAAAGTATGCAAGAAATTATACAGGTATGGCACGCGGTAGGAGCTTTTAAAACCGTTGGATTTAGTCGGACGGGGAAAAAGGGTGGCCCTTTTTTCGATTCCAAAAATCATCGAAATTATACGAAAGCTTATGTTTCTTCAGAAACTGATGTTCCTTTTTATGCAGAAGCTTTTGGTATTAAGGAAGAATCTGTTATACCAACTGGTGTTCCTCGTACAGATATACTTTTTGATAAAGAGTATGAAAGAAAGATTGTGAAGAAAATAAAAACTGAACTTCCCTTTATCGAAGGGAAAAAGGTAATTTTATTTGCGCCAACGTTCCGTGGAAATGGACATCGTACTGCGCACTATCCTTTCTTTAAAATTGATTTTGAAAGGTTTGCTCGTTATTGCGAAGAAAATAATGCTGTAGTCCTTTTCAAAATGCATCCTTTTATAAAAAATGAATTAAATATTCCTGAAAAATACGAAGATTATTTTTTTGATGTATCAGACGTCAGAGAAGTAAATGACATTTTATTTATTACAGATATATTGATCAGTGATTATTCTTCGTTAATTTATGAATTTGCCGTCTTCAAAAGACCGATGTTGTTTTACGCTTTTGACTTAGAGGATTATATTACTTCTAGAGATTTTTATGAGCCTTATGAAACTTTTGTTCCTGGAAAAATCGTGGAAACTTTTGACGACTTAATCACTGCTTTAAAAGAAGAGGATTTTGAGCAGGAAAAAGTTCCAAAATTTTTGGATAAGCATTTTAAATATCAAGACGGTAAATCGAGCGAAAGATTAGTTGATCATTTATTTTCTGAACAAGCAGAGGAAAAAAATAAAGATGTAGGAGAAATCTATGGTTAAAAAATATTTAATACGTTCTGGCATAGCACCCACTGATATTAAAACGGCAGAGGATATGGTAATAAATACAAGAATCGGCGGCAATGTTGGAAATTTAATTTATGCTTTTTCAGTCTACCGTAGTTTAACAACTGAAGACGTAGAAATTACTCCTGACAATTATCGGATTAACGAAAATGATGCAGAAAAAATTAACAAGACATATGACGCCTATATTATACCTTTGGCAGACGCTTTTAGAGAACCTTTTGTTAAAGACCTTAAAGGTTATACGAAATTATTTAAAAAGTTAAAAATACCAATTATTGTCATAGGGGTTGGTTTAAAAGCGCCATTTGAACCAAATCTAAAAGAAGGTTTCCCTTTTGATAAGGAAGTAAAGGAATTTGTCAAAGCAGTGTTAGAACACTCAACTACTATTGGTGTTCGTGGACAAATTACAGCTGATTATTTAACTTCATTAGGGTTTAAAGAAGGAAAAGATCATACAGTTATCGGTTGTCCTTCTATGTATAGTTTTGGCCCTGACTTAAATATTCGTGATACGACGATAACAAAAGATTCGTTGGTCGCTCTTAACGGTTCAAAATTATCGCCAGATAATGTATTGAAATTTATGGAACGGTCGTCAGTAGAATATCCTAATTATTACTTTATCCCACAATGGCAAAAAGAATTAAAAATGACTTATTTAGGGAATGAAAAGTTAAAAAAAGATACTGATCATTATCCTGTTGACATAACACATAAATTCTATAAAGAAGATAGAGTTCGCTTTCCGATCAATGCAAAATCTTGGATTGATTTTCTAAAAAAACCAGATTTAGCTGTAGGTTCACGTTTACATGGAAATATTACTGCTACGATCGCTGGTACACCTAGTTTGCTTATTCCAAAAGATGCGCGGATGAGAGAGTTAACAGACTATCATAATTTAACACATGTTTGGGCCAATAAGATTACTGACGATACTACTTTAAGTTCGTTGATTGAAAAAGTTGATTTTCATGCACCCGAAAAAGTTCAAAAAGAAAATTTTGAACGATTTCTTCAATTTCTCGAGCGAAATGAACTTGATCATATTTATCATTATGATAAACCAGCGCCACTAGATGCTATGCTTGAAGAGACGAAACTTCCTGAATTAATTAGACCGATTAATCAGTTAGAAATAAATGAGTTAGCCGATAGGTTACAAGGTTATGAGAAAAGAAGAGTAGATGGGCTAAAAAGAGTAAAGGATAAAAATAAACAATACGAAACAAACGAACGAAAAGATAAGAAAAAAATAAAAGATTTAGAAAAACAAAATGAAGATCTCAAAAATGCATTGGATAAGGAAGCATCCAGTTTTATGCATAAAGTTGGAAATGTTTTTCGCAAAAATTGATATAAAATAAGAAGTCGAGGCTCTTTTTGTATAGTATTAATAGCTATACAAAAAGAGCTTTTTTGATAGTTATAATATATCTTAGTTATTGAATTAAAAAGTGTATCATCTATATTTTTTCGATAATTGGTATATACGTTAAACAAGTAAAAGGATAAAATAATATCTAATTTACAGGTTGAAAATAAAAATATAGACGTTATTGGTATATATCTATTAAAGAAATTTAGCTTTTTAAAAACTTTTTTTATTAAAAGTCTTGTATGTTTAATATATACATGTTATGTATATATTATAGTAATGATTTTATAAGTTTATTTTAGGGGGTAAAACTGATGAATCTAATAGAAAATATTCAAGTGGGGGAACGCTATAAAGTTCAGCCAAGACATTTTCATCGTACCTTTATCGGAAATGTAAAAAGTGTAGAAGGTCCGACGATTGTTTTTGAAGTGGAAAATTTTGATCTTGTAGATCAGGAAAAAGTTGATGAGAGTCGATTGGTTACGGTAGATATTTCAGATGTTAAATACTCAATGAAAAATAGTTACTTCTTTAGTTAATTATTTGCAATTTTTTCATCTCAGGTTATATAAATTACTAATCTCCTAAGTCTTTTTCGTTAATGCCTAAATACTCCTCATAAAAGAGTATTTAGGTAATTTTTTATGAACAAAGAAACTAAAACTTGTAATTTTCAAAAACGTTATTTATAATAAGAAAGGTATTATTAATTGAAAAAATGAAAAAATAATAGTAACTATAAAAAACGTAAAGGAAATCGGTTATGAAAAGTGTTTTAGTTAGTAACAAAAATAAGGTAATCTTCTCTTTGGTAATTATTTTTATTGCTTCGATCCTGTTACAAGCAGTACAAATTTATAATAAGAATTTATATCTCGGTTATGACTGGATTTTTCACTATAATCGTTTCTATGATACGGCTCAACAAATTAAAGATGGAAACTTCCAGTACTTTATTTCAATGTATGGCTTTTCGCAGTCCGGGCGGATTATTAATGCAGTGTACGGACCAATGTTTGCCTACTTTAATGGCCTTCTGTTATTGGTTTGTCGTTCGTGGTTTAACTATCAATTACTTACGAACTTTTTGATTACTTTTTTTTCCGCTGTCAGTATGTTTACTCTTCTTATAAAAAATAAAGTAAGGGTGCTTATCTCTTTAATATTTTCAATAATGTATTCCTCCTTTTATCTTATTCAGTCTTGGTCGCTTAATCAGTCCTTTGGTAATTGGGGAGCTATTGTCTTGCCCTTAGTGGTCTTAGCAGCGACAAGATTTTTAAGAGAAAATTACTCAAAAAAAGATTTGGCATTTTTAGCTTTTGTTATGACACTAGCTATTCAAATCCATGTTTTGACAGCACTTTTTTCTGTGTTTATTTTAATTCCCTTTTTCGTGATTGGTTTTGTGCATTCAAAAAATAAAAAAACGCTTTTTACCTACACTTTTATTGCTGCTTTAGTCACAGTGTTTATGACTGCTAACGTCTGGTATCCACTATTGGAAGTAAATGTAGAAAATCAACTTATGAGACCCGCAGTTGTTTGGGATATGGAGGATGCAGCACTTAAAATTGATTTACTTACACCTAGCAAAGAACTTTCACCGATTGTTTTTTTGTTATTCGTTTTTCAATTTTTTATGTCTATTTATAAAAGATTAAGTAAAGTTAATCTTTTAATAACAGCTATAGCTTTTATTTGGTTCGTTTTGTCAACTAAAATTTTCCCTTGGAATGACATTGCAGATAGTTTTCCCAGCATCTCCATCATACAATTTCCGGGGCGCCTTTTGCTGCCAGCAGTAGTTTTAATTATCCTAGCGTTGAGTCTTTCAATAGAAACAATATCTTCTAATGAGAAAAGAAAGATAGACAGCCGTATTTTAATCTATCCATTTCTATTTTTAATGCTTATAGGCGCAGTTAGAAATCATATTGATTTTTCAAATGAGCGAGAAGAAATTTGGCAAACAGAATTATTTTCTTCAACAAAAAATGTTATTTTTGCAACAAAAGATCCTAAAACTTTGGAAAAAGCCTTTAAGTCAAAAGATTTAGGTGAGCCTTTACGTTTAATAAGTAAGAGAAACTCGGACTATTTGCCAGTAGATGATAAAGACCTTGCTTATGATAAAGATTTTCATCCATACGGGAAACAAAAGCGGTCGATTATTGAAAATCCTATAAACGAAAAGTTAACTAAAAAAATAAAGAATAATCAATTAATACTTTCGTGGCATTCCAATGGTGAGAAAACCTTATTACCCTTAATAAATTATAAACGCACTAACGTTATTTTAAATGGCAAAGAGCTAACGAATTCGCAAATAAAAACCAATGACATTGGAGCATTATTAGTTCAACCAAAGAAAGGAAACAATACTGTAAAAGTTACTTATAATACTTCTTTTTTATTTTACTATATGTTTTTTCTTTCGATACTATCGTGGATTCTTTTCGCGCTTTGGGTAATTATAAAAAAATTTAGAAGTTAAATACTAATAAATTGATTTTTTGTTATTTTACTATTACAATGTTTAGGTTAAAGAAAAAATACGTCTGAAAAGAGTGATTATATGGACTTTTCGATCGTCATCCCGTATAAGGATAGTAGTACAAGGTTTTTAAAGTACTGTATTGAAAGTTTAGAAAACCAAATTTATAAAGACTTTGAAGTGGTTTTTATTCATAACCAATCAGCTTTTTTAGAAAATTATCTAGAAAAAAGTAATTTAAATTACCGTATAATTGAAGATTCATCAGAAACAATACCCAACTTTCGTAATGTGGGGATTCGAGCGACGGTGGGTAAATATATCCTATTTATGGATGCAGACGATTTCTTACACCCTAATGCGTTAATTTATGCTAAACAAATGATAGACGAAAATAGGAACTCAACGAGCGTTTTTAAATTTAGGATATCTAAAACTGATTTAGATAAGACAACTACCTTAAAGTTGGATAAGAAACCATTTTATCGTAGCTCTACTTCCAATAATTTAAGTAAATGGTTGAATGATCGAGATTTTAAATCTCTTGATGAGAGAGAAGTGGTAGAAGATTTATTTAACTATGATGTGATTCCTCATAATTTTAGTACTTTTACTGCTGATCAATATTTTTCAAAGTTAAGTTATCATCTAAAAGTGCATAGTTTTATTATAAGAAGAGATTTTTTACTTGAAAATGAGCTATTTTTTGATACTCAGAATGATTTATATGCGGATATACCGTTTTTAGTTCGTCTGTATAATATAGTTGATACGATACAACAAACATCAACAAAATTATATTATAAGTCAATTCATAATGATCCAATCAATGAACCTTCTGCGTCACAAATCGAACGAGAGGATCGACAATTAAAAAGAGTACAAGCTTTTAATGAAGCCGTACAAATAAGTGATAATGATATCATTACAAAAATGGTAAAAAATGCTGCTAAAAATTATTATCTATACAAAGTCGTAATAAATGATTCATTTAAAGTATCTTTTGAAGACATACTTCCAATTTATCAAGAACTATATCAGATATTACAAATTGAATCAGAACCAATAAATATCAAAAAAAGGCATAAACCTGAAATTAATAGTATTAAAAGAGGTAATTTCAAAACTGCCTATCGATTGGGCAGAAGTCGCGTAGTCGCTTATAATACCTTACGCTTTATGAGTCCTAAAAAGAAACGTTATAGACAAAAAAGTATTCAAAAAAATATTTTCTTCAAACTACCGATCAAAAACCAAACGATTTTATATGAAAGCTTTTTGGGTAGAAACTATTCTGATAGTCCCAAAGCTCTTTTTAAATATCTATTACAAGAAGAACCTGATAAATGGAAACATATTTGGGTTTTAAATGATAAAGAATTAGTTAAAGATTCGCCAGAATTTCAGCATTCCAATGTTAAAGTCATTACACGTTTTAGTTGGCAGTATTTTTACTATGTGACAGTTGCAAAATATTTTATTTTGAATATGCGCCAACCTAATTATCTGAAGAAAAAACAGGACCAAGTAATTTTGTCAACTTGGCATGGCACACCTTTAAAGCATTTAGTGTTTGATATGGATAATGTTACTTCAGCTAACAAAAATTATAAAAAAATATTCTATGAGCAATCTAGAAAATGGGACTATTTAATTGCTGATAATAAATATAGTGAAAATATCTTCACCAGTGCTTTTATGTACCCGCGCGAGAATATTTTAACCTATGGCTATCCGAGAAACGATATTTTGATTAACCATACGGCAGAAGATGAGCAAGAAATTAAACAAAGATTAGGTATACCATTAGATAAGAAGGTTATTTTATATGCTCCTACATGGCGTGATGATGAATTTCATTCTGTAGGGAAATATAAATTTACTTTGCGGTTAGATCTTGAACGACTACGTGAAGAGCTGGGAAATGAATACGTCATTATCCTACGTATGCATTATTTTATTTCTGATGTGTTAGATTTAAGTAACTTCGAAGGCTTTGCATTTGATTACTCAAAATATAATGATATTAACGATTTATTTATCGTAAGTGATCTTTTGATTACAGATTATTCTTCAGTCTTTTTTGATTTTGCTAATTTAAAACGTCCTATTTTGTTTTATACCTATGATTTGTCAAAATATAAAGATGAATTACGCGGATTTTATATTGATGTGTATAACGATTTACCAGGTCCACTGCTGTATACTTCAGATGAGGTAATTGACCGAATAAAAAACATTAAAACAGTTATGTATGAATACGAAGAGAAGTATAAAAGTTTCTATGAAGAATTTTGTGCGCTTGATGACGGCAAAGCTTCACAGCGTGTAATAGAGACAGTCTTAGAAGAATAAACATTTATTTTGATGCCTAGAAACTCCAAAAGAAAAGTTTGGCTCTTTGTCAACTGGTGTTGGTAAAGAAAACTCGATAAATAAAGGAAGCAGTTAGGCGCTATGGTCTAGCTGCTTTTTTTAGTTTGTATAGGTAAGGGTCCGGGTTGGAAATACTTTCCTC
>NZ_BSUG01000041.1 GCF_030161475.1 Tetragenococcus halophilus subsp. flandriensis | reverse complement strand
GAATAAGATAAGTGTTTTCCCTTACGTGCTGATGTGGTATGGTTAGAGTGCGTCATGTGAATTCATCCTGTCTATTGAGAGTTAGTGGTAACTTCAATATAACATGAAATTCACATGGCGTTTTTTTATTAGCCTAGGTGGCTAACTTCATTATAAAATCCAGCCATTTAAGAAAGAGAAAGAAAATAGTAAAAAACATTTTATTTGGATACACTTTCAGGTATAATAGGACGAGTTAGAAACTTGAATGAAGATTAGGAGGCGTTGTTTTGAGTGACAAGAACCAATCAGAAGACAACCAAACTTCAGATAAAAAACAAAAAACAAATAATAAAACAAATAATAAGCCAAAAGATGTAAAAAAACGAAAGAATCGAAGGAACAAGGAAGATCGAGTTGTTCATAAGATTGTTTTAGTCATTATTTTAGCTTTAGTTGTTGTGGGGTTGATATTTGGTTTTTCTACTTATAATTATGTAAAATCTAGTATTAAACCATTGGAACCAAATAGTGAAGAATCGGTCGCTGTAACCATTCCTAATGGGTCTTCGAACAAACAGATTGGTGAGATTCTAGAAAATGAAAATGTGATCAACAGTGGCATGGTTTTTAATTATTATATGAAATTTAATAATCAAGATGGCTTTCAAGCAGGTGAATATGTCTTTTCTCCAAGTATGACTTTAGATGAGATCGCAAATAGCTTGAAAGAAGGAGAAAGTGCATTTGATCAAGCCAGAATTGCTGTACCTGAAGGTTATGATGTCGAAGAAATTGCTGAAGAAATTGATCAACAGACAGAATTTAGCGAAGACGAATTTCTTGATTTGATGAAAGATGAAGACTTTTTCGATGAATTACATGAAAGCTATCCTGATCTTTTAGATGATGCAGCAGAAGCTGAAGATGTCCGTTATCGTTTGGAAGGTTACTTGTTCCCGGCTACTTATGATTATCAACCGGATATGAGTTTGGAAGAGCTTGTAGAACAAATGGTCGCAACGACGGATTCAACGCTAGAAGGTCATTATGATGAAATTAAAAATTCTGATTTGAATGTACAAGAAACGATGACGATTGCTTCTTTAGTAGAAAAAGAAGGCGTGACAGAAGAAGATCGCAAGGATATTGCTCAGGTGTTCTTCAATCGTACTGAAGCGGATATGCCGCTACAATCGGATATTTCGATCTTGTATGCCTTAGGTGAGCATAAAGAAACTGTTACTTATGAGGACCTTGAGGTTGACTCGCCATATAATTTATATCAAAATGTTGGTTATGGTCCTGGACCATTTGATAATCCGAGTGAAGATTCTATCGATGCGGTCTTGAATCCGACAGATAATGATTATTATTACTTTGTCGCAGATGTGTCTACAGGTGAAGTTTATTATGCAGAAACCTATGAAGAACATAATGAGTTGATTGACGAGCATATGGACAACTAAAAAACGGTTACAAAATAAATCGAAATTAGGTTTACAATTTAAAAAAATAGTGGTAATCTTTTGTGGACTTGAAAAGATTACCATTATTTCTTTTTTAATAAAAAACGTAAAAGAAGTAATTTATGAAGGAGACTTTAGAAATGGCAGAAGAAAAAGTTTACCCAATGACGCCAGAGGGTAAAAAGCAATTGGAAGAAGAATTAGAAGAATTGAAAACTGTTAAACGTGGTGAAATTATCGAGCGAATTAAGATTGCACGCGGTTTTGGTGACCTTTCTGAAAATTCAGAGTATGAATCAGCTAAAGATGAACAAGCCTTTGTCGAAGGACGCATTACAACATTAGAAAATATGTTACGTTTTGCTCAAGTTGTCGATAGTGATGAAGTTGACAAAGATGAAGTTGACAAAGATGAAGTATCTATTGGAAAAACCGTTGTATTTAAAGAATTACCGGATGAAGAAGAAGAGGAATATAAAATTGTCGGAAGTGCTGAATCCGATCCGTTTTCTGGTAAAATTTCCAATGACTCACCTATTGCTCAAGCATTGATTGGTAAAAGAAAAGGCGACAAGGCAACCATTGAAATACCTAATGGGAATATGGAAGTAGAAATTGTTAGCGTAAAAGAAAGCTAAGATGAAATAGGGATGAGCCCACAGGGTTTATTCCTATTTTTTCAGCCGGAAGACGGATGAGCCTTAAATGGTTTTATAGTAAGCTATAAGAAATAATGTTTTAAGGAGTGGAGTATGTGAGAAAACCCGGACGATTTTTCTTTGTCATTGAGAGTTTATTATTATTGCTTGTTATTTGGCAGACGATCCATAACCCGCTTTTACTCATATTGATTGCTTCAGGCGCTTTTTTCATTTACTTGGCTTTACGTCGGAAAAAGAAAGCAAAGACAAGTAATTTTAAACTGTTTTTAGGGATGATCCTGATTTTATTCGGCGTACTTAGTAATCCTGCAGTATGGCTTATGCTAGTTTTTACTATCCTTTTTATTGGTTTAAAAGGGATCGAAATTTCAGGTATTGATTTTTCTAATTATGCTTTTTGGAACAAAAAACAAATGATCATGGTTCAAACCCAGGAGGCTAAAAATCATGATGGAAAGAAGAAAAAACAACAATGGCTTGGTAATGAGCGCATTGGTAGCCATGTTTATGAATGGGATGATATTAATATCAATGTGTTATCTGGGGATACGATCATTGACCTAGGGAATACGATCTTACCTAAAAAAGATAATGTTGTCCTTGTTAGAAAAGGGATTGGACGAACACGTTTATTAGTCCCTACAGGAATTGGCGTTCAGTTAGAACATACTGCTTTAATGGGTACAGTTTATTTTGAAGACTATGAAACAAAATTAAGGAACGAAACGCTTAAACTTTATAGCAAAGAATATAGTGAAAGTGCACGCCATTTGAAAATTATAACCAATGCCTTGGTTGGAGATATCGAGGTGTTTCGTGTATGACAGATAAAAAGACACGAAAAATGCTGTCTGCGTTTAGTAGCCTTTTTTCTTTGTTAATGATGCTTATTGTTTTATTTTTTTACATGCTAGGAATTGATCAAAAACAACCTTGGCTACAATTATTTCAAGTACGCGTCGCTTATGTTCCACTTATATTTTATATCATTGGCATTGCGCTCGGGTGTGGCTTAGTTACCTTTGTTGTGTTTACGTATTTTCAGAAGAAGGAAATAGCGCCTATTGCAGAAAAACTCCGCTTACTAGTCAGTGGTAACTTTAAAGACGCCAGTTTAAATCGTTCAGATATTTACTCAGATGAAAGTAAAGGACTTACTACGATACATCAAGATATTTTTCAAATCACAGAAAAGTTAAAGGGTATGTCCAGTGAGCTACAAGAACTTAACACGAGACCACAATATATTGACGGTCAAACAAAAGAAGAAATCCTAGCAAGTGAAAGACATCGTTTAGCAAGAGAGTTACATGATTCTGTCTCACAAGAGTTATTTGCAGCTATGATGATGATGTCAGCTGTTACGGAAAAAGCCAACGAATCAACTATTTCTGAGGCGCAACAAAAACAACTGCAAATGATTTCTTCTATTATTAACAACTCGCAATCAGAAATGCGTGCGTTACTATTACACTTACGTCCAGTAACTTTAGAAGAAAAGAGCTTGAAAAAAGGAATTGAACAATTATTACGAGAATTACAAAGCAAAATTAAACTTTCTTTGAAATGGGATATTGAAGATGTGGATATTCCACGTCATATTGAAGATCAGTTATTTCGCGTAATACAAGAATTATTATCAAACACTTTACGTCATTCTAAGGCCAATGAACTGGAAGTTTATTTACATTTGATTGAAGAAAATGTGTTATTACGTGTCGTAGATGATGGTGTTGGTTTTAATCCAGACCAAAAAGAAAGCGCTGGAAGTTATGGTTTACGTAATGTTCGTGAACGTATAGCAGCTGTTGGTGGAACAGTTAAAGTGATCAGTTTTAAAAATCAAGGAACAAGTATTGAAATAAAAATTCCTTTAATCAAGGAGGGGGTTAATAAATGATCAGTGTTTTATTAGTGGATGACCACGAAATGGTGCGTTTGGGTGTATCTTCTTATTTGTTGGTACAAGAAGATATTGAAGTCATTGGAGAAGCAGAAGACGGTCAAAAAGGTTATGAAAAAGCAATCCAACTGCGTCCAGATGTTATTTTGATGGATTTAGTTATGGACGAAATGGACGGAATCGAAGCGACTCAGCTGATTTTACAAGAATGGCCAGCAGCTAAAATTTTAATTGTGACAAGTTTTATTGATGATGAAAAGGTTTATCCAGCCATGCAGGCAGGTGCTGCTGGTTACTTATTAAAGACTTCCAGCGCAGCTGAGATTGCTGATGCGATACGTGCAACCAAGCGAGGAGAACGTGTGATAGAATCAGAAGTATCAGATAAATTAAGTCATCGTCAATCTTATGAAGCAGCTCAATTACACGAAGAGTTGACAATTCGTGAAAAAGAAGTTTTAATGTTGATTGCACAAGGAAAAAGTAATCAAGAGATTGCAAGCGAATTGTTTATTACTTTAAAAACGGTAAAGACTCATGTATCGAATATATTAGCAAAATTAGAAGTGGAAGATCGTACGCAAGCTGCGATTTATGCTTTTAAGCATAATTTAATCAATTAAAGGAGATCATTATGAAACAAAATTATGCTATTATCGGTTTAGGGCGTTTTGGTGGGAGCATTTGTCAAACTTTGGTAGAATCAGGCCAAGAAGTATTAGCTATTGATAAAAACGAAGAACGTGCGAATGCATATATGGATATTGCGACGCATGTAGTGGTAGGTAATGCGCAAGATGAAATGACACTACGTTCATTAGGCATCCGCAATTTTGACCAAGTGATCATAGCTATCGGCGAAGATATCCAAGCAAGCATTTTAGTTACCTTGATGGTCAAAGAAATGGGCGTGCCAAATATTTTAGCTAAAGCCAATAATGGGTATCATGCGCGTGTTCTAGAAAAAATTGGTGCGGATAAAGTTGTGCATCCAGAACGAGATATGGGAATACGGATTGCACATAAGATGGTTTCTAGTAATATCTTAGATTCTATTGAGTTATCTGATGAATATTCCTTGGCTGAAATTCGTGTGAAGAATAAAAAATTCTTTAATAAAACTTTGTTAGAAATGGATTTTAGGCGTCGTTTTGGATTGACTGTAGTGGCTGTCCGTCGTCGTAATGGGGATGTGATTGCTTCTCCTGCTGCAGAAGAAGTTGTTCGTGAAAACGACCATTTGCTAGTGATAGGAAATGTTGAGGAAGTTGATCAATTAGATACAAAATTAAATGAGTAGGAGTGGAGTAGATGAATATTACAGTCACACCAGAAGCGCTGGCGTGGTTTAAAAGAGAAATCGAGTTAGAACCGGGAATGGGCATCCGTTTTTTTGGAAAAGTTTATGGAAGCACGCAAGTACACGACGGCTTTTCAATAGGAATGTTTGTTGATCGCCCAGAAAATCCCTTGGTTAAAAAAGAAATTGAAGGTATATTATTTTTTGCCGAAAAAGAGGACGATTGGTTTTTTAAAGGCTATGATTTAACGGTAGATTATGATAAAAAATTAGACGAGCCAAAATATATTTTTACAGAGAACTAATTGTATAAATGCCAAGTGCTTAAAAGGTGCTTGGTTTTTTTGGGAAAAAATACAAGTTATCAAATTTTATGGTATAATTTAAAAAAATCATGAAGAAAGTGTTGTTTATGTTCCTTATTTTAATTCTTTTCATTTTATTAATTTATATAGCGCTAAAAAAGAATCACAAAAAATTTGTTCTGAATATTCTTTTACTAAGTGTGGGCTATATTCTTTTGTCGTTCTTTTTATGGCATCGATATGATCGAGCGTTGTGGAATTTATCGGCGTTGTTTTATTCACCTGTTAGGAATCCGCAAAATATGGTATTGTGTGTCATTGCTGCATTGATCTTATATGGTATTGTGTTACTCTATTTATTTATTTCAAATAGGGGCTACATTGTACGAACTAGTCATTTTAATAAACGACAATGGGTCGCCTTCTTTCTTCTTATGCTCTTTATTTTTGCAGGGAGTTTAATCTACACCGGTAGTTATTGGACAATGCACGATATGGGGAATGTTCGCTTTGATCAAATCGTTTATATTATGAGCCAACCGCTACGTGGAACAGATCCTGCACAAATACGAAAGTTTATTGTAGACCCCTTATTTTCGGCTATTTGTTTCACTAGTATTAGTATAGTCATTGTATATTCTTTGGCGACCCGTCAGTTTAGCTTGAAAAAGAGTAAACCGATTAAAAAGAAGAAAATCTTGTCTCCTGTTTTTCTTTTGTTGGGCGTTCTAATGTTTTCTTCTGGTTTAAGTCTGGGGATTAGAGAAATTGGCTATGCGGATGTTAAGGCTTATTACTTTGAAGACACAGAGATATATAACAATAACTATGTGGACCCAGCTGATGTTGATCTGCAGTTTCCAAAAGAGAAAAGAAACCTGGTCTATATTTTCCTTGAATCACTGGAAAGTAGTTATGCAGACAAATCTATTGGAGGTAATGAAGATAAAAACTTGATTCCTAATTTGGCGGATTTTGCTTTGAATGAAGGAACTCAATTTTCTAATGCCGGTCCAGGAGAAATAGGGGGAATGATGCAGATTCCAGGCGCGAATCAAACAGCAAGTTCGATGGTTTCACAGACGTCAGGCGCGCCTTTAAGAGCAAGTAATGGCGTACTAGACGTCAATAATTACGGTATGGAGGAACCTGAATCTTTTTTCCCTGGCGCATATAGTTTAGGCGAGGTATTAGAAGAAGAAGATTACAATCAAATGTTATTTATGGGGTCACAGGCTGAGTTTGCTGGTAGAAAGGCCTACTTCCAACAACATGGAAATTATGACATTCGTGATTATCATTGGGCGCAGGAACAAGAGCTCATTCCAGAAGATTACTATGAATGGTGGGGGGTATGAAGATGAAAAACTCTTTGACTTTGCTAAAGATTCATTGACAGAAATAGCAGATGAAAATGAGCCTTTTAACTTTACAATGTTGACGGCTGATACTCACTATGAAGATGGTTATGCGACAGATGAAACGCCTGATTTGTTTGAGGATCAATATAGCAATGTCATACATGATTCTGATGAAAAAATTAAGGAGTTTATCGATTGGATGAAAACTCAACCATTTTTTGAGGATACGACCGTTGTACTAGTGGGGGATCATTTAACAATGGACAGCGACTTTTTTGAAGATATTGATCCAAGTTATCAACGAACAGTATACAACGTTTTTTTGAATACGGGTAAAAATGAAGTAAACAATAATAATCGACTATTTAGCGCATTGGATATGTATCCTTCTACTTTATCAGCTTTAGATGTTCAGATTCCAGGCGATAGACTTGGATTAGGGGTTGATTTGTTTTCTGGTGAGCAAACGTTAATGGAGCAGATGGGATACGAAGCGTTTGACGAAGAGATGACCAAACGTTCGGATTACTATGATGAGTATTTGATGCAAGGATCAGATTATGATATCGAACGAAGAAATGCTGATGAATAAGAAAATGAATGTTATAATAAATTTGAAATTGTAACTGAAGTAGGAGGCTTTAAAATGCTGTCAATCGTTGTACCATGTTTTAATGAGCAAGAATCGTTGCCTTATTTTGCAAAGGAAGTTGAAGATGTAGGGAAATCCATTTTATAGAATTTTGTATATATAAGCCAATTTCATAATTCACTTTTCCAGAAAAGCAAACACTCATCCAATTTCGAAATGGGCAATTTTTTCGAAATTCTACGACTATTTCTTTTCCTTTATTACCTTAGCGACACGTTGATTGGCAAAGTTTCGCGCATTATAAGTGAGTTGGATCAAGTGATAAAAAGCAATCGCGTGACTGGGTTGATAAAAACGGGTATCGTCTAGCTGGTAATCTTCTTTTAAATAACCATTGACGCGTTCAATACTGCTTCGTTCATTGTACTTCCGTTGCCAGGCACGTGTGCCTCGAGCTGGATGATTATATTTTCTTGGATCATTCATTTGTTTGACCTTGATGACTTTTTGACAAAGGCCTTCATGCTGTAGCGGACAATCTCTACAATGATTTTCAGGGCGTGTATATTTCAATGCACCATATCTTTTATCATAACTATCATACTTATAACTGTACTCAAGAAGACAGGTCGGTGCGTAATGAGCGTCTACTTCACCATCATTTTTCGCTACTCGCTTTAATGGAATGATGGGTTCAATGCCTAACGCGTGGCATTCCTGATAGATTTCTTTTGCGTCATAGCCTTTGTCTAAAGAGAAATAGCTTGTTTCTTTTTCCGATTTTAATCTTTCTGCCACCTTGCGAATGGTGGGAATCGCTAAAGTGACATCTGAAGCAAAAGCTGAAGCGATATGCATGTTTAGAATATATTGGCTTTTCGTAGAAACAGCTAGCGTCCCCTTATAGCCAAACCAAAAATAATTCTTGCCTTGACTATTTTTCTTTACGCCCCATGAAGCATAGGAAGGGAAGGTCTCAAGAGTCTCTTCTGTAGTCATGCTTCGTTGGGTTTCCGTCGATGGAAGTTTTGGATTATCTGTTTTCACGGGCTTTGTTCGTGCTTCGATCGAAGTCACATCAATCGCCATATTCTCTGTAAAAATGTCCAATTCTTCATGAATAAGTTGGAGTAGTTGCTGGTTCATCCTTTCCAACACAGAAAGATGGGTTGCCAAAGTCGCCATGACTCGCGAATAAGTAGCTTCTGAAGGAATGGGGTCAGAGTAGAGAAAGCCGACACTTAGTTTCAAACGCAAATCACTTTTCAAACGTTGAATCAAGGCTTTTTGTGTAGGAATCTTCTGATCAATACGTGCCATTAAGGAGCGGAGAACCGCTTCATAATTGACGGTAATAGACGGTCCGACTTTCGTATCTTTTTGAAATAAATCTAACGCTTTTGTCCAATCGATTGGGGAGAAAATTTCTTTATACTTCTCCTGAATATCCAATTTTTCTAAATAATCGATGTCAAATAAGGTTGGTTGTTGTATAATAGACATAAGGAATCCCTCCTGGCGTACGTGTCTGTCTGAGACAACCTAAGTGTACCATATGGGGAGGTTCCTTTTTTGTGTTTTTTGAACGTATTGTCACATCAAAGATTTAACAAGGTAATGAATTATGAAATTAATTCAAATATTCGTCAATTTTTTTCTGTGTTGTTGGTTTATAAGTCATTGATTAACTAACTGTAGTAGCAATAGCATACAAAATTTTTTAGTTTTTTCTGCATATATGTGGCGTTATTTATATTTTGTGTTATAATTTTAAATTGATGTTAAGTTATTTTTTGTATAGAAGAGGAAACTTATATGTCCGTTCGCAAACGAAAAATTATCGTATGTTTACTTTTAATGTTACTGTTAAGCATTATATATATACTCAAGTTTCGCACACCAAATTCGGTAGATAAGCCTTGATATAATTGGGCAGCGTATCGATCCAGAGCTGCAGTTGACTTTCAATGAAGTCTTGTAGTTTATGACTCGCTTTTTCACTGACTGCTTGCAAAATGTCCATTAGTTCTAATAAAGCCACCGACCAGTCAAGTTCTTTTATTTGGTCAGCAAGTTCATAAAATAAGCCGCCTAAGGTCCGCTCGTCATTGGCACAGCGTTGTTGCCAACTTAATAAGATGTAGCGCGTGAACACAATGGTGGTATGACAAATCAAGGCTTGATAATTGCGCGTTTGGGTTTCTTGTGACAAATGAAGGAGAGATTTGGAAACTTTAAAGAACGTTTCTATGTCCCAGCGAACCGAGTACGTCTTCACGATTTCTTGGGATGACAAAGTCAGGTCATCTGTCATAAGGGCTAACCAAGCACTTTGGTTATTCCGATTTTTGACAAAAACGATTTTGACGGGGGTCTTCCCGCTGCTTGGCTGAACAATAATAGAGGAAATGATGGCTTCTTGACAGTATTCCTTTATTGACTTTTGGTAGAGTTCGCTTAATTTATATAAACGTCTTTGATAAAAATATTGGGTCTTGCCATTTTTTGCCATACCTAGGGTATGGATGCCTAAATCATGCAAACGATCGATCATTTTAGGAGAGGTAAACCATTTATCCATTAACACATGACTGGCGTAAACGCCTTGATCAAGGGCTCTTTGCACCATCTCAATGGCCACATCAGGCATAGATCGTTGGGCTTCTTTGAAGCGTTTTGCCCCACTCGTTCTTTGATCACTTTCCGCTTGTTTTTGATTGACTTGGTTTTTGCCTGAAAGCAATCCAAAATCAATAGGAATAAAAGAGTACCCATCAGAAAAGCCTAAAGTTAGCATGCGATAGCCTTTATAACCTTTTTGTAAAGCATGATCCCAAAGGCGCGCCAAACCAGGCACTTTCTGACTTCGATTTCGATAGAACGTTGAGTCATCCAAAACAAGCGTACGTAGATGGGTACTTGGATCTGTTAATCGATGGATCTTTTCGATCACAGAAGCACTAAAACGAAGCAGAAAGCTACGCCAATTATTGTGCGGATCGTTCATCAAACGGTAAACGGTATCTTTCTTCATATATTGATCTGCTTCACGTCCGCTGAGGACTTGGTTCAAGGTCTTGCCCTTAAACACTAAACTGAAAAGAAAAGTAAAAATAATGGCGGGAGAATAGCCTTTTTGCTTACAAATAGAGGTTTGTCGTAAACATTTCAGGACGTTCAGTTCAGAAAAAATTGCGTTCATTTCATTTGGTAATTGATTTTTGATGTTTTTTAAGTGTATCATAAGAGCAAGAACTCCTTGTTTTTAGATTTGTCGTTAAATCCATTATAAAACAAAAGGAGTTCTTTTTGTATCCTTTGAACAAAAGTCAAGCGAACCATTATTTTACTATCAGCGTTGTTCTATCAAAGGGACATCATCATTTTGGGTATGCGAAACTTGAGTATATATACTTCCTTTATTTATTAATGGAGGGATCTTTCATAATGAACGCCAGGATACACTTTTCCATCTTTCTCGTATAATAGGATTGGAAAATGTTTGGTCTTCCCCTGTTAATTTTAATGTTTATTTTAACCATGGTACAATGATGAATAATTTTTATCCGTGGTTAACTATTTACCCGGCTTATTTATTGTATAATTTTACAAACAATTTGCTGTTAAGCTATTGTCTATATTACTTTTTTGTAACTTATACCACTATGTTGGTTTCTTTTTTTGTAATGTATAGTATTAAAAAAAATATCAACGTTGCATTGGTATTTTCAATTTTGTATAGTTTTTCTGCCTACCGCACAGCTGATATATTTCAAAGGGCCGCATTAGGAGAGGCTGTTTCGTTTGTTTTTTTACCTATTATTTTATTAGGCTGTTATGAATTATGTATTGGCAATTATAAAAAGTGGTACATACTTACTATTGGTATGACATTATTAGTTTATACGCATTTACTTTCAGTAGCCATGGCTGCAGTGTTTATAGCTATTGTGATTTTGTCGACTTTTTATTTTTGGAAAGAAAAATTACTTCGTTTATATAGTTTCTTTTTGTCTACTATTACGACGGTATTTCTATCTAGCGCATTTTTAATACCTTTTTTAGAACAACAATTAGCACAAGATCTGAAAATGCCGACTTGGAGAGAACTGAATGGAAGACCCTTAGGTAACTTGGTTAATGATATTTTAAATAATGACTTGTCTTCTTATACTATTGGCTTGCTACTTTTCTTTGGTATAATAATAACGATTTTAAACAATCACTTGCTTATATATAATTATGATAAATTCATTTTTGGTTTAGGAATTATTCTCTTGTTGTGTACCACTGACATATTTCCATGGAAGCCACTAATTAACACTTTTGTTAGTAATCTGCAGTTTGTCTGGAGGCTTAACGCGTTTGCTTCATTATTCTTAGCATATTCTTTTAGTTTATGTTTCAAACCGAACAAAAATGATTATAAAATAAGAAGTATTGTGTCTATGTTCTTGTTTATTATTGTTCTACATAATTCAAGTATTATTAATTTAAATAATAAGAATGAGGACACCGCTGTTTTTCTCAATAGTCATAATATTGTTGAGAAAGCCAAAACTTCTAACAGCAAGGACTATGCAACTTTAAAATCAGTGACCTATCCAGAATTAATTGAAAATAATATTTTTTATTTGAATGATAAAATAATTGAGCCAGATTTCTATTATAATGATGATCATTATATAGTACAATTGGAAAATAATAGTTCGGTAAATCAAGACTTAAAGATACCTGTTTATAGGTATCTGGGACAGCAGGTCAGGGTAAACAACGAAAAAACGAATAGTCGCCATTCTGAATTTGGTACGACAGAAGTGACAGTACCTCCGGGAGGATCTACAGTAAAAATATATTATAAGTATACAAACTTAGCGATATTATCAAGATATTTTACTGGCGTGTGGGTAGCTCTTTTTATATTCTATTTAGGAGTTGTTCAAAATAAAAAAATTAAACGGGAGTCGCAATAATTTTACAAAAGATTTAGTTAGTTGTTGGTTAAATTTATATATTTTACTAGCCTAAATTATTTTGTTATATTATCTTGAGCATATGTAAAGTAATTTTTAATATTAATAATAATGGATGAGAGAAGGTAAAGCTTATGCTGTCAATTGTCGTACCATGTTTTAATGAGCAAGAATCGTTACCTTATTTTGTAAAGGAAGTTGAAAATGTAGGGAAATCTATTTCCCATTCGATTGAATACATTTTTGTTAATGATGGTTCAAAAGACGAAACTTTAAAGAATCTACGCGAATTGCATCAAAAGATGCCAGATCGTGTTCGTTATATTTCATTTTCAAAAAATTTCGGCAAGGAATCAGCTTTATATGCTGGTTTACAAGCTGCTAAGGGTGATTTAATTACGGTGATGGATGCTGATTTGCAAGATCCACCGGACTTATTGCCCCAAATGATCGAACGAATCGAGACATCTGATATCGACTGTGTAGGTACCAGACGTCAAGATCGAGAAGGCGAACCCGTCGTTCGTAGTTTTTTTGCTCGCTTATTTTATAAATTAGTCAATAAATTTGGCGATACAGAAATGATCGATGGTGCTCGTGATTTCCGCTTGATGACAAGGCAGATGGTGGATGCGATTTTGTCTATGACAGAGTACAATCGTTTTTCAAAAGGGATATTTAGCTGGGTTGGTTTTAACACTGAATATATTTCTTATGAGAATCGTGAACGAGTCGCAGGAACGACTTCTTGGTCGTTTTGGAGCTTATTTAAATACTCAATTGATGGTATTGTTAACTTTTCAGATGCTCCTCTAACATTAGCTTCATTTATTGGGGCCTTTTCTTGTATAGCGGCTGTTATTGCTTTGATCTTTATTGTACTTCGTGCGTTGTTGTTTGGGGATCCGACGACTGGTTGGCCTTCTTTGGCTTCGATCGTGTTGTTTATGGGGGGATTACAGTTACTGTTTTTAGGAGTTATTGGCAAATACATCGGTAAGATATTCTTGGAAACCAAAAAACGACCTATTTATATCATTAAAGAAACTGAAAAAGATATAAAAAAAGAAAGATGATCCAAATTTTTAATGGACCATCTTTCTTTTTTAATAACCAGAATTCAAAGAAACTTCGTTTTCTACAAGTTTTCCTTCGTTAACAAAACTAGATAAATCATCCAAAAATATTTCCATAAATTTCTTTTGAAAATGTGGGGTATAACCTGAGATATGTGGTGTGATCAGGATATTTTTTAGAGACCATAAGTCATTATCAGAAGGTAAAGGTTCTTCTTCAAATACGTCAATAGCTGCAAAATTGATGTCTTTATTTTTTAAGGCAGCATATAAATCCTCTGTATCAACACTTGAACCACGTCCAACATTTATAAAGGTCCCAGTAGCCTTCATACTATTGAAAAATTCAGTGTTATATAGATGGTAAGTATCTTCTGTTAAAGGCAAGATATTAATTACTATATCAGAAAAAGAAGCTTGCTGGTTTAGTTCACTTAATGGATATGTTTCTGTGAAGTGTTCTATCGAGCGTCCATTTGTATTGATGCCGACAGGTTTACAACCAAATACATCAAGATATGATGCTAACTTTTGACCGATTTTTCCCGTGCCTACGATCAATACTCGCAAATCATACAGATAAGAATAATCAGCGTTTTTATCCCAAGTGGCTGTCAGTTGATTTTGTATGGCAGTAAATATCCCTCTACTTTGCATAAATATAATGGCTAATAAATGATCTGCGATCGATTGCGCATGGAGGCCGCTCGAATTGGTCAACTGTATACCGTAGTTTTTAAACTTAGTAAGAGGTAAATAATCTACGCCAGCTGAAATGGAATGGACCCATTTTAAGGGCGTACCTTCAAATAGTAATTTTTCATTCCAATCCTTACGCCAACCTATCGTAATTTCGACATTGTTCCAAACATCAGCTTCGTTTAGTCCATCAGCAGTTACAAATTGGTAATCAGGATCAATTCCCTTCATTTTTTGCTGAAATTCTTCACGAAATGGACGAACTGATAAAATATACTTTGTCATATTATCCGCTCCTTTATCAACTAGTATACAATATTTTAAAGAAAAAGACATTTCCAGCTGGCTGAAAATGTCTTAAGTTTATTCAATTTTTTTCGTACTTTTAATAGCTTGCATAAAGATAAAGAATGCTAAAATAGCGATCAACATTGTACTATCGAAACCTGGAGAAAAACTATTGATCACCGCGCCTATAATGACAGGTAAAGTTGCGCTTGCGATCATGATTTTTAAATTATCCAAAAATCGATTGCTAGTACGCTGAATACGGCTGTATAAGTTTCCAATGATCGTCGTAATCAATAAAATGACGATCAGGTTGATAAAAGAAGGATAAGTAGCAACCAGTAATGCTACCAAGAGTGTCCACCAAGGTAGTTTGCTTTGACTTAATTCATTTTGAATCATTTCCCCAGTTAAATTTTGCATCCGACTATCATCATAAGACAATTCAAACTGATTGTCGCCCAATATCGCTTCTGTTGCTTCATTTGACTGAAGGCTTAAAACTGCTTCTTCTTGTAACAAACCTACGCTCAAAAAGTTACCGATCATATCTTTTGAAATATCATCAGAAGTTCGTTGTCCTTTAGGATCAAAAGTGAAAATAATCGAATCCGTCTGATAAATAAACCCATCTTGTTCATTCGTCTGCATTTTTCCATCTTCGACTGTGAAATCAGGAATTTGTTCAGCGATTTCTTGTCCGTCAGATTGGATATCTGAAAAGACTTGACGGACTTGCAGCGTGATAGGTATAGCTGCAATTAGACTTAGTAACAATAGATAGAGGATCATCTTTCCAAAACCGATATTTTTTGCGTTTTTTAACTCATTAAAATGCAGTATTGAATTTTTTACTAGCTGAAGAAACCTCATATTGTAACCCTCTTAATTTTATTTTTATTCATACCTAATATTTTATCTAACTAAAAGTGAGAAAACAAGAATAATGAGTAAAAAAGAATAGAAAAGCTAGTGTCATTGATTTTTCATTTGTAAGATCCCATTATTCATATTGTATATGTTAATGTAAAATTATATGCGATTATATGAACACTATTGGAAAAATATAAAGTAACTTTCATTGAAGAATTTATTTTTGAGTAAAAATTAGGTATACTACAATAGATTTACAATAAAAAATTTTAAAAAAGGGGAAAGGTAGATGAAAAGAAAAAAATATTACTGTAGTGTAAGAAAAGCAATTATTCGTATAGGAGTTTATGGTTTTATAATATTTTTATTAACAGCAGGTCAATTAAGTGGCTCTGTAGTTTTTGCTGATGAAACTCAAGATAGTGACGTGCAAACAGAACAAGAGGAAAGTAACACACAAGTAAATAACGATCAAGAGACATTAAGCAGCAGTGAAGAAATACAATCGACAAGTGATAGCAAAGAGGTTACAAATGAAAGTCAAGACTCCTCAGCTGAAACTGATTCTACAGAAGATGTGGAAGCTGAATCCTCAGATGAAGATGTTACAGAGGACGACGAAGATTCTGAAGAAGATGAAGAGCCTTCTAATCATACAATGGGAGAGGAAGCTGCTAAGCGTTTAGTTGATGATCCAAATTCACTTGCAAAAGCACAAAGTATTACCCCTGATCGGTTTAATATCGGGGATAATGCCTATACAAGACAAGATGCAATTGATGTCGCATCTTACCAATCTTGGATGACTCCTAGTGATTTTCAAGCGTTGCGAAATTTTGGGGTGAAGGGTGCTGTGGTTAAAACAACCGAGTACACTAATTACACGAATCCCTATGCTACTAGTCAAATTAACGCAGCCAAAAATGCAGGGATGAAGGTATCTGTTTACCATTATGCCCATTTTTATGATTATAATTCTGGTTACAATGAAGGAAAATATGCTGCGCAAGTATTAAAGAACCTGGGGCTGGAAAAAAATATTCAAATTTTTGCAGATATGGAAGACAACTCTACAAATAGAAATACCGTCAAAGAAGGAATGAACGGCTTTTGGAAGGCTTTAAAAGACGCTGGCTACAATAATCACAATGTTTATACGTATGCTAGTTATGGTCAGCGTGATCAGGTAGTTTCGACTGTAGGGAAAACTAATACATGGATCGCACAATATCCGTACAGTCCTTTAAAAGGTGGAAGTTATGAAAAGCAATGGGAAAATGCTGGTTATGGCGCTTGGCAATTTTCTTCTACTGCCCTTTTTAAAGGAAACCCGATTGATGTTTCTATTGATTATAATGGATTATTGACAGGGACAACAAGTAGCGGAGAGAATGGAAACAGTCCTCAAGGCCCGTATCATAAATATGGGAAATATGTGACAATAACTAAGGATAATTATTCCATTTGGCAAAACTTCAATTGGAAAAAGAAAAATAATTCAGCGGATTATTACGGTCAAACTTTAGAAGCTCGAGGTTATTACGATCATTCAAACGGTAGCCGTTACTTGTCATTATATGACAGCTCGGGCACTTGGGTTGGTTACATTAATGAAAGTGGGACAGCAATTAATAACAAACCTCAAGGAGATTATCAGTCATACGGAGAATATGTCACAATAAGCAAAGACAATTATTCAATCTGGCAAAACTTCAACTGGAAACAAAAACATGCCTCCGCAGATTATTATGGACAAACATTAGAAGCCAGAGGATATTACGATCATTTTAACGGTAGTCGTTACTTATCATTGTATGATAGAAATGGTAGCTGGGTCGGTTATATTAACGAATCAGGAACGAATCTTTCTGGTAATGGTAGAGGTGGTAACTACCAAAGTTATAATAAATTTGTGACTATTAGTGTTGATAACTATGATATATGGCAAGATCTTGATTTTAGTCGTTCAAGAAATCACTCCTCTGATTATTATGGTCAGACACTGGAAGCAAGAGGCTACTATAATCATTTTAATGGCACCCGTTACTTGTCTCTTTATGATAATGCAGGCACCTGGGTCGGTTATATGAATGAAAATGGTACAAATCTTAGTAATGGGCAACAAGGAAACTATAAGCGTTACGGCCAGCACGTCACAATAAGTAAAGATAATTATTCTATTTGGCAAAATTTCAATTGGAAAAAGAAACATGATTCAGCGGATTATTACGGCCAAACACTGGAAGCCCGAGGTTATTATGACCATTTTAATGGCAGTCGTTTTTTATCTTTGTATGATAGCTCAGGAAATTGGGTGGGTTATATGAATGAAAATGGCACGACAATTAATAACAAACCTCAAGGAGATTATCAGTCATACGGAGAATATGTCACAATAAGTAAAGATAACTATTCTATTTGGCAAAATTTCAATTGGAAAAAGAAACATGATTCAGCGGATTATTACGGTCAAACTTTAGAAGCTCGAGGTTATTACGATCATTTTAATGGCAGCCGCTTCTTATCATTGTACGATAATACAGGTACTTGGGTCGGTTATATCAACGAGTCAGGAACAAATCTATCTGATACTGGGAAAGGCGGTAATTATCAAAGTTACAATAAATTTGTAACTGTCAGTGTTGATAATTACGATATATGGCAAGATTTTAACTTTAGTCGTTCAAGGAACCATTCTTCAAATTATTATGGCCAAACACTGGAAGCTCGAGGTTATTATAATCACTTCAATGGCAGTCGTTATTTATCGCTTTATGATAACGGAGGAACTTGGGTCGGATATATGAATGAAAATGGCACAAAGATTGGTAATGGCGAACAAGGAAGTTATCAAGGCTACGGGGAAAAAGTGCTTATAAACAAGGATAACTATTCTATCTGGCAAAATTTCAATTGGAAAAAGAAACATGATTCAGCGGACTATTATAGACAAACATTGGAAGCTCGAGGTTATTATAATCACTTCAATGGTAGCCGCTTCTTATCACTGTATAATGATGATGGTTCATGGATTGGCTATATTAATGAAAATGCTACGGAATTAAGTAACGATTAAAACTATTTTCTATAAAATTAATAGTTTTTATTTCTCTTTATACAATAAAAAACTACCTGTATCGGTTGGTACGAGTAGTTTTTTATATTTTTAACCACTAGTGGTGCATTAATATAATCAGAATATTCAGATTTTAACTTTTTCTAAAAAATGACAAAAAAATCAAATGCTTACGCAAGGGATGACTTTTCCAGAAAAAATTTTTTCATTATTTATCTGAA
>NZ_BSUG01000040.1 GCF_030161475.1 Tetragenococcus halophilus subsp. flandriensis | reverse complement strand
CCATATTAAGTTCCTTTGTATTGGTCTTGGATAAGTCATCCAAGCTCAGTATAAAGGATTTTTTTATGAATGAAAATAGTGTGAAACATAAAGAGCTAATTTAAAATGTTTCATGCACCACTAGTGGGAAGTGATATATTTTATGCAATGTTAGAAATTATTCTGGTGTGGCATTGGAGGAAGATTATTTGATTGAAAATAGAGTGGATTTTCTTAAGTTGATGAGTTTTTCCGATGAGACTATTAATAAATACAAAAATATTATTTTTTCGGAAGAAGATTCAAAAAAACTTGAGGAACTCATAAATAATTATGATTTAAAGAAACAATTTGATATTAAACTTTTGAAACGTATTTGTGAAACAGAATATTTTTCATTGAGTTCTGATATTATGACAACGCTTATTATATATTTAGTTGAGAGAACAGGTTATTCATTTTTCACAATATTCAGTGAAGAAATTTCTGTTGACCAATTTAATAACAATGAATTTAAAAAACAAGTTTTTTTAACTATGGATCAAACAGATTTACTGTCCCTAAGTTTACAAGACGTATTTCAATATTGCTTAGTAATTTTTGAAAAAACGAACGATATATTGTTCTATCAAAGATTTTCTAAACTAATCGACGGTGAATTGTTCGCCGAAATAATTAACGATTTTTTATCGGAACCAAAAAAAGAGATGAATCATCTTGTTATTTTTTGTTTGCAGAATAAAGACAGACTGAAAACTTTCGTCAAAAATTATCATGGTGAAAGTTTTGAAGTCGTTCTTTTTTTGGTACAAGCTTGTCTTGAATTAGCTAGTATAGACAGAGAATTTACTTATAAAGTTGTTAATGAAAAAATAATAACTAAAATAGATAACAATTGGGATGAAATAATACTGGTTAATAACTATCTAAGGTTGCTTTTTACATTGTTACTTGACCAAAATGATGAAAACTTACTGGAAGAAATAAATAGAATGATAACTGAATTTAAAAGTTGGGATCCTAAAAGTATTATTTATCTTGCTTTTGGGAAAAAGAAAAGAATTAGCAAAGATGGCGCTGAGGGTTTATGTTCAATTATTTTTACTTTACCTGAGGAACAAATCAAAGGGTTGAAACATGAAATAGACTATATATGTTATTGTGTTGAAGATTCTCATTTTATGAGGTTTTATCTCCCAATATTGTCAGTTATTGGAGTAGATGAAAAAGGAAAAACGTTTTCTAGAATTGAGGACAACCTTAAAATGTATTCAAGTGCACTAATTAAAATAGTATGTAAAGTTGAAAATTACTTTACTACAGCTTTGAATATATTGAAAATATTATATGAAAAGGAAGAAATTCACACATCCGATTTTGAAGAGAAATATTTTTTGAAATTTTTAAAATCATGTCATAATTTTATACCAGATGCTAATTTTGTATGTAATATATCTATAGACTTGTATCTGGCTTCTAGCGATAGTTCTGTTAAAGGTGTATTGTATAAATACATAGAATCCTCGATCTGTGACAATTATTTTTATCTTTTGCAAAATAAAGTGGCGGAACTTAATAGTTCTAGTTTAAGAAAACTTGATACCGAATTGAAAAGTAGGAAAGAAATATACGAAAAAAGTTGGTCGAATCCAGACCTGCAACCATCTGAAAAAAATATGGACATTTACTATGAAGCAAAATCCGAATTTAATAGGAAATTGAATGAAGAAGCTGAAAAAGAATCTGTGCTTTCTCAACTTATTCAAAAGCAAACTATTTTATATGGAAATAAAATACAATATAAACAATTTGACGAAGAAGGCAATTTACATTCACAAGTCAATAAAATGAAAGAGGTGTCCCAAAGTACTTATATACCAATTAGGTTCATTAATGATCCTTTATTTTTTCAACTTGAAAGACAATTGGTTATAGGAGTTAATTTATATGATGATTAAATTAGTAATTGAAGAGTATTTGTCTTCACTTAAAGAAAAAGATGAGCTAGATATCTTATTTTCTGATTTATTGAAACTAGATGGATATATTGTAAAAAATCTACCTAAAACTGGTGAAAGACAATATGGGGGTGATTTACTTGCGGAAAAAGACGGAGAAGTATACCTCTATGTTATAAAACAAGGGAATCTGACTAGAACTAATTGGGATAGTGGGCAAAATAGTGTACGGCAAAGTATTAACGAAATTTTTGATTTATATTTGTATATGATGTTGCCTTCTGAATATCAGAAAAAGAAAAAAAATATTGTTTTTGTAACTAATGGTGTAATATCGGATGCTATGAGACCTACTTGGGAAAGTTATAAGAATCAATATAACAATGAAAATATTAGGATTACAGAGATTTTGTTATCACATTTGGTTGAATTAGTTTTTCGATACGCATTTAATGAGACTTTGTTTGATGAGAGAAAACGGTCTTTATTGAGAAAATGTTTATATTATTTAGATGAATCGGACTATAAGTTAGATTATTTTGAGTCTATGGTGAATCTTTTTTTTGAGGAGATTGAAGAGACAAAGACGGACAAAAAAAGAAACAAATTATTTTCATCATTGCAAATGATGTTAAGCTTGGTAAGCTATAATGCTCTTGAAAAGCAAAGGTATAGGGTTAACATACAATTCGCAGAGTATGTACTCATATCTATATGGAGTTTCATAAAAAAAAGCAACTATTTTGAGGACGAAAAAACAGTAAGATGGTTAAATAAATTTATTAGTTTTTATGTTGATTCGAATGAAAGATTTATTGATAATCTGACACAATTTTCAAAGGTAAGGAATGGCTTGCCACTTCACAACCCCGTTGAATACAGAACTCTTTGTTTTAATATATTAGGTTTTTTATGTTTGTATGGTATATTTCTATCTACTACTGTACCATCTTGTTTTGGTCAGAAGTATACTGCTAAAAATGTACTTAACTTAATTGTCGTTCTGATGAATAATAATTATGGTTTTTATTATCCGGTTTATGATAATGACGGAATTGAAATATCTCTACTTTTTTATCTAGTCTTACTTGTAAGAGATGGTAAAGGTTTGGGCTCTCTAATTGAAACATATATAAAACATATTGAGGCAAATATACAAAGTGGAAAATATCCTATTTTAGAAAGACAATACAGTCTTGCGATGCAAGTTGAATTTAATGCTATTAGTTATTCAACGAGATATACCGCCTCATATCTTTGGGGTGTGCTTTTGGAGTGGTCATTATTAATAGGCCAGGACAAACTTTCTGAGAAAATGGTAAATTATGATTTTCTTCATGAAACAACTCTTCAAAATTGGAATTGTTTGAGTGGTGAAGAGTTAGGTTTGTACAATAAAAATGAAGTTCAAAAACAAGGTTATGCGGAAATTTTTGATGAACGAGAATTGAATAATATAAAAAAGGTAATGTTGAATCATGAAAGTATGATTGATTTTGAAAGTTTTAGCTTTATTGAATATTCATTTCCTGCCATCGGTTTAATGGTCAGTAGAAAGTATAGGATGCCGGTAATACCGACTTATTGGAGACAAAAATTTTTGAAATGCAGAAATTAAATATTTTATTCGATGGAATTTTTTTAAAAATAAATTTAATTAGCAAAATAGAAAAGTTATAAAAAGGTAGTTTTATGGGAGGCTTGTAATACAAATGAAAAGAATTTTTTTCTAATTATTGTTTCATTAAAGCAACTGTAGAAATATGTTACACAAAATTGTTAATAAGTTTTTGTAAATGATTGATTATCCAGTGGACATTGAGGATAATGTATAGATTATTTGTTATTACCATATTTTTTGTATTAAAAATAAATGGTTCTGCAGTTTGGTTGTTGTTAATTTCATTCTATAGAAAAGAACTTCCTTTTTGTTATTTTGGAACAATTACTATTTTACGATGAACTTATCTACCATATAATAAAAGCATATATGAATTTAGATAATTTAAAAATAAAAGATAAATGTATAGTTCTTCTATTACATCAATAATGTGATAAAGTTGAATGTTTCAGTTTTACCAATGGATAATATCAAATTTATTTATCGACACGATTCTTAAGGATTGATGAGGTTTTGCAATACTAGGTTTGTATTTAATATTTGTAGTAATGAACGTTGGTCGTTAGTAAGCGATGAAAAAAGTGATAAATTTTTTAAGAAGGAGTAAAGTATGGATAAAAATTTCAATAAAGGACTACGAGCTAATATAGAATATAATAATAATGTTAAAGCTAACACAGATTTTTTAAATAATTTAAAAGAAAAACTTCCTGAATTTTTTGCTGACTCAGGAAGTTTTGATTTGGAAAAATTCAAAGAAAATTTGCAAGGAAATAATATAGATGAATTATCTAGTGGTTATCGACTTGATTTTATAGGAAAAAATTATGCAAAAAAACAAGCAGGCGAAAAGCCTACTTCAGTTATTGTCCCTGAGCAAGTTCATAATAAAAAAACAGAAAATAAAAATAGTGAAAATTTGTTCTTTACTGGCGATAATTTAGAAGTGTTACGTCATTTACAGCAAAATTACGCTAATTCAGTAGACTTTATTTATATAGATCCGCCATATAATACAGGTTCTGATGGTTTTGTCTATCCAGATAAATTTGAATATAATGATGATCAATTGAAAAGTATGTTTGGTTTAAACGAAGAAGAACTTATTCGTCTTAAATCAATTCAGGGAAAATCTAATCATAGTGCTTGGTTAGCCTTTATGTATCCGCGT
The DNA here is from genome assembly GCF_030161475.1 of Tetragenococcus halophilus subsp. flandriensis. Lineage (GTDB taxonomy): Bacteria > Bacillota > Bacilli > Lactobacillales > Enterococcaceae > Tetragenococcus > Tetragenococcus halophilus_C. Next base: position 43,260 of record NZ_BSUG01000040.1, on the reverse strand, counting down.
CTTTATATAGCTAAAAAATTGTTGAAAGATACGGGCGTCATTTTTATTTCTATTGATGATAATGAACAAGGAAACTTAAAATTATTGATGGATGAATTATTTGGCGAGGGAAGTTTTTTGAGTACTATTATTTGGGAGCGAGCATATTCTCCAGTAAATTTAAAAAAGCATTTTTCTGATAGTCACGACTATCTATTAGTTTATGCCAAAAATATGAATCACCTTGTTTCAAATGGGTTACCGCGTTCTAATGAGGCTAATGCGCGATATTCGAATCCTGATCATGATCCAAGGGGTAGTTGGCAGTCTGCTGATCTTTCTGTTGGACCGGCTGTCGAGTCTAATATATATGAAATTATGACCCCTTCAGGACGAAAAGTATTACCACCAAATGGTTATAGTTGGAGGTTGAGTAAGGAAAGATTCACGGAGTTTGTTAATGAGGGTAGGATATGGTTTGGAGAAGACGGTGATAATGTGCCGAGGATAAAAAGATTTTTATCGGAGGTAAAACAGACAGTTATTCCAATGTCTATATGGAAGCATCAAGATGTTGGTCATTCACAGTCCGCTAGTCAAGATTTAAAAAAATTATTTAATGGAAATTCTTATTTTACTTATCCAAAACCAATAGGTCTAATTAAGCAAACTTTACAACTATATACTCAAAAGGATAGTATTGTTTTAGATTTTTTTGCTGGTTCAGCTACAACTGCTGATGCCGTTATGCAGCTTAACGTGGAAGATGGCGGTAATCGAAAATATATTATGGTACAACTAGATGAACAGACAAAATCGAATTCAACTGCTTTTAAAGATGGCTATATAACAATTGATCAAATTTCTAGGGCACGTATTGAAAAAGCAGCTGAGAAAATAAAGAACGAAAATCCGAAGGTAGCTGAAGAACAAGATTTTGGTTTTAAACATTATCGTGTATTACAACCTAAGCAAGAAGCATTAGATACTATTGAATTTAATAGCGATATACAACTAGATATGTTTGATGACATGATTAACGTGTTTTCAAGTGAAAGTCTAGATGTTCCTGGACATGCTTCTGGTTTTGATACTATATTGCAGACGTATATGGTAAGTGATAATTATAAATTTGATGTGCCGATAAAATTTGTAGATTTTGTTGGTATTGAATTACCATATGTTAATGAAAGTCGTATCTATTTGATATCTAACGATTGGACGTCAAGGAATACTAAAGCATTAGTTAATGCTATTGGAAAGAATGAGTTGACCGTTCAAACGATTGTTGTCTATGGCTATACTATAGAAATGGAAAGTATTCGTGAGTTAGAAATTGCATTGAACCAATTAGAAAATAAGGTAAACTTACAGGTTCGGTATTAAGAGGGGTATAGATTTTGAAAATTTTATTAGAAGAATTGCCACATCAAATGAGAGCACTAGAAGCAATTGATAAGGCTTTTTACGGTATTGATCATTCAACTAACAATCCAGATAGAGATTATGTTTATGCAAACCCGGTTATAAAGGGCCGTGGTACAGATAGCGCTAATATTGATGTCAAAATGGAAACAGGTACTGGAAAAACCTATGTAGGCGTACGTACAATGTATGAACTGCATAAAAAATATGGATTGTTTAAGTTTATTATTGTTGTTCCCACTCCAGCCATTAAAGAAGGATGGAAGAATTTTATTGACGCAGACTATGCTAAACAACATTTTGGACAATTTTATGAGAATACGAATATAAATTTGAATATTATTAATGCAGGCGATTTTAATAGTAAAAAAGGATTGTTACCTGCACATTTGGTTGATTTTATTGAGGGAGATCGTTTAAATTCATCAACCATTCAGGTTCTCTTAATTAATGCTAGTATGTTGAATTCAGATAATATGAAGGGAATAATTAGTCGAGGAAAAAATAAAGGCCAAGAACGTTTTAATCAAACTTTGTTATCGGGGTTTACGAAACCTTTAGAAGCTATTCAGGCAACTCGACCTATTGTTTTAGTGGATGAGCCTCATCGTTTTCCCCGTAACGGTGAATACTATAAAGCAATAAAAAGTACACAGCCTCAAATGATAATACGCTTTGGTGCTACCTTTCCTGATGTTCAACTTGGTAAAGGAAAAAACAAACAAATAATAAAGGACTATTATCGTAAACAGCCACAATATAATTTAAATGCAGTGAGTTCGTTTAATGAAGGCTTAGTGAAAGGAATTGACGTTTATTATCCGAATGTAACTCAGGCTGAAGCAAAAGATCAATGGACTGTTGACTCTGTTAATAATAAACAATTAGTACTTAAAAATAATGGGGAAAAGCATAGCTTTGCTAGAGGAGACGATCTTGGTTTTGATGGAAATATTACCTACGAAGGGGCTAAATCTTTATCGAATGGTTTAGAGCTGGAAAAAGGAATGACCTTTCTACCGGCTACAATGACTACTTCTTACCAAGAAATGATTATCCGTGAAGCTATAAACAAACACTTTGATGCTGAAATAGAAAATTTTATGAGAGAGACCCCTAATCAAGCCAAAGTAAAAACACTATCTTTATTTTTCATTGACTCGATAAAATCTTATCGTGATGATGATGGCTGGCTAAAAGAGATTTTTGAAAGATTATTAAAACGAAAAGTGGAGACTTTAGTGCGTGAATTCCAACATAAAAATAGTTTTAGAGAACAAGAGTATCTATCTTTTCTTCAAGCAACCTTATCGCACTTAAATGAAAATGTTCATGCTGGATATTTTGGCGAAGATCGTGGTACTGGCGATGAAGCAATTCAAGCTGAAGTCAATGATATTTTAAAAAATAAAGAAAAGTTATTATCATTTAAAGATGATAAAGGGAATTGGAACACACGCAGGTTCTTGTTTTCTAAGTGGACACTGCGCGAAGGTTGGGATAACCCTAATGTTTTTGTAATTGCTAAACTGCGTACTTCTGGTAGTGAAAATTCGAAAATTCAAGAGGTCGGACGTGGCCTACGTTTGCCAGTAGATGAAAATGGTCACCGTCTTTTACAAGAAGAACTACCAAGTCGTTTAAGATTTTTAATTGGTTATGATGAAAAAGAGTTTGCTGATAAATTAGTTTCTGAAGTTAATGAAGATTCTTCTATTAAATTGGATGAAACTAAGTTAACAGAGGAAATGATTCAGGTGATTGTTGATGAGACACCTGAATTAAATGAAGAAATATTACTTGAGCAACTAGATAATGCGGACATTATTAAAAGAAATAATGAATTTAAAGAAGGCGGTTTTGATAAGTTAGTTGAGCTTTACCCCGTTCTAAGAGATACTAACCAAGTTAAAAAAGACAAAATTACCACTGGGGGACCAAGTTCTAAGAAACGTATTAGGCTTAACAAGGAAAATTGGAATAAAATGCGTGACTTGTGGAGAAAATTTTCAAGGCGATATATGTTAGAATTTGAACGTATAGACGAACAGTCCTTTCAAAAGTTTATCGATGAAGTAATGCAGAATGATGATAATTTTCAATTACAATATCCAACTTTAACTCAAGAGAGCGTTTATTATAATAAAAAAGAGAAAGAAATGCGTGTTCAAGAAGCAGCAGCAGAATTTGAAGAACGTACACCGCTTGAAGGTATGGTATATGGTGAATTTTTGATGAAATTAGCTAGAGCTACACGTTTGAAGCCTGCACAGATACATCGTTCATTAGTAGAAGTGTTGAATAAAAAATATTATGGAGACACTAGAAGATTGAACGAAGTTACTTTCAATAATTTAATACGAGATTTTAAAACTCGTTTTGAAAAAGAATATGCTCAGAATTATCATTATAACGCATTGAATTTCCAAGCTAGTACTTCTGTCTTTGATGTAAATAAAGATGAGTTTAAAGACGACATACTTGCTACTGTTATAGGAGTTAACGAAGATGAGGATGTTATTGATGATCAACGTCAATTGTATGAGATTCCACCGTTACTTTATGATTCAGTTTACCCGGAAAGGGAATTATTAAAAAGAAATTATGATTCAAAAGTTACTTCTTTTGGAAAGTTACCAAAAAAAGCTATTCAAATACCCAAATATATGGGCGGGACAACAACTCCTGACTTTGTATTTGTGATTGAAAATAAAGACGAAACAAATGTGTACTTACTTGTTGAAACAAAAGCAGAAGGTTCAGGAAAACGAATTAGCGATGAGCAAATTATTGAAATGCAGAAAAATTTTTTTGGAGAGCTTAATAAGTATGGTATTGAGTATACAGAAGCTTCGACTCCAGACGATGTATATGCAAAATTGGGAGAGATTGAAGATAAGGATGGTTGATAATTTATTAATATTAAATATGGTAGAAAGTGGAGAACTATCTGATACTGGAGCAAAAACTAAATTACCTACTACGAAAGCATCCGTGCTCCTAAATTAGAATGTAGAATTCAGCTAATTGAAAGATCAGCTCCTGAGAATAAAAAGGTGGTAGTTTGGGGTATGTTTGTTGATACTATGAAAAAGGTTTATCAAGAATTGACTGAAAAAGGAATAGTGCCATGCTTAATATATGACGATACGTTTAAAACAAGCCTATCGAATTAATTGATGAGTTTCGTGATGGTAGGACTCAAGTTCTAATTTCTAATCCGGCAACTTTGGGAGAGACTATTTCTTTACACCAAACCATTCATGACGCGGTATATTTAGAAAATAACTTTAATTTAACTTTTATGTTACAATCACGGGATCGAATCCATCGTTTAGGTTTACCAGATGATCAATATACGTGTTATTAATATTTAATGACTGGAGGCGATACTGTTCATCAAGGCTTTATTGATCAGCAAGTCTATAATAGATTGAAAGAAAAAGAAAAAGTTATGATGGATGCAATAGACGGGGAACTACTTGTTCCTATGATTGAAGATGATTATTTGGAAGATGTAAAGAAAATTTTAAAGTAGCAAGAATTGAATAATTTAAATTAATAATTTTTATTGAAAATTTATATCAAAAATTTAGGGAGAAGACATGCAATTATCAGAAATAGAAGATATCGTTAAGGGGCTATATTCTACTGGTGTTGAAGGTGAATACTGGGATTTTAAATTACTACCTCATTTGTGTGAAGCTAAAGGAAAAGAAAATAAGAAGAAAGGTGATTTATTACATGACATTCTTTGTTTAGCTAACAATCAGCAAAATCACGATGCGTTTTTAGTTATGGGGATCAGAGACAACCCTCTAGAAATCGTTGGTTTAGAAAAGTATCCAGATCGTTGGAAACAAGCAGATTACATTCAATTTTTAAGAGAAAAAAAGTGGGCTGGTGGAGCAATACCTCATATAGAACTTCATACAATAAAATATGAGGGGATTGCAGAATTAGATGTTTTAGTAATTAAGAAATCAAATACTGTTCCATTTTATATTACAGAACAATATAATGGCGTTTTCTCTGATCAAATTTATACCCGGAACGAAGATAGAAATACTCCCAAAAAGGAGTCTGCTAATATCTATGAAATCGAGCGTTTATTTAAAATTAGACTAGGGCTTTATCCGTCTCCCTTGAGCAGAGTGCTAGCTTATGTTAAATCCCCGGCGAGCTGGGTAGAGATGAAAAGTAGTTATAATGGCAGAGGTTGGTACTATCTAGAATCCCCAGAGTTTACTATTGAATATATTGAAGATGAAGATGAAAGTGTGAGAAATCCTGATTTTGTAAATATTCAAATAAACGCTCGAAGTAGCTGGCAAATTTTACGTGTGAGGTATCATTCAACAGTTTTAATTGAAAAGTACGCTCATTATATCGATGAAGGAAGAGGGATGACGGTTCACCCTTTAATAAGTAATTTGGGCATTTTTGATCTAAGTTCCTTTAGTGAAATAACTAATTGTTATTATTATTTTGTAAAGGATTCTGTCGAATATGATTTGTCAATTTTTTTAAATAGCAAACAAGAACATGATTTTTCAGCTTGGCAACGGCAGCTTGAGTATATACCTATTTTAAATACTGAACGTGAGAAAACTGATTTAGAAGTTTATATTAAAAATAATAGAGATGAATTTGTACAAGAGGTGTTAGATAATACTACCCAGGTAGTAATTGGACATAACAGTGATTTAATTACGGAAAAAGATATACGTTTTGTACAGCAAGATATGTCTGTCTCTTTAATCGCTAAGAAATGGTTAGAGAAATTAAGGACAGGTGGTTTATAAAGATTTAAGACCCTTCACCGTTTAGCACACCAACTTAGCAGGAATAACGTAAGTAGGTGCATAGTAATTTTGTGTTGAAGATGTTCCGAATAATTTTAATTGTTGTCGATATAGCTAACAAAATTTCTCTAAATCACGTGTTTTATCTTGAAAATTGTAACCGTTTCGTTTACACTAAGTTTGTAGTAATAAATCCGAATAAAAAAAGGCACTCCCTGTATTAGCGGTAACTAATACAAGGAGCCTTGACCAATCATCAAACGTAGAACTGACTGATCAAGTTGCCATAGTCAATGCAATGCATCGACTTTCTTTATTATAGCCAATATGAAAGCATTTTTCTAGTGTTTTCTGTTAATTTTTTGGCGTTTGAAAGAGATTGAAGTATGCTTATTTAACTATGTCAGAGGTATTGGACAGTTTTGTCTGGTAGCTCTTTTTTTATTGTTTTCAATAAAGCAAGCCTGAGTTCGGATTTATTGCTGCTATTTTAAAAACTGTGTTTAGCTAGCATGGTTTAAAAGATAGTGAATTGACATGTCAAACTATTTTGAAAGCGTTAAAAAATTAATGTTGGGGAGTAACGTGAGGCTTAACCCGGATTTGGTTTATATGGTGATGTATAAACTAGATGCGGGTTTTTTGTGTAGAGAAAAAAAGTATTAATTATTAGAAATAACTGATCAAAGTGGGAGGGAGTTAATGCTAATAGAGTTATTAAATGAGGAAAAGATGCAAGTCGTTGATGAAGTGAAAAGTTGGGAAGAAGGAATTGAGATTGCTGCAACACCGTTACTAAAGAAAAATTATATAACAATAAAGTACCTTAGATCTATGTTAGATGATGTTAAGGAATTAGGGCCTTATATTAATATAGCTCCTGGCATTATCATGCCTCATAGTAGACCAGAAAATGGGGTGCTTCAATCAGGGATGAGTATATTGAAAATAAACAATGGTATACCATTTATAAATAACGAAAAGATTTATTTAGTTATAATGTTAGCTCTAATTGACGATAAAAGCCATTTAAATTATATGTCGCAGCTTGCTACTTTACTGATGGATGAAGCAAAACGAAACGAATTATTAGCTGTAACAAACGTAAATGATTTAAAAGAACTATTAATTAAAGTTGAAAAATAATTAGGAGGAAGAAAATGAGTAATAAAATAGCACTAGGGTGCGACTCAGCTGGATTTGAAAGAAAAGAAGAAATAAAAGACTATCTTATTCACGAAAAAAATTATGAAGTTGTTTTTGATCCATTTTCTACATTTGAACTATCTAAAGGAGATTTTACAGAATTGGCAGATGATATGTGTGAAACTATTCAAAAAGATATCTGTCGGTTAGGAATATACGTTTGTGGAACTGGCATAGGATTTAGTTGTCAAGCAAATACACATTGGGGAATCCGTGCGGTACCTGTTACTAACCCTTATTCGGCTAAAAGAGCTAGATTAAGTAATAATGTTCAAATTCTTTGCTTAGGAGCTCGTGTAACTGACTTAGAATATACGAAAATGATTATTGATTCATGGCTAGATGAGCCTTTTGACTTTGAAAATGCACGAAAAAGTTCATTGAATACGTTAAAGAAGGCTGAGATTAGTGACGATAAACTTTTACGTAAACCAGATTTTGTTGCTTGGAACATGGGATTTAAACCTGATAAGTAAAGAAAGGATATCTATTATTATGAAAATTGCAGCAGTATGTAGTAATGGACTGGGATCTAGTTTTATGTTGGAAATGAATATAAAAGAAGCTTTAAAAAATTTATCAGTTGAAGACGTTGAAGTAACTCACTTCGATTTAAGTTCTGCAATGGAAGGAGCAGCGGATCACTTCATTGTTAGTAAAGATTTGGCAAATAATCTTAAAATAGCTGGTGATGAAATGACGGTATTAGATAGTATTGTTGATAAAAAAGAATTAGAAGAAAAATTAAAATTATTTCTTGAAACTAAAGGAATTTATGATGAGGAGTGAAAGTAAATGAGAGGGGTTTTAGAGGTTTTAATTGGAGTAGTTACACAACCAGCGATTCTTTTAGGGATTATTGCTTGCTTAGGTTTATTACTTCAAAAGAAAAAATTCAACGAGGTTGTAACAGGTAGTGTTAAGACTTTTCTAGGGTTTTTAGTTTTAACAGGAGGTTCTGGAATCATTTCTGATGCGTTGATTCCATTTAGTGAGATGATTGAGCATTCATTTCAAGTTCAAGGTGTGGTACCTAGTAATGAAGCAATAGCAGCTATAGCTCTTGCAGAATATGGCTCTTTAGCAGCGTTGATTATGGTAGTTGGTATGGCTGTAAATATTCTTTTATCCAGATTTACGAGATTTAAATATATTTTTTTAACAGGTCAAATTATGCTATTTATTGCTTTAATCACAACAATAGTTATGGTAGGAGCTGGGTTTGAGTTTAATATATGGACTGTATTATTAGGTGGAATTTTTGCAGGTACTATGCAGACAGTTACCCCAGCTATTCAACAAAAATACATGGTTCAAGTTATGGGGACAGATGATGTAGCAATGGGACATTCGGGTGGTATAGGATACGCTTTATCTGGATTTTTAGGAGGGAAATTAGGGAATAAAGAAAAATCTACTGAACAAATTAAAATGCCAGACAAATTAACTTTTATGAAAGATACGAATGTAGCAATAGCAGTCGTAATGGCCATAATATATATTGCTATTGCTTTAATTGCGGGTCCGACATTTGTTGAAACTTTGAGCGATGGAACAAATTATATTATTTTTGCGCTAGAACAAGCTGGAACATTTGCAGCAGGCGTGTATATAGTGTTAGCTGGTGTTCGATTAATACTAGGTGAAATTGTTCCTGCTTTTAAGGGTATCTCTGATAAACTGGTACCAGATGCTAAACCAGCACTAGATTGTCCAGTAACCTTTCCCTTTGCTCCTAATGCTCTTTTAATTGGTTTTCTCTGTAGTTTTGGCGCAGGACTCATTAGTATGTTAGTTATGATAGCTGCAGGTACAACGATTATCGTGCCTGGCATTGTACCGCACTTCCATTGTGGTGGCACTGCGGGGATATTCGGGAACGCAACTGGCGGAAGAAAAGGATGTATTATTGGCGCAACTTTGTATGGAATTTTTACGAGCTTTTTACCATTAATATCTTTACCTTTCCTTGGTAATATAAGCTCCGCAAGTTCTACTTTTTCTGATTTAGATTTATTAGTGCAAGCGATCGGCTTAGGGGCTGTGGGAGACTATGGGATACCAATGATTGTAACAGCCATCTTAGGTTTCTTTGTTATTGTTCTTCTGTTCTCTACTGTTTTAAATAGAAGAGAAAAGGCTAAAGCTGTTTAATATTTTTAGCGAAAGGAGAATACAAGTGAAATTACAATTGGCAATTGATACACTGAATTTATCTGATGCAATTCGTTTGATAGATGATTTGTATGACTACATTGATATAATTGAAATTGGTACGCCTTTAGTGTTGTTAGAAGGGACGAAAGCAACAGAAGTAATTAGTAATAGGTTTCCTGAAAAAGAAGTTCTTTGTGACGCTAAAATAATGGATGCGGGCTCTTTTGAGAGCCAGATAGTTTTTGAAGCTGGAGCAGATTACGTTACTATTTTGGGTTTAGCTGATGATAAAACTCTTGAAGAATATGTTGACCAAGCTAGAAAATATGATAAAAAAGTTGTTGTAGACATGATCAATGTAGAAAATATAGATAAACGAGTACCTAAGTTAGAGGAAATTGGCGTTGATGTTATAGCAGTACACACAGGAGTGGACAGACAAGCACTAGGAAGAACGCCGCTAGATGATTTAAAAGAGATCAAGAAATACGCTAGCAAAACAAAGATAGCTGTTGCTGGTGGAATCAATGAGAATACAATTGATAAGTATATTAAAGTTAGACCAGACATTGTCATTGTAGGCAGTGGTATTACTTCAGCAGAGCTACCGCAAAATTCAGCAGAAAGGATGTATAAGGCTATACAAAAATATAGGTAATAAGCTTGTTGTTAAAAACTAAACTAAAAACAAACGTAAAAGTTTGTTAATGAAATCAAATCCCAAGAAGTGGTTATTTTGATCATTTCTTGGGATTTTTTTATAAACTTCGGTATTTTTAACTTTAATTTTCCAAAACCACAACAAAAAAGTAACAACGCCTATTTAAATTATATTAAAAAGCCCCAAAAAATGAGGCTTTTTTCTATTTACTGACCATTTTTATGCTGAATTACTCAATTACGATTAACCGACAACCGATTTCCAATCAATCGGCCTGCAACAGAGACAAAAATTACTGTCAGTAACTTATCTATATAATCCGTACCTACTTGGACTAAAAATACTGCAAGTGACTGACTCATTCCGGCACCATAAAGTAATTGTACGATGATACTTGAGCCAGCAGAAGTAATTCCGTTAAAAAGAATGACTGTAATAATTGTGGAAAGGATTGTGCCAGGTAAAGAAATCACTAAGGCAAGCCACCAACTATGTTTTAACTGATTTGCTTGTTTGCGTTTATATAATATACCTGCAACAGCACCAGTGATCAATTGCACGGGCATGAAAAACAAGGAGAAAATATCAGTAGTTACGCCCATGATAACGCCAGTTGCGCCACCAACTGCCATGCCAGCAAATGGACCTAAAAGGCATGCTGCGAAGATAGTTCCAACGGCATCTAAATAAATAGGTAATCGCAACATTAAAATTACATTGCTACAAACAATATTCAAGGTCACACTTAAAGCCATAATTACGATGGCACGAGTATTAATTTTTCTCATGATCTTACCTCCAATAATTGAGGTAAAACTTGTGAAAGTTCGTTTTCTTCTGTTTTGAGCACGCGAGTTAAAAATAAATGCCAAAAAGCTGTTTGATCTACATTTGTTAAGATATAACAATTATCTGCTAATTGCCAAAAATCATGATCATCTACAATAGATTGACCACGACTTATACCTGATGTTGCGATTTCTACATGACTATTAAAACCTTGAGCAAGTTCTGGATCAAGTAGATAGGCGATTGTTAATGGGTCGTTAATCACGCATCCCAGAACTTTTTCATGTTCCCAATGGAATTCAAAATAAAATTGTGTGATTTGTTCAATAAATCGATAGATCTTTTCATTTTGCGTGTGTTTCATGTATTCGAGAACTGTCGGTGTCAGGACAATTTTCCTTGTAACATCAAGACCGACCATTTCAATTGGAACAGGAAGATTTTGACTGAAAACAAAGTTTGCTGCATCTGGATCACACCAAAAATTAAATTCGGCAACTGGTGAGCAATTTCCATGAGAACGGTAACTGCCTCCCATTACGATAAAACGAGACATTTTTGCGAAACAATCTGGATCTTCTTTTAAGGCTAAAGCGATATTAGTGAGAGGTCCTAGAGCTAATACAGTTGTCTCAGGATTTTGTTTGAGGGTGTCTTTGATAAATGAAACGGCACCTGCTTTAGGCTGGATAGAAGTGACAAGAGGTATTTGGCTATCACCTAAACCGTCTTCACCGTGAGTATCTTGGGCGCTGACAAAAGGAACTTCTAGTGGTTCTTCTGCTCCGATATATACTGGAATATCCAAGCGATCAAGCAGTTCCAATACTTTCAATGCATTTTGCGCTCCGATAGAAGCTGGCGCATTACCACTAACGATAGTAATGCCAATTACGTTGAGTTCTTCTGATTGTAAGGCTAGAAGTAGTGCTAAACTATCATCTATTCCTGGATCACAATCGATAATAATATTTTTCTTAGTATTCAATTTCCTACCTCCTTGTGAAGTTCTTGGTTTTTTATCCTGGGAAGTTCGCGAACCAGTCCAAGCGTTTTGCACTTGATTTTATGAATACTTATTTAGTATACAACATAGAAAGAATAATGTAAGTAGATGTGTAGTAATTTTGAGTGGTATGTATTGTTAAAATGAGGGGACGAAGTACTTTTATTGTAATTTAACCCAATACTCTTGCTTTTGTATCTTTCTTGTTCTATCGTAAAAATAAGAAAACATCTGGGAGGTCACTTTTTATGGGATATAATGATTTTACAGAAAAGGATTGGAAGCTTTTTAGGAAGAAAGTTGTAGGTTGGCAAGAAGCATATATGGATAAACTCAATAGATCATATATCGATTTATTAAGTGAAGATAAAAAACCTTCGGAGAAATTTTGGGACTTATCTAAGAGAATAACAGAGGATAAGAAAAGAACTGGCGTTCAATTAGAAATGAGCCGGTCAAAGTTAATAATGAATATTGTTTCACTCATTATGGATGAAGTAATTAGCTTTGACGACCTTGAAGAGTTTAGCGACGATCTGCAAGAAACAATAAAACAAATCATCAGTTTTGGTAAAAAGAGCAGCAGTTAGGGCATATCTAACTGCTGCTCTTAATATAATCTTTACAAAAAAGCTATTTTTTACGTCCGCTTGTCCAAAAACCGCAACAACACAGCGGCTACACCGGCTGTAGCAAGTCCTGCGACTATGGCTTCAGGAATACCCTGAGCAAAAATGATGGAGAGGATGGCGACATAAACGGCATTTCCTGCTTCGCCGATAATTTGCGCGTATTCTGCTTGAAATAGGAAGTAAACCATATTCATCACCACGACGGTATTTACAATGCCGCCTAATAAGCCAGCGATGAAAAGTCCTAAACCTGCTTTACGATTTTTCATTCGTTTTTCAAACCAACGGTAGAAATAATAAGGAACGATGCCAATTAAGATTCGTGGAATAAATGTGATCAATAATGCTTTCCAACTGCCATATCCGCTCTCACCAAAAGGCGCGATAAAAGGGGAGAAGAGAAAAGACATCGGAGTTACAATAATTGTCGAACGAATCATACTGATTAAACCGAAACTAGCTCCTAAGAAAGCTCCTAAGCGTGGGCCTAAAACGATCGAAGCGATAATTACAGGAATATGTAAGGTCGTCGCGTTAATAGGTCCAATAGGAATGAAGCCAAGAAAAGGAACAGTGGCTAGTAATAACAAAATTGCTAGGAAAAATGCGGTTAAAACTAGCCGAAAAGTCTTTTGTTTTTGCTGCATAGGGTCTTAAGCCTCCTCGCCCTCAAGTGTATTCACCACTTTTTCTATAATTGTATCAGCGGTAGCTAATGCGCCAGAACCGAAGTCACCACAAGCTAGCAGCGATTCACGTGGTTGGATTTCTTCATAACCAATTTCTTTTAGTGTTTGTAAATTCTTTTGGACGATAGGATGATCGTACATATTAGTATTCATTGCCGGAGCGATTAATTTTGCTCGATCACTAGGCAAGGCAAGGGCTAGGGTACTGATCAAGTCATCGGCAATACCGTTTGCTAATTTTCCTATGATATTAGCTGTTGCGGGGGCAACTAAAAATAAATCAGCTGGTTTGGTCAATTCGATGTGGTTGATCTTACTAGGGATCGGTTCATCCATAACGTCAGTATGTACTCTACGTTTTGTTAAAGACTGTAAGGTCAGCGGCGTAATAAATTCAAGACTGCTTTTAGACATCAGGACATCTACTGTATAGCCTTTTTTCGTTAATTCGTTTGCAATATCAGCTGATTTATAAGCAGAGATACTGCCGGTAACTGCTAATAGAATATGTTTAGCCATTTTTTTGCCTCCTATAACACTAATTATGATGTTTCATTACTGTTTGTGCGATCAGTTGTGCAATTCCTTCTTTGTTTTGTTCTTCTCCGACGATTTCTCCCTCTTTATCAATAAGGAAGCCCGGATGTTGATTACCTTTAATTTTTGCTAGATCATTAGCTAAAATATAATCTGCTTGACTGCTTGCAAGGCTTTGTTTTGCGGTTGTCAGTAATGTTTGCTGGGAAACATCGACAAGTAATTTAAACCCAATCAGCAGTGTCTCAGGCTGAATTTTTTTCATTTGCTGGATAACCTTAGGCGTTTTTTGCAAAACTAGATAGAGCTGCTCAGTATCAGAAGAAATTTTATTTTCACTCGTTTTTTCTCCTAGGCTTAAAGCTGCAAGATCTTTTTTGTCTAAAGGGCCATTTTTTTCTTGAAATAGTTGATTGATTGCCTCTAAAAATTCTTCCTGGGAATAGCTTTGACTAGGGGTAAAGTCGCTGACTGCCATGCTGTGAATAACGGCGTCATAAGAAAATTTTTGTAACAATTCTTGTAATTGATCGGCTAAATCATTCGTTCCTGCAATTTCATAAAGATTTAGTTGTTGATTTTCTGTTGGATGTTTGGCTTGCGCTGTTGTGACGTAGTCGACAATTATTTGATTTTTTAAAAATTCTTCTGCTAAAAAACAACCTAACCGACCAGTAGAGTGATTTGTAATGGAGCGTACATCATCGATTTTTTCTGAAGTACCTCCTGCTGTAATTAATACTCTCATTTCTTTCCTCCTATATCGACAATGGTACGACCTGTATGGGTGCCATTTAATAAGGATTCGATCGTTTCATCCAAGTCGGTTAAACCAACTTTGTGATAAGTTTGTTTTTCTAACACATTTTTATGTTCAGCTAAAAATTGCCAAATCTGTTTTCTCTTTTCCATTTCCACATAAACAGAATCGATCCCAATCATCTTGATACTACGTAAGATAAAGGGTAAAACAGTTGTTTGCAAAGCTATGCCGCTAGCGTTTCCGCAAAGAACAGCACAACCATTGTATTGAATTAGAGGAAGCAAACTTGCTAAGATATCGCCACCTACTGTATCAATGATCGCTGCAAATTTTTGCTTAGCTAAAGGGCGTTTCTTTTCTGGTAAAATTTCTTCCGGCGTATGAATAGCTCTAGCCCCAAGATTTGTTAACCAGTCGGCCTGCGTTTTTTTCGATGAAAGAGCTGTGATATTACTATAACCTAATTGCTGTAAAAGTGAAATTGCAGTACTGGAAACACCGCCTGTTGCTCCGGTCACAAGTATAGGTGCATCTTTTGCATTAATTTCTTGATCGACAGCTTGGACTGCTAAAGCTGCTGTAAAGCCGGCTGTCCCAAACATCATCGCTTCTTTACTATTTAACTTTTCTGGGATTTCAACTAACCACTCAGCGGGTACATCTTGGATTTGGCTAAAGCCACCGTCTAAATCTGTTCCAAGGCCGTAACCTGTGACCAAAACTTTTTGGCCCACATCCCAGTTTTCGGCATTCGTTTCAAGAATGGTCCCAGCTAGGTCGATTCCGGCAACTTTGGGATAGTCGGTAACAACGCCGCCATTTTTGCTAGCTGCTAGCGCATCTTTGTAATTAATATCAGAAAACTCCACTTGGACCCGGACATAGTTTTTCTTTAAGGAATCACTCTGTTTTCTGACAACGCCACGTGAAAACACATTTTCTGTTTGTGTGACTTCAAAAGCTAAAAAATCTTCCATGCTTATCCTTCCTTTGCCAATCATGCTTTATGTAACTTTTTTACTAATTTTTATATAGTATTATCATAACACATTTTCTAATTTCGCTGATAATATTTAAGCTAAGTTGCTAGTAAAAGGAATGATACAGAAGGTAAAAGTTAAAAATAATATTTGCATTATCTAAGGGAGCTAAATTCTGGTAAGATAAAAGCAGTTTAATATATTTTTGTTTCAATAAAAAGTAAAAGGGGGAGAAGTTGTATGAAAGTAGAACATATTGCTATTTGGGTAGACGATATTGAAAAAATGAAAGCATTTTATCAGAAATATTTTGATGTTGGTAGTTCGGAACTATACCATAATAAAAAAACAGACTTTCGTTCTTATTTTTTAACTTTTGAAGAGGGCAGTCGAATTGAGCTAACAACAAAGCAGCACTTATCAAATCGTGCGGCAGATAGTTTAGGCTATGCACATGTTGCACTTGCAGTAGGGGATAAAAGCGCTGTGGATGATTTTGCTGAAAAGTTTGTACAAGATGGTTATCCACTTTTAAATGGACCACGAACAACAGGGGATGGTTACTATGAAGCTGTTATTCAAGATCCCGAAGGAAATTTGATCGAGCTAACGACAGATTGAGTTTGTGATAACTTTTAAATGACATCGAAAATTACAAAGAAAAAGAGGGCAACTGTTGGTTGTCCTCTTTTTTACGCATCTATAATAAATCTTTTAATGGTGTATGTTCAATTTCTAAATCTTCAGCGACAGCTGGATGTACTAGTTGTCCCTTATAGGTGTTCACACCACGATATAAGGCAGCTTCATTTTGTAGTACTTCTTCAATTGGCGCTGCAACTAGCTTTTTAGCAAAAGGTAGGGTAGAGTTACTTAAAGCGATCGTAGCTGTTTGTGCTACAGCGCCAGGCATGTTGGCAACGGCATAGTGCGTAACGCCTTCTTCAGCATAAGTCGGATCATCGTGGGTCGTTGTTCTGGTTTCAGTTTCGAAAATTCCACCTTGATCAATAGCAATATCTACAACAACAGAATGATCAGGCATATCTTTTACCATATCCCTGGTTACTAAAGTAGGTGCTTTACGTCCAGGTAAAAGGACAGCTCCAACTACTAGATCAGCAGTTTTTAGTTGCTTGCTAATATTGAAACTATTAGACATTAAGGTTTGAATTTTTCCGTTAAACTCGGTATCTAATTCTTTCAAGCGATCGATATTAACGTCTAAAATCGTTACATTGGCACCCAGTCCATAGGCGATTTTTGCGGCATTCGTACCAGCAACGCCGCCACCGATGATGACAACATTTCCTTTACGTACGCCCGGTACACCTGCTAAAACGATCCCTTTACCGCCTTTGGGACTTTCTAAAAATTCAGCCCCGATTTGTGCTGCCATTCGACCAGCGATTTCACTCATAGGTGAAAGCAAAGGAAGTGTACCATTATCTAATTGGACATTTTCATAAGCAATTGAAGTTACCTTAGCTTTTTGTAATGCTTGAGCTACCGGTTTATTTGCTGCTAGGTGTAGATAAGTAAATAAAATGAGTCCTTCGCGGAAATATTGATATTCTTCTTCTAAAGGTTCTTTAACTTTCATTACCATGTCTTGTGCCCAGACTTCTTTAGGAGTTTCAACGATTGTCGCCCCTACATTTTTATAGGCTTCATCTTTAAAAGCTGAACCATAGCCTGCGTTTGTTTCCACTGCAACTTCATGACCGCTTTGTACCAGTTCATAAACGCCGGAAGGGGGTAAAGCCACTCGATTTTCATTATTTTTTATTTCTTTCGGTATTCCGATTTTCATAAAAACCACTCCATATATATTAGAATACTTTAATTATACAGAAAAGATGGCGATTATACAAAAAATTTTTATTTAGAATAAAAAAAATAAGCCTTCTCGTCTGTTTTTATCGAGAAGGCTTATCGTTGTTTTATGAAGTTTTTGTTTCTAAGTCTTCTAATTGTAGACTTAAATTCTCCCATTGTTCCATAAGATCATCTTGTTGTTTTTGCGTATCTTGTAAAGACTGGTCCAGCTCAGTTAATTTCACGTGGTCATCTATGTTTTCTGGCAGCGTCATCTCCTCTTTAAGATGGCTGATTTTTTCATCTACTGTGTTTAGCTCTTCTTCAATTTGTGAGACTTTTCGCTGCAATGATCGTTTCTGTTTTTGTTGTTCTTTTGATTGCCCAACATTTTGCTTATTTGTTTTTGACTTCTTTTCTTGGCTTGCTTCATTTTGCTCTTTTTCGTAAGCAGCTAACTCTTCTTCTTCTTGTTTTTTCTCTAAATAGTAATCGTAATCTCCTAAATAAAGACGGGAACCCTCTTCTGAAAGTTCGACAACCTTTGTAGCCAGTCGATTAATAAAGTAACGGTCGTGTGATACGAAAAATAGCGTGCCTTCATAATCAATCAAAGCATTTTCTAAGACTTCTTTATTATCAATGTCTAAGTGGTTGGTCGGCTCGTCTAAAACTAAAAAGTTTTTTTGATCCATCGCTAGTTTCGCTAAAGCTACACGTGCTTTTTCACCACCACTTAACAAAGAGATTGGTTTATCGACATCTTCACCAGAAAATAAGAAGCTGCCTAACATTCTACGAATATCAACTTCAGGTGTTGAAGGATGTTCATCCCAAAGTTCTTGTAGGATTGTTTTATTTTGGTTTAGATCGGCTTGACCTTGATCATAGTAACCAATAGAGACATTGGTTCCGTAACGTTTTTCTCCTTTGATAAAAGGAATTTCGCCGGTCATAGATTTTAATAAAGTAGATTTTCCGATACCATTAGGACCTACTAAAGCAATCGCATCTTGGCGTTTAATATCTAAGTTGACAGGTTCAGAAACCACATGGTGGTCATAACCAATCGCACCGTCTTCTAGTTGAAAGACGATGTTTCCTGAAGCTTTTGTGATTTGAAAAAGAAAATGAGCAGATTTCTCTTTTCCTTGGGGTCGTTCGATACGTTCCATTTTGTCTAATTGCTTTCTCCGGCTTTGCGCTCGTTTGGTGGTCGAGGCACGAACAATATTTTTAGCTACAAAATCTTCTAATTTACTAATTTCAGCTTGCTGCTTTTCGTAAGCTTTCCACTCACTGGCCAGTTGTTGACTCTTTAAGTCCAAATAACGGCTATAGTTTCCCTTGTAGTGACGCATTTTACTCCGACTAATTTCATAGATTTCGGTGACTACTTTGTCTAAGAAATAACGGTCATGAGAAACAATCAATAAGGCGCCGCGATAATTTTGCAGGTAACCTTCAAGCCAACTAAGTGTTTCAATATCCAAGTGGTTGGTCGGTTCGTCTAAAATTAAAATATCGGGGCTTTGTAAAAGCATTTTAGCTAAAGCTAAGCGGGTTTTTTGTCCTCCAGAAAGAGTTTGGATCGCCTTGTCATAAAAAGACTCATCGAATTGAAAACCATTTAAAACTGCTCGCATTTCATTTTCATAACCGTAACCATTTTTTTCGATAAATTCTTCTTGTAATTGATCATACTGCTTAAGAACAGCTTCATAATTCTCATCTTCTGGAGAAATCTGACTGATTTTTACTTCTAATTCGTGCATACGTTTTTCTGTTTGTCTTACATCTGAGAAAGCTTCAAGCATTTCTTCCCACACTGTTTTATCAGAGTCTAAACCAGTATCTTGTGCTAAATAGCCTAATGTAACATTTTTATTTTTAGCGATGGTTCCCTTATCAGGCGCTTCGATGCCAGCGAGGATCTTTAACAAAGTCGACTTGCCGGCACCATTACGTCCTACAAGGCCAATACGTGCTCGACTGCTGATTTCTAGGTGAATATTTTCAAATAAGGTATCTGCACCAAACTGGCGTGCAATTTGGTTGGCTTGTAATAAAATCATAGTATCCTCTCTTTAAATGTTTATTGACGTTTATCAATTTTTTCTGTTTTTTGTGTAAATGTTAGTTTATCACAATTTAATGATCTTAGAAAGAAAGAGCAGCTTGGGCTTTTTAGTTATTTTTTATAAAATTTTGCAGTAAACTGAGCAATCAAATTGCTTTTTTTTGTTTTCATCTGTTATGATACTACATGTTATAAGTGAAATGTTCACAATGGAGGGCTAGAAAGTGAAAGAAAATAATATTCCTAAAGCAACTGCCAAACGGTTGCCTTTGTATTATCGTTATCTACGAATTTTAAATGACGCCGGAAAGGCTAAAGTTTCTTCAACTGAATTAAGTGAGGCGGTCCAAGTTGATAGTGCCACAATTCGCCGTGATTTTTCTTATTTTGGTGAATTAGGCAAACGTGGTTATGGTTATGACGTGGAAAGTTTAATGCAATTTTTTGCCAAAACTTTAAGCGATGATGAAATGACAAACGTTGCCCTTGTAGGTGTAGGGAACTTGGGGAGTGCCTTGTTAAAATATAAGTTTCACCAAAGCAATAGCATTCGTGTAAGTGCTGCCTTTGACGTAAATTCAGATATTGTGGGACGTATTGTTGATGGTATTCCCGTTTATCCCATGTCTGATATGGAAGAACAAATAGAGATTCAACGTATTGAAATTGCTATCTTGACAGTTCCAGCTTCTACTGCACAAGATGTGGTAAATAATTTAGTTGAGTCAGGGATTAAAGGAATTCTCAACTTTACGCCAGTACGTATTTCAGCGCCATCCGATGTTTTAATTCAAAACGTTGATTTGACCAATGAGTTACAAACATTGATTTACTTTTTGCACAGTGATGATCGTTTGAATGTATCAACTGAAGAAAAGGAATAAACGATAGTCTTGATTTTTTCTTTACTTGCTTTTGGCAGTGAATAGAAAAAAATCAGGACTTTTTTCTACTAAAATAAATGAAAAACTACTTATAATTCACAAAATAGTCATAGATTTTAGGTAAACTTGTCATAATTGAATATATATGTTTGTAGTTTGGCAATTTGTTTAGTACAATATAAAAGAGAATGTGTGAACAACTAGGAGAAAGAGGTGTCAAGTGAATGGGGTATAAAGACGAAACGGTACGTTTTGATTTTGATGACAGCCGCAAAAAAGAAGTTAGCGAAACACTTGCGATCGTATACCGTGCGCTTGAAGAAAAAGGATACAATCCGATTAATCAAATCGTAGGGTATTTGTTGTCAGGCGATCCGGCGTACATTCCGCGTTATCGCGATGCGCGTAATTTAATTCGTCGCCATGAACGAGATGAAGTATTAGAAGTTTTGATACGTTTTTATTTAGAAAACCATGGAGTTAACTTATAATGCGCACTATGGGATTAGATGTCGGCTCAAAGACAGTCGGTGTAGCAATAAGTGATCCGTTAGGGTGGACAGCACAAGGAATTGAAATTGTTTCAATTGACGAAGAAGAAGGCGAATTTGGTTTTGCCAGGATCAATGAATTGGTTGAACGATATGAAGTTGAACAGTTCGTTGTGGGCCTGCCTAAAAATATGAATAATTCAATTGGACCTAGAGCCCAAGCATCCATGAATTATGGCAAAAAGTTAGAAGAGTACTATCAACTACCGGTGATTTATCAAGATGAACGTTTAACAACGGTTCAAGCTGAGCGGATGTTAGTTGAACAAGCGGACACTTCTAGAAAAAAACGGAAAAAAGTCATTGATAAGTTAGCAGCAGTCGTGATTTTACAGAATTATTTAGATACAATAATGAATTAAACCGGTAATTTTTAAAGAGGAGAATGAATTAATGGCAGAACATACACATGACCATGACCATGATCACCAAGAACATGAACATATTACACTAGTCGATGAAGAAGGAAATGAAACACTATACGAAATTCTACTTACTATCGATGGACAAGAAGAATTTGGTCGCAATTATGTACTATTATATCCTGCAGGTGCTGATGAAGACGAAGAAGTTGAATTGCAAGCTTATGCCTATGTTGAAAATGAAGAAGGTACCGAAGGCGATTTAGAACAAATCGAAACGGATAAAGAATGGGATATGATTGAAGAAGTATTTAATACATTTATGGCTGAAGAAGAAGAATAAATATTTAAAATCAGGCTAAACTCTTATTGTACTAGGGTTTAGCCTTTTTCTTTTGGAGAATTTTTTATACTACTTTGTTTTCGACAACTTAGAGCCACAATTGTTATAATAAATTATTGATGTTAAAAACGAGGAGGAAAAGATGTCGCAGAAGCCGACAAAAATTTACAAAATGAATGGGAAAAAGAAAAAATAAACATGCAAGCACTGCTTGAATCTTATGGCGTTGAGGTTTTCAGACCTCGTTTACTTACACAGCACGAAAAATAGCATGGAAAAAACCAAGGTGCTGGTTATAGCAACTTCTTTTCTAGAGATCCCTTTTTTACGATTGGTTCTTTTATCATTGAAGGGAATTTACGTTTCATGCATCGTCGTAGAGAAATATTTCCGATTCGTCCGGTTTTAAATGAATGGGTAAAAAACAATGAAAGCTATTATCTTGCCGCTCTTCAGCCTGATTTAGCAGAAGGTGAAAACAGTGAAGCCGGACCATTTATCGAAGGTGGAGATGTCGTTGTTTTAGGCAAAACGGTTTTTGTCGGTTATTCTGGTTTGGCTAGTAATCTAAATGGTATTTACTGGTTAAAACAACTGCTGGAGCCCTTTGATTGTAAGGTGGTGTCAGTTCGTTTGCATCCATCGATTTTACATTTAGATTGTGCGCTTAGTATGCTAAAAGAAGGGCTAATGATTACCTGTGAAGAAGCTTTCTTAGATGGTATTCCCGAAGAATTGAAAGATTGGGAAAAAATCAATGTTTCACTAGAAGAAGCTGCCAATTTAATAGCGAACGGTTTGCCAATCAACGAGCAGGTGTATGTTACCGACCAGGCTTTTACTGATTTGATCGCAAAAATTGAAGCAAAAGGTATAAAAGTAGAAACACTTGATTATCATGTTTCTAGAATGTTTGGCGGTTCTTTTAGATGCACGACACAAGCCTTGATTAGAGAGTAATATTAGACGATAAAGGACTTGACAACTCCTGCTTTCTAGTGTAAATTACAATACAACAAAACACATGAGAATTCCGTTGATGAGAAGAGTAGTTTCTGATCTTTTTTTAGAGAGACCTTGTTGGGTGAAAAAGGTTATGAGATAGGAAATGAAGATGGTCTCGGAGGATAAATCATCGATAGGTAGATGATTTCGAAAGGTTCAATCGTTATCTTGAATGCCATTTCTTTTATTGGAGATGGGTTAAGAGAAGCTTTAGCTTCTAAAACAAGGTGGTACCGTGAAAATTTCGCCCTTTTATCAGTTTATATTGGTAAAAGGGCTTTTTATTTGGCGTTATTGAACTTTTTGTTCGAATGAAAAAAATTTTGGAGGGGTTAAAATGAGAACAAGTTTGAAAAAAACATTATATGCTGGTGTACTAGGACTAACGGTTTTTGGTTTAGCGGCATGTTCAGGTGGTAATGACGAAGGTAGTGGTTCTGGTGATGGCGATGAAACATTAACAGTAGGAGCTAGTTCTACGCCCCATGCGGAGATTTTAGAACAGGCAGAAGATGATTTGGCAGAAAAAGGCTATGAGTTAGAGGTTGAAGTTTTCGATGACTATGTATTACCTAACCAAGCATTGGATGAAGGAGATCTTGATGCTAGTTACCATCAACATGAACCTTATTTAGATAACTTTAACGAAGAAAACGGCACGGATTTGGTTTCGGCAGGAGAAGTTCATTTTGAACCTTTAGGATTATATCCTGGTAAAACTGAAACACTCGATAATTTACAAGATGGTGCAGAAATTGCGATTCCTAATGATGCGACTAATGGCGCCCGAGCTTTATTATTACTTGAAGAAGCTGGCTTAATCACATTGGCTGAAGATAGTGGGATTGAAGCTACAACTAATGACATCGAGGAAAACCCTAAAGATCTTGAAATAACAGAACTAGAAGCTTCGCAAATTCCGCGTACGGTGCAAGACGTAGATTTATCTGTGGTTAACGGTAACTATGCGGTAGATGCAGGTTTTGATGTAGAAGATGATGCTTTAGAACTTGAAGACCAAGATTCCGAAGCGGCGCAAACTTATGCCAATATTGTTGCTGTTCAAAATGGCAACGAAGACGATCCAGCTATTGAAGCCTTGATGGAGTCATTACACAGTGATGATGTGAAAGAATTTATTGATGAAGAATACCAAGGCGCAGTTGTACCACTATTTTAAAGAAATGCTCGTAAAGTTAATTTGGACTAGCTTTACGAGCATTTTTATATACTTTTTCCAGTATTTGGTTACAATAAAATAAAAAGGAGCTTTATTATGAGAAAAGCTTTGTTTCTTTTGCTAGATGAGTTTGCCGATTGGGAAGGGTCTTATTTAGCTTCAACATTAAATCAGAGTGAAACTTGGTCGGTCAAAACAATTTCGGATAGGCAAAAAGTTGTTTCTTTAGGCGGTTTTTCAGTTTTGCTGGATTATGTTATTGGTTCTGAAGCTAAGGATTATGATCTCTTGGTGATGATTGGTGGTAATTCTTGGGATAATAGTAGTGGAGAGCTTTTAAAATTTGTCGAAGAAGCTTTTAATAAAGATATTGTAATAGCTGCTATATGTGGTGCTGTTGATTATCTGGCGAAAAACGGTTTTTTGAATGATTATAAGCACACTGGAAATTCTGTGGATTTATGGAAGGATTATGAGTTTTATACATCTGCAGATAATTATATAGAAAAGCAAGCGGTAAAAGATAGGCAATTGGTTACTGCCAATGGTACGGCGCCACTTGAATTTACTGAATTAGTCTTAGATCTGATTGCATTTGATACGCCTGAAAATATTGAAAAAACGATGTTTATGAACAGATATGGTTTTTATAATTATTGTGAGAAATATGGAAATCCATTCTAATAAAAAGGAGTTAAGTGTAATGCAGAATTTAGAAGATTATATCGCAAGTATTGAAAAGAAAGAACATCAAGAAAAATTTACTACACTGACCAACGCTGTTTACAGCAAGTTCCCTCAGTTGCAGCTAGTTTTTAAGTGGAATGAACCCATGTTTGTTTACAAAGAAACATTTATCATTTCTTTTATCAAAACCAAAAAGCATATCACGGTATCACCCGAGGTCGCGGGTATAAAACAATTTTTTGATAGGATAACGGCTTGTGGTTATTCAATGGGCAAAAGTACTTTTCGTATAAAGTGGGAGGAAGCGATCGACTATCCACTTCTTTACGATATTATTCAATTTAACCTCGATGAAAAACAAGATTATCCAACTTTTTGGCGTAAAGCAAATAAATAAAAAAAAGCAATCGAAACAGAGTGTATAGCTATTTCGATTGCTTTTATTTAAAAAGAGGGAGCTTGTATATAAGTATCTAATGTTTTTTGATAATCTTCAGTGGACCAGCTTCCTTCATTGAAATATTCTGCTAACAAATAGCCTATATATGGTCCGGTTGTTAAACCGGAAGATCCCAATCCACTAGCGACAAAAAGTGTTGGATCATCGGGTAAGGAACCAAAAAAAGGCGCAAAATCTGAAGTATAAGCACGGGTTCCTATGCGATAAGAAAAAGAGTTTTCTAAAAGTCTTTCAGGAGACTGTAAAAAATCTATACTATTATTAGTTAATTTTTCAAAAGCTGCAGATGTAGGTTGAAGATCCCACTGCGTCTCATCTTCATGGGTTGCGCCGATAATTATTTGTCCATCGTTAGCGGGGATCAAATCCACTTCATTATCCAACATAGCGACTGGCCATTGTTTACTTTGTTTTTGTTTTGTTTGAAAAACAATCAGTTGTCCCTTTTGCGGACGAAGATCTACTTGGTAACCAAGAGGCTCTAGTAGGGTCTTACAGTTAGGACCGGCAGCCAATATAACATAGTCGACTGAAAACTGTTGTCCTTTGGTATTAACTTGCCACCGCTCACTTTCCTTATTTATAGCTACTTTTTCTTGAATTAAGTGAACTTGTTTTTCTTCCGCTAGTTTTTTCATATGATTCAAATATAATAATCCATCTAATCTAGCGCCGCCCGAAATGTACAAAGATTCTTGAGGCGCCAACAAAGGCAGCTTGTCCGCTGTTTGTTTAGCGGAAAGTAAGCTGATTTCGCCGATTTCAGGCGCGTCTTTCTTTCTCTGTTCGGCTAAACTTGCTAGCTCTTCCAATCCGTTTGTTCGTAAAAGGATCGTACCATTTTTGGCATATATTTTCTCAGAAATATTCATGTCAGATACTAGTTTTGGAAAAAAAGCTGCGCCATCTCTAGCTAAACGATACCATCGTTTGTTCCTACGTTTAGATAACCAGGGAGAAATAATACCTGCGCTAGCTTTGGTTGCTTGTCCACTTTCATCATCAAATAAAGTTACATCATATTTTGTTGTATCCAAATAATTGGCTAAAGTAATTCCAATGACGCCACCGCCAATAATGGCAATTTTTTGCATAAAGTAAGCCTCCTTAAATTTTATTATCCTTTAATTAATAGATTTTTTCAATTGTTCATTGTATCAAAGGTTATTGTTAACGGATAAATATTATTTGCTTTTTACTGCTGTTGACTATATATTTAATAGTATACTGTTGTTTGTAACTCATAAACTATTTTTGTTTAAAAAAGGGACACAATTTTAGAGAGGAGGAGGTTTCAAGAATTGAAAAGTTTTATCAAAAAGCTTGTCGTTCAAAAAAGCTCCACCTGCAAAAAGGATAGACAAATGTGATTTTATTTTCCTTTTTCTAAAACTTTCTAAAAATTAAGGGTTTAAGTCTAACAGTTATTATGATATCATTTTACAAAGTTTGTCTAAACTGACCACTTAAGATAAATCGTCTGTTGTCAGTTCTTAATAAAAGCAAAGGATTTTTCTTCTTAGATTGTGGACTAAGTATAGATTATGAAAGCAAATCCTTTAATAACAGTTGGTTAAGCGTACAAAATTTTCTGATTATAGGAAGTTTTCAACAGGAAATAAGAAAAAATGTTATTCTTTTTTGACAAAGTGACAACTCGATGATACTATAGTATGGTCACTTTCATGGTAGTTTTCTGAAAAAAAGGAGAAAAGAAGGAGTGTTAACTTTTGAGTAAAAAAGTTCGCGTAGAACATTTAACCAAAATATTTGGTCGAAGAAGTCAACAAGCGCTCGAACAAGTAAAAGCGGGAAAATCAAAACAAGAAATCTTAAAAGAAACTGGCGCGACTGTCGGTGTACATGATGTAAGTTTTGATGTTAACGAAGGAGAAGTCTTTGTGATCATGGGCTTATCCGGAAGTGGGAAATCTACTTTAGTACGAATGATCAATCGTTTGATTGAACCTACCTCAGGTTCGGTTTACATTGACGATGAAGACGTAGCGAAAATGTCTAAAGAGGATTTACGTGAAGTTCGTCGTACCAAGGCCAATATGGTTTTCCAAAACTTTGGTCTTTTTCCCCAACGGACCATTTTACAAAATACGGAATATGGTCTAGAAGTACGAGGCGTACCGAAGGAAGAACGTCGGAAAAAAGCAGAAGCAGCTTTAGATAACTCTGGTTTGCTTTCTGTTAAAGATCAATATCCTAATCAACTATCCGGTGGGATGCAACAACGGGTGGGTTTAGCACGTGCTTTAGCTAACGATCCAGAAGTGCTACTTATGGACGAAGCTTTCTCTGCTTTGGACCCCTTGATTCGTCGGGATATGCAAGATGATTTAATGGACTTACAAGAACGCGTACAAAAAACCATTATCTTTATCACCCACGATTTGAACGAAGCTTTGCGTATCGGTGATCGGATTGCTTTAATGCGTGATGGTGAAGTAATGCAAATCGGTACCGGTGAAGAAATCTTGACGCATCCAGCCAATGATTTCGTACGTGAGTTTACCGAAGATATCGACCGTTCCAAGGTGCTAACAGCCGAAAATATTATGGAGCCTGCTTTGACAATTAATGCAGAAGCAGACGGTCCTAATGTGGCTTTACAAAGAATGCGTAAAGAAGAAATTAGTATGTTACTAGCTGTTGACCGTAAACGTTATTTAAAAGGAAGCTTAACAGCTGAAAATGCTTTGGATGCACGTAAAAATGAAAAACCACTAACAGAAGTATTGGATAAAAACGTACAAAAGGTGGAAAAAGATACCTTAGTAACGGATATCTTTAATATGATTCAAAACTCTGCTGCACCTCTAGCTGTCGTTGACGAAGAGGATCGTGTGGTAGGTGTTGTCGTTCGTGGTAGTGTAATCGGGGCAATGACTGACACCGATACTGGAAAAGACGATGAAGAACAAAAAGCTGATGAAGCAACAGAGTCAACAGACAAGGAAGAGGTGAGTGCAAATGCTTGATTTTTTACAAAATGAGCTCCCACTCTCGGAATGGGTTGACACCGGCGTAGATTGGCTAACTGAACATTGGGCTGCCTTTTTCTCATTCTTGCAAACCTTAGGGCAAAACATTATGGATGCTATGACCAATGGCTTAAACATGATTCATCCATTATTGTTTATTTTGATAGTTACAGTAGCTGCATTTTTCCTTGGTGGAAAAAAATGGCAATTACCTACATTTACTTTACTTGGTTTGTTATTGATTTATAACCAAGATTTGTGGTCTGACTTGTTAAGTACCCTTACTTTAGTGATTATTTCAAGTCTGATCTCTGTCATTATTGGCGTACCAGCGGGTGTTTTAATGTCAAAAAGTGAAATCGCCAGAAACATTATTACACCGATTCTTGACTTCATGCAGACCATGCCGGGATTTGTTTACTTGATTCCAGCCGTTGCCTTCTTTGGTATCGGTATGGTACCTGGGGTCTTTGCATCAGTGATCTTTTCACTGCCACCGACTGTCCGTATGACAAATCTTGGAATTCGTCAAGTACCGGTGGAACTAGTAGAAGCTTCCGATTCTTTTGGGGGCACAGGTTGGCAAAAATTATTTAAACTAGAAATGCCTTTAGCCAAAGGAAATATCTTTGCAGGGATTAACCAAACCTTGATGTTAGCTCTATCTATGGTTGTTATTGCTTCTATGATCGGCGCCCCTGGTTTAGGACAAGGGGTATTATCAGCGGTACAACGTTCACAAGTAGGTAACGGTTTTGTTTATGGTATAGCTATTGTTATTTTAGCGATTATTATGGACCGCTTTACACAAAATTTAAATACTAGTGGAAATAGTTCAAGTGATAATTAAAGCAGGCATATAAGAAAGTAAAAAAAGTATGCCAGAGAAATTAGATTCTCATCGACTTTTGTTAAAGAGAAGTATGATATTTATTTATTGAAAGTCGCTTGAGAAAATTTGAGACGAGTAAAAGATGAATAGAGTGTAATCACTTTGTTTATCTTTTGAGTCTCCTGATGATTAGTGAATAAAAATTGTTATTCAATTTTTAAAATATTAAGAAAGGATGTTTTGTTTTGAAGAAGAAGTTAGTAGGTATGTTGGCACTAAGCTCAACGCTATTATTAGCTGCTTGCAGTAATGGTGGAGGAGATAACGACGCTGAAGGTGGCGGCAACGGCGGTGGTGATACCGTTGAACTATCCATGGTAGAATGGGATACAGAAGTTGCTTCAACCAATGTTGTAGGCCAAGTACTAGAAGACATGGGCTATAATGTAAACATTACACCTTTAGATAATGCTGTAATGTGGGAAGCTGTTGCTAACGGCGAATCAGATGGTATGGTCGCTGGTTGGTTGCCAGTTACACACGAAGCACAATATGAAGAATTTGGTGACCAGGTAGAAGACTTAGGTCCAAACTTGCCAGACGCAGCACAATTAGGAATTGTTGTGCCTGAATATATGGATGTTGATTCTATCGAAGATCTAGATGACCAAGTGCCTGATCAAGAAATTATTGGTATTGAACCAGGTGCTGGTGTTGTTGCTGCAGCAGAAGATACTGTTGAAACTTATGATAACTTGTCCGATTGGGAAGTAACGCCATCTTCTAGTGGGGCGATGACTTCACAATTAGGTAGTGCCATTCAAAATGAAGATCCAATTGCAATTACTGGTTGGTCTCCACACTGGATGTTTGAAAGATATGACCTTAAATATCTAGAGGACCCAGAAGGAACAATGGGAGATGCTGAAAGTATTCATACAATGGTTCGTGAAGGACTAGAAGATGATATGCCAGAAGTATACAGCCTATTGGATAACTTCGAATGGACTGAAGAAGATATGAACACCGTAATGTTAGACATTGAAGACGGTGAAGATCCAGAAGACGCAGCAAGAGACTGGATCGAAGATAATGAAGATACAGTTGAAGAATGGCAACAATAATTTATTCAATGTATAAATGCAGGAAAAGGGGGAGTCCTTTTCCTGTTTTTTTAATCAAAAACAAGATACTTTATCTTTTTTATTTTTGTTAGTAAAATTTTGTATTGAGGTGTTTATAATGGAGCAAAATAATCGAAGAGAGTTAACATTTACCTTATTTCATCATGATATAAAAATTGATGCCTTCTACAATTTTTTGTATCAATTAAATGATATCATTTTGGCTTTATTTTTTATCGTTGGTAGTTTTATGTTTTTTAAAGAATCAACGACTTTTTATGGAACAGTTTTATTTGTGATCGGTAGCTTTCAACTTTTGATAAGGCCCTTAATTTTGATCAGTAGAGAGGTACATATATATACATTAAAAAACAAATAAATTTTCTCCCAATGTCTATTGTGTATTTTATTGCATTGAACTATAATAGTTTTTGTTATGCGGGTGTAATTTAGTGGTAAAATAGCAGCTTCCCAAGCTGCAGTCGCGGGTTCGATCCCCGTCACCCGCTTACTACTTGGAACGTTGATACGTCAGCGTTCTTATTTTTTTGTCTTATTTTTGCCGATTGTTTAATGTATTGATTACATCATTTTTTGGAAAACAGTGAGGAATCTGAATGGATACCCCAAAGAAACCAGAAAACAATGAGAAATCTGAATGGATAGCTCAGAGAAACCAGAAAACAATGAGGAATCTAAACGGATAGCTCAGAGAAACCAGAAAACAGTGAGGAATCTAAACGGATAGCTCAAAGAAACCAGAAAACAATGAGAAATCTGAATGGATAGCTCAAAGAAAATAGAAAGCTATGTTGAATCTGCTTTTCCATTCTTAGTTTTTTAGCTGATTTAATAGACGGATCTGTTACTTTTCGTGTATTTTCTGGTCTTGTTGATACCTTAATGTTAATATATCATTTAATAGAACTTTCGTATTTTGTTTTATAAATTATTATTCGTCTTCAAGGAGGAGATTATGAATATATTCATTGATTTATTTTTAACTTTTAGTCGCATTGGGGTATTAACGTTTGGCGGCGGTTATGCGATGTTACCTATCCTTCAAAGGGAAGTGGTGGAAAATAAAAACTGGGCGACAGATGAAGAGCTTGTCGATTTTTATGCTATAGGGCAGACAACTCCAGGGATTATAGCTGTAAATACGTCTACTTTTATCGGCCAGAAACAGCGAGGATCGCTTGGAGGTATAGTAGCTACTCTAGGCTTTGTTTTTCCTTCTTATATTATTATCACGTTAATTTCCATGTTTATGCAAAATTTTTCTGAATTAGCCATCATACAAAACGCTTTTGCTGGTATTCGTGTGAGTGTATATATTCTGATCTTAAATGCTGTGTTAAAACTTTGGAAAAATTCAATTGTAGACAAAGTAGGTATTTTCATTTTTGCTCTTGTTTTTATCCTATCTGTCTCTACAAGTTGGTCTCCTGTGATATTAATTATTTTAGCAGCTTTTATCGGAGTCGCTGCTAAGCTGCAAGAAAGGAGACGTCAGCAAAAATGATTTATTTACAACTTTTTTATGAATTCTTCAAGACGGGCTTGTTTTCTGTGGGCGGCGGGCTTGCAACTTTGCCGTTTTTATATGACATGTCTGATCGAACAGGCTGGTTTAGCTATGACCAGCTAGCGGATATGATCGCTATTTCTGAATCAACTCCAGGAGCGATAGGGATTAATATGGCGACCTATGCCGGGAATTTAACAGCTGGGGCTTTCGGGGGCATTGTAGCTACAGTAGGACTTGTTATGCCTGCTATTATTCTTATTATCATTATTGGTCGCTTTTTAACTAAATTTAGAAATAATTTTTATGTGGAATCGGTATTTTATGGTTTGAGACCTGCGTCGACTGCACTGATTGCAGCGGCTGGTTTTTCTGTGGTATGGATGGATTTATTTGATGTTTCAAGCTTGATTGATGCAGGAGATTGGCTGGGATTTATTAATTGGAAGTCGCTGGTTTTAGCTATTTTCTTATTTTTTATCATGCGACATCGCTTATTTAAAAAGTTGCATCCAGTTATTTTTATTGCTTTATCTGCTTTGGTGGGTATTGTTTTCCAATTTGCCGGCTAATAAAAAATATTATAAGAAAGGGACCTATTTTTCGAAATAGGTCCTTAAATTTAGCTCATTTTGTTTGTGCGATTTTCTGCGCTTTTTCTGTATTTTTAAAATGAAGCTTTGCGTAGTTTGTTAATAGTTCAATGCCGCCTTTTTTGATGATTTTAGCGGCTTGTTTGTCAGACTGTGAACCGGCGCCTGAAGGAAGGTCGATACCGACTTCTTGTGATTGTTGTTTAAGCGCGTTTAAAAATTCAGCGCGGCAAATAATTGAGGCCGCCGCAACAGCTAAATGGTATTGTTCTCCTTTGGTAATGAAATAAAGATTTTGCGTTACCGGATTTTTTTCACTTTTCAAATACTTGCGATAAGTTGTTTCTTGGGCGAATTGGTCGATTAGAATTGCTTCAGGTTTTTGCGGACTAATTTTTTCTAATAGTAAATGAATACATTGGTTATGTAATGCTACTTTCATGTGCACAGCATTATATTGCGGTTGTATCTGGTTATATTTTTTTGGTGTAACCACTAGTTTTTGAAAAGGAATAGATGATTCCAATTTAGGGGCAAGTTTTAGAATTTGCTTGTCATCAAGCATCTTTGAATCTTTTACTCCCAGTTTTTTTAAGACGTCTAAATGATTTTTATCAGCATAGACAGCACATACGACTAACGGACCGAAATAACTGCCGTTACCTACTTCGTCACTGCCTATAATACTTTTTTGCGCAAAATCAGCTGGTAAAGCAGTTGTTTTTTTGCTATTTTCTACGGCTGTATTTTCCCATAATGTAGCTTCTTGTTTTTCATTATCCCCTTGAAACATGACTTTTCCTGAGTTGTAAGCTGTGATTGTTATGCCATCTTTTTTGGCAAAAAAAGCAGCATAGGGGATTTTACGTGAGCTTATGTAAGCTTTGTAGTACTGTTTTGCTTCTTTTAATTTTTCTTTATTTAGTTTAACAACGGTTGTTCCCATGAAAAATTTCCCTTCTAATATTATTGCTTTATTTTAGCATAATGCGTTTCTGATTGAAATGTAGTAAAATAAGTGAATACGTGGAAAAAATTAATATTTTCCTTTATAATAGAAAGGTATTTTTAATAAAAAACATTGAAAGTGTTATAATAAAAAAGTACTTGTAGATATAGGAGGCTGAACCAAGTGGTCAAGCAAAAGAATCGTTTTAAAGCGACGATTGAAAATCAAAACTACACCATTATCAGCAAAGAAGATCCCAAGCATTTAAAGATGGTGACTGAACTTGTCAACGATCAGCTGAAAGAAATTAAAAGAATGTCTGCCGAGATAGACAGTGAGCATGCGGCGATTTTACTTGCGATTAATACGGTGTCTGATCAGTTAAAAAAACAAAAAGAATTATTAGACTTAAAAGAAGAAAATGAAACCTTACAACAAAAAGCAAGTGAGGTAACAGAACTTAAAGAACGTATTCAACGCATTGAAGAAATAGAACAAGAAGCAAAAAAAGTGCTGAAAGATCAAGGAAATAGTGACGCACAAATTCATGATCACTTACAAGCACAACAAATCTTAAATGAAAAGCGCAAGCAGAGTATTCAAAAAAAGGTAACTCAAAGCTAGCAGAAAGGAAGACTGGATGATCGGTTTTATAATATTCTTATTACTATTATTTTCATTTTACACTGGTGCAAGACGGGCAACAGCTTTACAACTAATATACACTGTAGGTTGTATTCTTTCCTTTTTTCTTGCCCTGGGTCTTTACGAACAATGGGGAGAAAAGATTGAGTTATATGTACCTTATTTATCAGTAACCCCAGAAACAGAGATGGTTTATTATAGCCAAGAGCTGTCTTTTGACTTAGATAAAGCTTATTATGCGGCTGTTGCTTTTGTCGGCTGGTTGCTTATTGGCTGGTTAGTGACAAAATTTGTTATGCTTTTTCTTAGAAACCTTCGCTTTACACGGGTTCTGGAAGACGACTGGTTAGTGGCAGGTATTTTAAATACAGTATTGATGTATATAACGATTTTACTATTTTTGAAAGTTTTAACGATGTTACCAGTAGATGGCA
Organism: Tetragenococcus halophilus subsp. flandriensis; assembly: GCF_030161475.1. GTDB lineage: Bacteria > Bacillota > Bacilli > Lactobacillales > Enterococcaceae > Tetragenococcus > Tetragenococcus halophilus_C. The sequence continues at coordinate 9,163 of NZ_BSUG01000040.1, read as the reverse complement.
TTCAAAATATGTTTAATAGAAGTTTTACTGCTGATTTTATTGTAGATAAAACACCGTTTTTATCCAATATGTTGGATAAATTATGGATAACTAACATTATCTAAAAATTGTAGAGCAGTTTTTGCGACTCAATGCAAAACTGCTCTATTTTCACGCTGATGGAAAATGTTGCGAAAGCAGGTGAAAAAATGAAGGAATTGAATCACGATATTTTAAATACCTTAGAATTTAATCAAGTCAAAAACCAAATCGCACAATATTTGGTGACTGATCAGGGGAAAGAAGAGCTGCGTCGCTTGGTGCCGGTAAGCGATGTGTCATCTATTATTTCTTATCTAGAAGAAACCGACGATGCGATGAAAGTTCTGCGCCTACGTGGGGGAATTCCGATCCCCAAAATTGAAAATATTCAAGCTCACATGAAAAGAATAGAGATCGGTGCTGATTTAAATGGTGTCGAATTAGCTCAAATTTCAAGGGTGTTAACGACTACAGCAGAAGTGAACACTTTTTTGGAGGAATTTAAGGAAGATGAGACACAATTCAATCGTTTATACGCTTGGCAGGAACAATTAACCGCTTTGCCGGCTTTAAGAAAACGTTTGAAAAGTGCGATCGATGAAGATGGACGCGTTACCGATGAAGCTTCAGATGAACTTAAAAATATTCGTCGTAATATTACGCGCAGTGAACAAAGTATCCGAGAAAACCTGGATGGTATTATTCATGGTAAACAAGCTCGTTATCTTAGTGATGCGCTAGTAACGATGCGAAATGAACGCTATGTCATCCCGGTAAGGCAAGAAAACCGCAATGTATTCGGCGGTGTGGTCCATGATCAAAGCTCTTCTGGTCAAACCCTTTTTATCGAACCTGGGCAAGTGGTGGAAATGAATAATCGTTTGCGACAATATCAAATTGCTGAAAGAGATGAAATTGCTCGTATTCTTTCAGAATTATCAGCAGAGTTGGTGCCTAGTCGTAAAGAGATAATGCATAATGCTTATGTTATTGGAAAATTTGACTTTATGAATGCTAAAGCTCGTTTTGCTAAAGATTTAAAAGCAGTCGTACCTTTGGTCAATGAAGAAAATCATGTGTACTTTAAACAGGCTAGACATCCACTTTTGGATCAAACACAAGTGATCGCTAATGATATTATGATTGGAGAAGATTACCAAGCTGTAGTTATTACCGGGCCTAATACAGGTGGTAAGACAATCACATTAAAAACGCTAGGTTTATTACAGCTAATGGGACAAGCCGGTTTGCCTATACCTGCTGGTGAAGACAGTCAAATGGGAATTTTTACTGAAGTGTTTGCTGATATTGGTGATGAGCAATCCATTGAGCAAAATCTGTCCACTTTTTCTTCTCATATGACGACTATCGTGAATGTATTGAATCAAGTTGATAAAAATAGCCTAGTCTTATTTGATGAATTGGGTGCAGGAACTGACCCACAAGAAGGGGCAGCTTTAGCGATCGCGATTTTAGATGATTTGGCTGCTAAACAAGCCTACGTGATGGCAACCACCCACTATCCAGAGTTAAAAGTCTATGGTTATAATCGGCCAAAGACAGTAAATGCCTCGATGGAATTTGATGTTGATACCTTAAGTCCCACCTTTAGATTGTTAATTGGTGTCCCGGGAAGAAGTAACGCATTTGAAATCTCACGCCGTCTAGGGCTTGATCAAACACTGATTGACTCTGCTAAACAAATCATGAACGGTGAAAGTCAAGATCTAAACGAGATGATCACTGACTTAGAAAATCGACGCAAGATGGCTGAAACAGAGTATTCAGAATTAAGACATTATGTTAGTGAAGCTCAGCAGTTGTACAAAGACCTAAAAGAAGCTTACCAATATTTTTATGAACAAAAAGAAAATGAATTTGATAAAGCACGCAGTAAAGCCAATGACATTGTAGAGCAGGCGAAAGACCAGTCTGATGAAATTATTGCAAATCTGCGTAAAATGCAACAAGAAAGCGGTCAGAAGAACGTTAAAGAAAATGAATTGATTCAAGCTAAAGGAGAGCTAAATCAATTACAACAGCCAGAAGATCACTTGAAAAAGAACAAAGTTTTACAAAAAGCGAAAAAAGAAAAACAATTTAAAGCAGGCGATGAAGTGCTGGTTGTTCCATATAACCAGCGTGGCGAGCTATTAGATAAAATTGGGAAAAATCAATGGCAAGTACAACTGGGGATTTTAAAAATGGATGTAGATGAAGAAGATTTACAAGTTATTGCACCTACTAAAGAAGAGACTGCTCCCAAACGTCATGTCTCCACTTTAAATTCTTCTGGGCCTCACGTTTCCAGCCAGTTGGATTTACGAGGCAAACACTATGAAGATGCTTTAAGTGAACTAGACCAGTATTTAGATGCAGCTATTTTAGCTGGATATCCGCAAGTTACTATTGTACATGGTAAAGGAACCGGTGCTTTACGCAAAGGTGTGTTTAATTATTTGAAAAAACATCGCAGTGTAAAAAACTTTGATTTTGCACCAGCTAATCAAGGCGGTAATGGGGCCACAGTGGTCAATTTTAAATAAGGGAATTAAATGAGCAAGTTAGTTTGCAAGTAGTGATGAAGGTGCTATACTTTGTCTATTGAATTGGAGGTACAAAAAATCATGGCACAAACAGTAACAGATAAAGATTTTAATGTAGAAACAGAACAAGGCTTAGTGATGATCGATTTTTGGGCGACTTGGTGTGGTCCTTGTAGAATGCAAGCACCTATCTTAGAACAAGTTGAACAAGAATACGACGAAGATGAATTTCGTGTAGTAAAAATTGATGTTGACGAAAATCCAGAAGTACCCGCAAGTTTTGGGATTATGAGTATTCCAACATTAATTTTGAAAAAAGATGGAGAAGTTGTGGATAAAGCAATTGGCGTGCAAACAAAAGACCAATTGGAAGCAATGATTTCTTCTCATATGTAAGATTTACTAAAAGATTCCAGGTGATTGATTTCATCTGGATTTTTTTAATGTAAAAAGAAGGGGGAGTCCGCGATACTTCCCCTGATTTTATACATTATGAAGGTAAGTCCGCAATACTTCCCTCGATTTTATACAAAAAGAAGGGAACTTTATTAGACTTCCCTTCATTTTTCTAAAAATCAAGGGAAGTTTTTAAGAGGTCCCCTCATTTTCATTAAGACGCTTTCTTATTCTAAAGAGATGATTGACTGTGTTATAATTAAAACTAAGAAAGTGGCGTTAGTGAAGGGAGGAGAAATTGTGAAAAAGAAAAAGTCTTTGCTAAAAAGTAGTTTACTAGGTTTAGGACTCGCTAGTTATTTATTATTTCGAAATCAGCCGGAAACGATTGTCTTAAAAGAACCGGTATCAGAAAAAATGAGCACGGCAGTTTTTGACGACACGACACAAGAAGATACCTACTTGATTACAGAAGATGGACTACCACTGGCTTTAACAATCATTCAACCTAAAAATCAAGCAGTAAAAGCTGTTGTTCAAGTAGTCCATGGCATCTTAGAGCATCGCTTACGTTATCGTCATTTAGCTTTCTTTCTAGCAAAAAATGGTTTTGCCGTTGTTTTGAGCGATAATCGTGGACATGGCGATTCTGTGGACAAGAAGAACCCCTTGGGACAAATGCCGAGTGTAAAACGAATGGTAAAAGATCAATTGAAGATTACGCAATTTATTAATGATCGTTTTCCAAGTGCGGCGGTTTATCTATACGGGCATTCTTTTGGTTCGGTACTCGCTCGTCTATACTTGCAAAACAATGATCAAAAAATTACAAAATTATTATTGACGGGAACACTTCAATATCAGAAAAAAGCTAAGTACGGTGTTATGCTTGCACTGATTGCGGATGTGCTGGCAGGCAAAAAAAGTTACTCTTGGATTTTAAAAAAATTATCGAATTTTGGTTCAACAGATAAAACTTGGTTGGCCAATAACGAGATAGAAATAGAAAAAGCTTTACGTGATCCACGGATGCTTCCAGGTTATAACAATATTGGTGTGACTACACTTTGGGAGAGCATACGTCGCTTAAAAGATATTAGTTTTTTTGCTTGCCAAAACCCTGACTTACCTATCTTAAGTATTACTGGTGCAGAGGATGTATCGATTACTGGAGGAAAAAGGGGACTCGTTGATACGAAAAAAACTTTAAATAAGATTGGCTATCATGACGTTGAGATGCTTGATTTTCCTCATATGAAACATGAAGTGATCAATGAAGTTGATCAAGATCTAGTTTATCAAGCAATTTTAGATTTTTTTGTTAAATAAAAAAGTTCTGCAGCAAATAAAACTGCAGAACTTTTTAAATACCCAAATTAGTCTTCTTTGATTACCTCAATTTTGTAGCCATCTGGATCTTTAATGAAATAATAAGATGGAGGAACGCCTGGCAGGCCTTTTAGCTCTGTGATATCGAATCCAGCAGCTTCATGTTCATCATGTAAAGCTTGTAGATCTTCAGTGGCGATTGCAATATGTCCGTAGCCATCACCTAGATCATAAGCGCCGTGGTCGTAATTATAGGTAAGTTCCAACTCATAGTCATCATTTGGTAAAGATAGATAAACGAGTGTGAATTCTGCTTCTGGAAAGTCTTTACGACTATTTTCCACAAAACCAAATGCATTTTGATAAAATTCAACGGAAGCATTTAAATCTTTTACACGTACACAAGTGTGTGCCATTCTCATTGTTTGAGTCATCCTTTCTGTTTAGATAAGGGTATTATAACATATTGAATTTTTATAATTAAATAAAAATGATAAAAAGCTAGATAAAACTTGTTTCTTTTTGTGAAATCAAGTAAAATGCAAAGAAAACCACTCATGGAGGCAAAAATGAAAGAAGCTGTTTTTGGCAAAAAAGAAGAAGGAAAGAAATATCAAGCACGTTATGGCGCCTATATTGTTATTCATCGTAAGGAAAAACAAGAAGTTATTTTAGTACAAGCACCCAATGGCGCCTTCTTTTTACCTGGCGGGGAAATTGAAAAAGACGAAACGCATGAACAAACCATCGCACGTGAAATGTTAGAAGAAGTTGGTTTTAAGGTAAAAATTGGGGCTTATTTGGGAGAAGCCAAGGAATATTTTTATTCTAGCCATCGTGATACTTATTTTGCGCATCCGGGATATTTTTATCTTGCCGATCAGTGGGAAAAAGTAGCTGAACCTACTGAAAAAAATAATCAGCTTCATTGGGTCACACCAGATGATGCGATGCTTTTACTAAAAAGAGGAAGTCATCGTTGGGCCCTACAAAAATGGATGAAAAATAATTATTAGATAAAAAGAAGCTCTGTCAAAATATAAGTGACAGAGCTTCTTTTTTAAATCAATTCGCCATTGTGAATATGAGAAGCAAATAAGCGATAAGTTTCGCCAAACAGATCAGAATCGTTTTGTAATTTTGGATCGATCATTTCTTTAGGAAAATAAAAGCGGTGATCTCCTTGCTCTTGTCCAGCTAAAGCAGCTACCAACTGGCTGATTTGCGATAACTCGATTAAAGTACCGTCATTTTGTTGTAGCTCAATTTGTGTACGATGTTTTTCTAGTTTGGGTTGATAAAAATCGTAAGGTAGATCATAGCTGGAGTTAATCGCTGTATAGTATTTAGGATTGAAACCTGCTTTTTCTACAATATGGCTCATTGTTTCTATTAAAGTTTCTTGCCTTTCTGGTGCAAAACGACAAGATTTTAAGGGTTTACGATTTAAAAAACGTCGGGAAAGATCATTTAAAACTGGATCATTAGCCTCTGTCCAAAGGTTAAAAGCAGTATTTAGTACACCGTCGTCTAAGCGTAGGTAATCTTCTAATGTAAAATTCTCTCTAAAAAAAGGAATCAGCAATTGCGCTGTATTTTGAAACATTTCTTTTTCTTCGAAGAAAAGTTCATGCGCGCGATTTAACAAATGTTCCAGACCCACTTCCATTCCTCTTGAACTTGGGTGGAAATAGACTTGGATATGCATTTGATATCTTGATACGATATAATCTTCTACCGCATGCATACCCTCCATTGCAAAAACAATACCGCTCTTACAAGGACGAATCATCTGCAAGATTCTTGTTAAATCGAAGGTACCATATTTTGTGCCTGTATAATAAGCATCGCGCAGTAAATAATCCATCCGATCTGCGTCGATTTGACTAGAAATCATTTGTACAACTTGCGGGTTAGGGTAAGTTTTAGTGATGACACTAGCTACTTTTTCAGGAAAACCAGCCTCCACACGGTTCAAGATTTGATAAACTTCAGTTTGCGGTGAAGTAATGATAGCTTCAGTAATTTGTTCATGATCTGTATGAAAAATATGCTCAAAAGTGTGCGAATAAGGACCATGACCAATATCGTGTAAAAGAGCAGCACACAAAGCAACTAAACGTTGTGAATCATCCCAGCCTTCTTCTCCAATTTTTTCGACAGAATAAGTTTGTTTGAAAATATCACAAATTTGACGGGTGATTTCATAAACGCCTAAAGAGTGTGAAAAACGGCTGTGCTCTGCGCCATGAAAAGTAAAAGAAGAGGTGCCTAATTGCTTGATTCGGCGCAAACGCTGCACTTCTTTTGAATTAATTAAATCAAGGATCACTTGATGATTGACATGGATATAATTATGCACCGGGTCACGAAAAACCTTCTCAACCGGTAGGATTTGATATTTATAAGCTTGGGACATCGTTAAGCTCCTCTAATTGTTTATTTCGTTTGGTCATATTTACCAATTTGTTTTCAATTTGTGTTTCTTGTTGATTTTCCTTCACCCAATCTAGTGCATTTTGGGCGGGTTCGTCAATATTTAAAGCTTGGAGAAAGCGCCTCTTAGTTTCAGAAATAGAAATCGTTTTATGTAAAACATCCGAAAGAGTAGTCATCGTCAGTGGCCAGACTTCTGGATAACCATTTTTACCATAGTTTTCTGCTAAACTTTTTTGATAGAACTCTTGCACGATTTCTCCGCGCTTATTTTGATCTCCTGAAACACTTAAATACATCATGACGGCAATGCCTTCTTTTAGCCGACGTTGGGCAATACCTGCGATTTTTTTACCATCTACACTTAAGTCAAATTTTCCCGGGCAATAAGAATGGCTGATTTCGTAAGCCTGAATCGTTAATTCAGGAAAAGCATTTTGTATGAGCGTCAACATTTTTTCATACCCTTGGTCGATAGAAGTATCACCCTTAGGAAAAATCCAGGAAATATTCAATATCCCCTTATCGGATATGACACCTAAACCACCAGCATTACGGATCACCAGGTCATAATGATTTTCTTTTAAGACCTTTATGCCAGCCGCTAGATTATCGACACGAGTATCTTTCATTCCTAAAATAAATGTCTGTTCAAATTGCCAAAAATGGAGCAAATTGCTATTGGTTTTACCTGCAGTTTCAGTTAAAACATCTGTTAATGCAAAGGGAAGCATTGCATTTTTCTTAGTAAAAATTTCTTGATCAAATAGTTTTATTTCCATTGATATGTCCTTTTCTAATAATAACCTTATTATATACCACAAAGAAAGATCAGCAAACGGTTTAGACTATTTTTATTTCTGATTTTGTGTTAAAATAAGTCGTTTGATTGACAAATTAAAAAAAATGTGAAAAATGATATAGAGGAGACTGCTATATTTGTCGTTTTCTAGCAAAAGTTATTTTATTGCTGGCGACTTAATTCAGTCTTGATTTGTCGTAAAGGAGAATGGAAGATGGAATCAAAGCGAGGTATTCCTGTCTCAATTCATTTAAAAACAGAAGTAAGACAAGAAAATGAAGCTGAAGAATTTTTGTTTGATATCAGTGGACAAGTGATTAGAATGGGAAACACTCTTTATATTCGTTACAAAGAAGAACAAGAAGATGGCAGACCGCCAGTACCTGTTACGATGAAAATTTTCCCTGATGGCGCTATTCAGCTGACCCGCTCAGGAGAAACGCATTCACGATTAAAGTTTATCTACGGAAAAAGTTTTGAAACAACTTACAAAACTCCCTACGGTACAATTTTTCTAACGACTTATACTAAAGATTTGCATTTTACTTTAAATGATCGTCCGATGTCTGGGAAAGTTACAGTTGCCTATGATTTATTTATGGCAGAACAAAAAGTGGGTAGTTATGACTTGCTACTAGAATTTTCTGCTTAGTTTCGTAAATTTTTTTCATAAAAAATTGCTTTTTTTAAGACAGTTTTGTATGATTGACTTTAGATTTGAAAGGACGTGTCCTGTTTGAAAATTAATGTATTTGAAAATGTAAATAAAAGTGATTTATCGATGGTCGAAGTTGCTCATGCTATTTTAGAACAAGAAGGCGAAGTTATGGACTTTTCTGATATAGTAAATGCTACCCAAGAGTATTTAGGTATCCCAGATAGTCAAATTCGTGCTTCTTTGGCTCAATTTTATACAGATTTGAACACCGATGGAAGTTTTATTTCATTAGGTGAAAATCGTTGGGGCCTGCGCTCATGGTATGCTCTTGATTCGATTAATGAAGAAGTTACTCATGGCTTAGAAGATGAAGATGAAACGCGTCGTCGTACGCCTAATAAGGTTAACGCCTTTGCCAGTGGCGATCAAGATGTTATTGACTATAACGCTGATGATCCTGAAGATACTGATTTAGTAGCAGCTGATGACGATGATCTTTTCGATGATGACGATGATGATGAAGAAATTGCTGAATACAATTCGGATTTACAAGAAATCGGCGCTGATAATTCAGATGATGATGATGAAGAAGAGTTACCAGGAAATATCGAAGAGGACTTAACCGTTGTCGATGATGACGATGATGAAGAAACAGACGATGATGAGGACGAAGAACAAGTCTAGTTAGATATCGTTTTTCTTTTTAAATTTTAAACGCTAAGATATAAGCTTTATAAGGCATATCTTAGCGTTTTTTCTATAGAAAAAAAGGATCAAGCAAAGCAGATATAAAATCTCATTGCTTGATCCTTTCATGTATATAAAACTTCATTTTGTAATCTTTTCCAAGATCCTGAATTTGACACTTACAAAAGGTTAAAATGGCCTAAAGCCTTGATATTTCAAGACTTTAGGCCATTTATTTAGGAGACTAAAATGTAGTAATATTTCCTGATTTTGTTTGTTGTAAAATTT